>NZ_JAIVFV010000272.1 GCF_020829445.1 Nostoc sp. CHAB 5836
AGGTTGGGCTGCGCCTACGCAACCCTAAATAGGTGATTTAGCACCCGAATTTTAAGCACCTAACTTTGGAGCACTGCTCCCGTGTCGTGACGGAGCAGGCGAAAGTCCAGGATGAAGTGTTGCGATCATATTCGGTGTGTTTCATGCTGTTTCACAATCGGCTACAGAATGCGCTCAACAGTTATGGCGGTATCGTCCCAATGTCCCCATGCACGTTTGGGTTGCACCACGCCCTCCATTTGGTTATGCCGAAACCAACGCCCGTCGCATCAAGGAGAAAATTCTCCAGAAGAATGAAATGACCGCTTTTCTGATTCGCATTGACAGAGAAACGGGCAGACGTGGCGCAGAAAAAGACTGGGCATTGGATGCTTCTTGTCAGATTGAGGCGCAGCGCAACTGGTCGATTAATAATTTACGCGCTGATCTGCGATCGCTGTTATCAGAAATGGGCAATAGGATTATTTCTGCCGGAGATAGTTCTGATGAGGGGGCATCTCGATGGATGAAGGCGGCAGGTATCGCCATTGATGAAGAACATTATCGTAAAGTTGCCAATGCCGAATAGCACGTCGAATCACTCTTAAACTTCCGGTAAAACTTAACCGTAAAGGTGAAATTCCGCCTATTGTTGCACTTTGAAACATGGTTGCACGTATGCAATAATGTCCTAACAACCAACCATAAATTTCTTGGACTACTTCCCGAGGATTTTTAGAGCGAATAGGAGTTTTTCGACCATTAAGATGAACTTTTAATTCATCCAAAGTGTTTTCTGCCTCCCAACGCTGGTGATACTCAGTCGCTAGAAGCAATGCGCGAAAAGTCTTAATATCCATCAAATCTGTAATCAGACGATAAACTTTTTCTACCCCATCTTCTTCAACAATATATTCAATTACGCGGATGGTCATTCGGGTTGCGCCCTTCTTTTTAGACCTACCATCAGGCGCAATCCACGACAAATAAGAACCATCATCCAAAACTTTAACAACTTCCAATTTTACATGGGCTGGGACACGACCTAAAAAATGGCATTTCTGATTGATTGCTGCATGAACCATCTTGAAGGAATGCAACCCTCTGTCCCACATTAATAACATACCAGGAGCAACACTTCGTAGTAGTTTTAAAGCCCCTTTTCTTTCACCAATTCGATAGGGACTAATAAAGGCATCGGTAATTAAATGAGTACCTGCTTCTACCAAAAAAACTAATCTGGCTTTAGGAAATGCTGGATATGTCCCTTTGGGAGAACCAGGATAACCAAATACTCTGGCATTTTCTTGAGTGTCAGTCACATCAAAAACTGTTCCGTCTATTGCCATTATCCTCAGCCCACCTAAAAAAGCACCTGGGCTGCTGTGTTTTGCGCTATCAAGCACATAGTCCTAGTGCAACTTATTGGTACTATAAGTTACATGCAACATCACCGATCTTTCCCACAAGACTTCCAGATAAATTGAGCAAATATAAGCATTTGGGCAAAGCTGGTAGCCCTGCTCATATTGATGCTGTCATGGAAGTGGCTCGCAGAACTCAAATTCAGTCTCTACAGTCATGTATCGATTCTCTCAGACTTAGCTGGGCAGATTTGTACCAAGGCCTTCTAGAAAAAAAGTAAGTTCTGGAAAATCCACTTCCTTCTCGTATTCAACACGCGAACATAATTTCTCTGTTTTTACCCTCTATTTTCCTTAACCGAGCAGTATTGCCAGGTGCAGGTGATGTAGCAATAGTTGTTTCAGGTTGTGACTGGTGAGTAATATTAGCAATCACTGTCCCACCAATCAAAATACCTACAATCAAACTACCAAAAATCAAAGCGGGTTTTTGCCAAGCGAGTTCAAATTGTTTCTGTTTAATTCCCACCATCATCTGCACTTTTCTGGCACAAGAGATTTCCTGCTCAGGAGTTAGTAGAGAATAGCGTCCGATTTGAAGGAGGTAAGAACGAACTATGTCGGGAGTTGGGTTAGCCATTTTTGGGTGAAGTAAGAGAATAGTTAATCAACAGTAAATAGTAATGATCTTGGAAGATGAAGAAACTCATATTCCTTTTTAAACATGAGTGTATTCGCCTCGTACTTGATTAAGAGTCTGTTAGCGCTTCGCGGAACTTTTGTGAACATTAAAGAATTCGGAAAAATACAATGGATATTCAATCTACACTCACCCAAGCTATTGAAGTTATAGTCATGAGCTTTGTTGCTCTAATGATTTTCGATTTGATCGACGGACTTTATGTTGTGCCATTACCACCTATTGCAATTGCACAATCTGGCACCAGTTCCAAATCTACAGTAACAGCGCCTCAATTTGAACTACTATCTAACACTAAACAACTAGAAGTCGAACCTCAACAAATCCCCTTCGTTACATCACATTTTGAGGAAATTTCCGACCCCTGGACATTAGAACTAGAGCCTCACAACAGTTTTATCGAAACTCAACCAGTTGTACTCCAATTTCCTTTACTAAGGCTACTACCACCAGCAGCACAAGTGCAATCGAAATCTAAGGCTAAAACTGCCAAAAAATCTACTTCCCTTAAAGGCAAAGCGACGAAAACTACTGACACTACTGCACATGTTACATTTACCAAAGCTCCAGGAAAACCAGGTAGACCGCGCAAGAATGCTGCCTGAGTTTGAATTGAATGGAGCGATCACTTGATATTGGCGATCGCTCAAGTTCAACATTTCAACATTTCTGAGCAGGATGCAAGCAACGGACTGTGCATCAACTGACTGTTCTTTCGATACTGCTCTGGACAATACCACTCTTAGCTCACAAACGGAAACCTCTGGAACTGCTTTGTGATGCACAAACGAGGAAGGAATCTCTAAATCATTCCTGGAATGCGCCTTCCTCAAAAATACTGGTTCTTTGCATACAGGGCATTTCAGGAAACCTTTGTAATCCCCATAATCTGCGTCTTCTGCTGCTATTATTTATCCGCCAATTTGGACTAAAATTGCGTATTTCACGGATTTATTTTATCTCTGCAATTCTGCTGTTTGTTTTTTGTTCTCTAAACTTTGATCAAGCTTAGTATTGGCAGCTTCAAAATCCTGCAAAACTTGAGGGGTCACTTTATTAATTTGCACTTGCCCAGATTGCACATTTAGAATTACATGGCCATTCTTGTGCGCGATCGCCAAATCTTTGGAGTGGGAATTAAGCGCCAAATCATAAGAGTCAATTCTTACAAGAAGCTTGGGCTATCCGTTTCGTACTTTGAACAGCAAAATTGTTTGCCTGACTTCAAGGACGTTTGGACAGAATACAAGCAAGTTAATTCACAAGCGCTGCAATCAACTTTGAAGCGTGTTGATTTTGCGTTTCAACGCTTCTTTAAAGGATTGGCAAAGTATCCTAGATTCAAGTCAATTAGGCATTATTCCGGTTGGAGTTATCCAAGCTTTACAGGTTGGAAAGCGCACAGCACAGGAGATAATGGCTATTTAGAATTGGCTAAGATTGGTCAAATCCAGATGCGAGGAAAAGCTAGACTTTGGGGACATCCTAAAGCGATGGATATTGTTTACCGCAACGGAAAATGGTATGCAAGTATCGTTTTAGAAGTTGATGAAATCTTGCTCAAGAATAGCCGCAAAACTGATGACGGGGTTATTGCAATTGATTTAGGATGTAATGATGCTATTGCCTGGACTACTGGAGTCGAGGACGGATTAGTTTCTGCGCCTAGATTTTTGAGGAAAGCAGATAAACGAAACAAGCAATTAAGCAAAGCTAAACGTCGTAAACGTTCACCCAATTTCAAGAAAAAGACTAAGGCTTCTAGAAGGTGGAAGAAAGCCCAGAAGCAGGTTAGCAAGCTGAATAGAAAAGTTGCCAACCAGCGCCAAAACTGGGTGCATCAAGAGACTACACGAATTATTAGCGGTAACAGCACGGTAGTCACGCTCGTAGCTAGAAGTGAAAAAAATGAGTGCCAAAGCCAAGAAGGGTAAGCGCAAGAAACAGAAAGCTGGACTAAATAAATCGATTCTTGATGTCGGGATGGGCATGATAAAAGACGCTCTAAAAGCGAAGTTGTCAGATGTTGGCGGATTATTCGTGGAAGTTCCGACACGTCAGGTGAAACCATCTCAAACTTGCCCAAAATGTGGGCATCAAGAAAAAAATGATTTATCACAGCGCCAGCACGTTTGCTATAACTGTGGATATCATCAACAACGCGATATTGCATCCGCAGAAGTTATGTTGCTTTGGTACTCAAATAATCTACAGGGGTTGGGAACCAACCTCTTAGACGCAGATGATTCTAGCTCTATTTCAGGCACTCGTAAACGAAAGTCTGCGGGAAGTATGAAGCAACTAGGTCGTGCGAAGCGTCAAAAATTTTGCTCTACGGGTGGGGATGTAGAAACCCCACCCTCTACGAAGTAGGGTGGGGTAGTTCATATCCATACTGTTTGTAAGGTTCGTAAGCTCTAGTGGTATGAGTTCTGCCGTATCCGCGCATGGCATCAATGCAAGTATCTACGGGTAAAAGATTGGTGTCACCATGCATCATTAATGGGTAGTTCATGGGAATCGGTTTGCCTTTGATGCCTCTTGAGGCGACATTTTGAATATCTTGGGTTGGGTGCAATTGAGCGCTTTGTTGAGGCGGGGATTGCGTTAATTGAGATGGAGATTTCAAAAACTGCGGTCGTGTGGCGAGGGAGCTAACTCTTTGCTGATACTCAAGGGTAGACTCAATAATTGCCCCAAATTTCTTAGTCATATTATCCAAAGTTTTGGGAGGAATTGAACTACTAACCAAGTTAAATACCGCTAGACCTTTTTTAGTTTCCCTGATAACATCTTCTATTGGTACTTGTTGAAATTCAACTTTTTGAGCAGTTAACCATTTAGTTACAGTCTCAGCTTTCTGGTTATCAACAGCCAAGCCCATGACTCCAAGCTTTTTGTTTGATTCTGTAGAAAATAAGAAAGTAGGACGCTCTTTAATATGATGTAGAATTTTCGCACTACGAGAAATCATATACAGTTGTTGGGGATTAACCGATTGAGTCGAAAAAATCTGAAATTCCTTCGTCCACTTCTGGGGATATTCAACGCTCCTTGGATCAATTTGAGCGCAAATAACAGAAAAATTACTTTGAATAATAGCGGGTGCGGGTGTAAGTTGTCCGGTTTTGAGTAGTCCAAGCTGTCTGAGCGCGTCCAAGTCTTTTTTGAAATGTAATACCCCCAATGGTTCACCATTTAAAAACACAGCATCTCTGGTTTTATATGGTGGCAAATCGATAGTCAGTTTTCGGTAATCTTGATCATTGAACGACTGACCAGAAAAATCATAAAAGTTAATTTTATTAATTTTGAGTAAATTCCCATTAGGAGACTCACCCAGCACAAAAGCTTGATCTCCAGTTTCGGAGATTGACGTGAGCTTTAATTTTAGAGGATTACCATTTTTCAGGTAATCAATTTGTTTTAATTGCTGGACAGAATCACTGTCTAACTCACCCAAAGTTTTGCCATCAAGTTTGATTTTTACTGTTTTATCAGTCACCGGCACAGTGCCGAATTCTAAGTTTATAGGTTCGGCGTTAAAAACAAGTCCTGGATAAGAGAAGTTTTTGAGTTCGCGGATAGTAATTTCAATCGGCTCGTTTCCTGGCAGTCCAATAATTGCTTTGGCAGTGGCAGGTTCTACGCCAATGAAATTAGCTTGCGCCTTTGTACCAATGGGAAGCTGTGCAGTTCTGGTTGAGAGCATGGCGAATTCCTTATATTCGCCGTCAGTATCCTGGACAAACATTAGTCTGGAAACGTGGCGTTCATGTCCGACTGGGTGGTGGCTGGCTCTGATTTCTATGGGGTGTTTTTCATCTTTCTTCCATTCTCTGCCCAAAAATTGGTTTGCCTCGTTAGAGAGCGTGACTAATTTGAGATCAGTAAATTGCAGTTCGTCCAAGCGGGATACAATCTCATTGGGGAAAGCCGCGAACGCAAAATTAGAAACTTTTTTAGGGATCGCTTGAGTATCATTTTCTTTTCGTGCAACTTCAAGTTCATCTTTTGGACTTTGGACAAAAAAGAAGTGTTCGCGTTTGATTTACGCGAACTTACAATCTACGCATCATAAATTACCCCAGTTATTTTTCAAACTGAGTCCAACTGAGTTAAACGCCTAAAGCCTAAGAA
>NZ_JAIVFV010000273.1 GCF_020829445.1 Nostoc sp. CHAB 5836
TGGTTGAGCAAAAAATCGTTGGTAAGGGTCACATTAAACTGACAATTGCCCAAACTATTGATCATCAGGAGTATAAAATCAAAGCGATCGCTTGGCGTTGGGGCGACTATTTCCAGCTACCACTGCGAGTGGATATCGCTTACAAACTACGAGAAAATTACTTTAACGGTAACACCACCATCGAGCTAGAGTTAATCGGTGTCAGACTGCCAACTCAGCTTCAACAATTTTTTGCTTCGCCGCCTATCCCATCAAGCACCACCTTTGAGTACAACCAGCGACATTATACTTGTGGTTTTTATAAAAACGGTATTGAAGCAGAATTAAGAATTAAAAATTCTGAAGGCAAAGTTTTAGTCATGCAGCCAGGACATATAATTGGTTTGCTGGGCACTAATCGTCAAACCGCCAAAGAAGTTGATATTTCTCAACCACATTATGACAATATTATCCAAGCTGCACTTCAGGCGTTATCAGTTAGGAGTTAGGAGTTAGGAGTTAGGAGTTAGGAGTTAGGAGTTAGGAGTTAGGAGTTAGGAGTTAGGAGTTATGAGTTATGAGTTATGAGTTATGAGTTAGGAGTTAGGAGTTATGAGTTATGAGTTATGAGTTATGAGTTATGAGTTATGAGTTATGAGTTGAGAAGAAATTTAATTCCTCACTCCTCACTCCTAACTCCTAACTCTCAATCAGCACTCTTATAGGTTGCCGTTGCGAAATGCCAGCAAAAAGATCACCACTGGCCCAGCAATCACAATTAGCCCCACGGACAGCAATTGGAAAATAACTTCCCAATTAATACTGGTAAAAGCATTAAACAAGTCAGATACAGCGTCAAACATTTTTCCTTTTCTCCTGCCAATTGTCTTAAAAAATTCAATAACTTAATTACAAAACCCGCAATCGATCATATCTGGCCATGGCCTGTTAGATTTAATTTACTTAACAAAATTATAAGAAAAGACATAAAAACGTAAAATAAGGGCATAGGGAATGGGGCATAGGGAAAACACTTTCTTTGTCTCCTCATCCCCCTCATCTCCCTCATCCCCCTCATCTCCCTCATCCCCCTCAATCTCTAATCCAAAATGTCAACTTGGCAATGTGTAAAGCAATGTGGAGCCTGCTGCAATCTTACTCCAGCAGATCGTCCAGACTTGGAAGACTATCTCTCACCACCAGAACTAGAACTCTACCTCAGCATGGTAGCCGAAGACGGATGGTGCGTTAATTTCGACCATACCACGCGAGAATGCCGCATCTACTCCAATCGTCCTCGCTTCTGCCGTGTGGAATCAGAAGTGTTTCAGGATATGTATGGGGTTGAACCTGAAGAAGTCAACGATTTTGCTATTGACTGCTGTCGCCAGCAAATAGAAGGAGTCTACGGCGATCGCAGTCTGGAAATACTACGCTTCAATAAAGCTGTAGGGCTATGACACTCCCACTAGTTGTTTTCGTCTGTCGGTTGCAATTTATGACAAAAATCTGAGAAAATGATAGAAATATGAAAAAACTTTAGCAACCAAAACTACTGCCTGTGAAACTTGACTCTGTACCTTTGGGCATTTCTGACGGATCTCAGACTGAGATCGAGCTAGAACCGAAAGACAGCAATGATTTTAACTTAACTCCTGCGATCGCCGTTGAGCCAGTTCAGCCTGTAGTTGCCGATAGTCCCCAAAAGCAGCAATCAGCGTTAGTAGTTTTTGGTACAACATTTGTAACTATTTTTCTAGCAGAAATCGGAGATAAAACTCAACTATCCACTCTGTTAATGAGTGCAGAATCTCATTCGCCGTGGGTGGTATTTATGGGATCTGCGGCGGCGTTGATAAGCACCAGCTTATTAGGCGTACTTTTAGGTAGTTGGATAGCCAGCCGACTCAGCCCGAAAACTATAGAAAAATCATCCGGCGTCATGTTGTTGGTGATTTCCCTAATGCTGTTTTGGGATGTATTCCAAGGTTAGTTAAAAGTTAGGAGTTAGGAGTTAAGAATTAGGAGTTAGGAGTTAGAAGTTAAGAATTAGAACTTAAGAATTAGGAGTTAAGAATTAGAAGTTAAGAATTGGAAGAACCACAATTAGGAATTAGAAGTTAGTAGTCATTCTCCCTCATCTCCCTCATCTCCCCCATCTCCCTCATCTCCCCCACTTCCCCCACTTCCCCCACCTCCCCCTTAATCATATGGATTGGCATCTATTAGGACTGAGTTTTATTACAGTTTTTTTATCAGAATTGGGTGACAAAAGTCAGCTTGCGGCGATCGCACTTTCAGGGCGTTCTAATTCTTTGCGTGCAGTATTTTTTGGTGCAGCAGGCGCACTGCTATTAACAAGCCTGTTGGGAGCATTAGCAGGAGGAGCTGTAGCCGAATTATTACCTACACGCGTGTTGAAAGCGATCGCTGCTGTGGGATTTGCTATCCTCGCTGCACGCCTGCTGTTATTTAACAATGAACCATCGGCAGATTCTGAACAAATACCCTGACCAAATAGACATCTGGTGAAATTAAATATGCGTTACCCAGAATTCTTGTAGAGACGTAGCACTGCTACGTCTCTACAAGAATTCTGGTATAAATTAGGTTTTCACCTAGACAGGATAAGGGTTTGAGATTCATTTTCACTCCGATATCTAATCATTGGGTTTGCACATTCAGATAAATTTCACAATCCAATTTCAATGGTTAAGCCGCGAATCTTTCCTGTATCTGCCTCAGCCTGATCTGCAACTTCAAGAGTCCAGGTTCCTTGTGGACTTTTACCTTTAAAGGCAGCAAGTTTAAGGGTATTTACTTCGTCATAGGTTGTTTTAATATTATCTGTACTTCCGCCCTGGCGATCGTGCAGAACGATGGGAAGTACGCCTATTTCCACTGGAGGAAGGAGAGTAACTACAAGATCCCCAATAAAAGTATGCTCGATGTCTACATTAACTTTGATGGATTTCATCAGGCTGGTATTAGCGATCGCCAACGACAATGTTGATACTTGCAAGTCATTAATTGGGATATCTTGGACTGCTTTGAATATGCTGATGGGCGATGTTTGATCTGGCTTGGCCAATTCCACAGCTTTGAGAGCATTGATTCGACCGTAACCGTAGAAGGGGCTGCGACCATTGGCATCATATTTGCCTCCAGATGGATCAATGCGATCGCTGGAGCGTTTAATAATCTCTCGCACTTCATCCCAACGCAGATTTGGGTTTCTGGCAATAATCAGGGCTACGACACCAGCTGCACCTGGACAAGCACTGGAAGTTCCGCCGAATTCGTTTGTGTAGTTACCTGCGGCCTCACCCAGATTCCGATTACCCGAATTATAACCAAGTACACCAGAGCGATCGGTTGTCCAAATTCCACTGGTTTGAGAACTGTCCCCATTGTTGCTGGGGAAGGCACACCAGACCGCCTGACCAAAGTCACTGTAAGCGCTTCTCGTGCCGAAGTCGTTACAAGCTGCCACCGCAATCACCTTTTGATAGCTGGCATAGCCATCATTATCCACGCTTTCGTTACCATTACCAGCAGCGAATAAAATTACACAGCCCTTACCGTTGCGTCCTTTATTGATTGCAAAATCTATAGCAAGTCGTGTGGAGTCAGGTAAAGGTACTTTTTGATTGTGTACAGGATCGTTTGGCTCAAACCAAGTACCGTCTGCTGGCCCCCAACTACAAGAAATGACATCAGCACCATTTTGAGCCGCCCAAACAAAAGCATCTGCTTCATCCTGTGACCCCAGCGCCGAAGCTAAACGAATCGGCATCAGCTTTGCACCCGGTGCCACACCAGATGCCCCAAAGTTGCCGTTTGCACAAGCTACTCCTGCACAGCCTGTGCCGTGGTTATTGTCGTTCCCCGGGCTGGGATTGTTACTTTTACGTGTGACATCACGCGGGGCAACAATCTTGCCAGAGGAACGGAACTCTTCATGATCGAGATCCACACCGTCGTCGATTATTGCAATAATTGTCCCAGTGCCATCGCTCAACTTCCAAGCTGCCTCGACGTTGGCATGGGCGTTAATTACCTTACCATTAATTGTTGTTTGCTTTAAATGCCACTGGTGCGGGAAAACCTGGCGTTGGCGTGACTCACGCGCTAGTTCAGGATGGCACAGTTCTACTGATTCCTCATTCAGAAGTCTCTCGGCGATGTCAAAGATGGCTATACCAGTATTTACAGGTGAGTTGACAAAGTAAGCATTCTGTGCATATTCAAGTTGGCGTTTAATTGTTAAGCCGTAACGTCCTAAGACCTCTTGGCAGACCCTTGACTCTTCTTCGTCATTGAATTTAACGAAAAGGTTTTCGGTATAAACTACAGGTTGTTTGGATACTGGATCAATCAGGACACGTCCGGCAAATTGGACTTCAGACTCTTGGTTGAGAATTTCACGAGCGCGATCGCGCAAAGCGACGCCCTGATTTGGAACTTTCGCTCGCAGAATTTCCACACCCGCTTGCCGAAACCGTGTTGTTAACTCAAATTGATTGAGGATGCCACGAGCTCTGGGTGACACAGGTGCAACTTCAAACGGTCTTGCACCGACAACAGTGCTGCGGCTTTCGGTACGCACAACAACGTGTTCGTTACTGATAGCAAGTTCAAACTGTTGACCATTCTGTCCACCATAGCGAACCTGAACCATCGTTTAATCTCCTACTATTAAATTGGGTATGGGGCATTGGAAAACCGTATTATGCCTTACTTTTAAAGCAAGCTGCGTGCAGCTGACACTGACGTTTAGTTTGTGGATGCTTCTTATTTCATGTGTTATTTGTATTCCATACCACTGAATAACGCCATGTCTACGACGGGCTACGCCTACGCAGTTTTTGCAGGCGAACCCAGTCAATGAGAACAGGGAACACTAAGTACAATATTTCATAAATTCGTAGCGAATTCTCTGCGAACCTTTGCGCTTCCCTTTGCGCCCCTACCCTGCGGGAAGGCGAAGCGCCTATGCGTTTAAATTTCAACCCTCAATTCGCCACGATTTTATGCACAGCTGTACTAAGTCCAATTTACACACTACAAGCCAATTGGCTCCCCCGAAGTGTCTAGCTTAATTCAATTACGAATTAGGAACTTGTGCCGAGCGACTCGCCGTGAGCGCAGCCGTTCGCGTAGCGTCCCGCAGGGAAGGGAGTCGAGGTATTACGAATTATTTTTATAAATGCTCTCTTGTTACAATCATCAAGCAACTAAATTCTGGAAATTGTATTGAATTTACTAATCAGGATTTGCTTTTCTGATAAAGTTTACTAAAGCAAAGTTTTACCTCTTCTTTGTACTACTATCACATCGTAATAATACCTAACTTTTTTGATTACTAATGAAGGAGGAGAAGATATAAAAAAGCTTGTCATGCTCAAACAAAGTGTATGTGTTTACACTTTTATATTGAAGTTTGTGTTATTGCCGCAGTATTTCCCAACTGTTTTCTACGAGAACTGAGGCAGAGAAAATAATATGTTTTTAGACATTTTAGCTAGCCTGCAACGGTTATTTGTGGGTTACATTCCCGCCGTTGTATTGGGTAGTTTCATCGGATATTTAATAGGTATGAATAGCATGATTTATCAGCTATTTAGGCTGATATTTCAGATCCCACATAGTATTCCTCCTATCGCTCTGCTACCTATTGCCCTAATAGCATTTCAAGAGAACGACTCGGCTGCTATTATAGTAGTTTTTCTAGGAACTTTCTGGACAATGATTATTAATACGGCAATAGGTATGCGACATTTTCATAGACAGAATAATAACTTTCGAGTAGCTATATTTCATATATTTCATGCTTTGAAAGTTAGCATTTGGGTAGCATGGTTTATAGTTATTGCCATAGAAATGTTAATAGGCACAAAAGGACTTGGTTTTACTCTCTGGGATGCTTATAAAGCTGGTAATGCCGATTACATAATCCAGGTGATACTCTACATCGGTATCATCGGCTTTTTGCTGGATCAGTTACTAGATTTTGGAGCCTATATTCTCTCGCAAATGGTTTCAGATGGGAAAAAATCTTCCTAAACTTTATCCTGCTTCTCCACGAAAAGAGAAGTTTTTCCTTGTCTTTTCTCCACATTCATGAGTTATATCATGTCCGTTTGAGCCTATTAACATTTCTATG
>NZ_JAIVFV010000274.1 GCF_020829445.1 Nostoc sp. CHAB 5836
CAACTTGCTTTTCAAACTTGCTTTCCACAACTATTACTGTCGTTAATTTTACTCTACTTTGAACGAATGCGAAATTTCATACTTAGTTGTGGAATTGACATTCAAATTTCCCGGTGCAAGATATGAGGCAAGCAACAGTTGAAAACGGGAGGAATCAGTTAATGCAAGTTTTCTCAGGGCTGTTTCTAGCCCTTTTAAATAAGGTATTTCTGGACTTTGAGGGTTTTCAGCTTGCAGTTTTTTCAGTCGTTTGGAAACAGTACTAGCGCAAGATTCTGGGCTAGAAAGAAACTGTTTGTAGAGTCCATATTGAATTAAACGCTGATTTCTCCACTCTGAATACTCCTCCTTTTGGGTCTGGATTGCTTGCCGCAGTTCGCCCAAAATTCTGTATGCAGTTTCTTCTGCACTTGTCGCCTCCGCCGTAGTTTCTTGAAGGGGTACAACAAACCGTTCAGTAAGTTGCAGCCCAACTTGATGACGCACATCTTCTTTAAAGCGCATCAAATAGAAGCCACGGATATCATCTGCATCATACTCTCGATAACGCGGGTCAGGGATTGCTGATGGATCTAGTAAGGAAATTAAACGCCCAAAAGTTTCTCTTTTGCCATTATGAGGTGTTGCTGTCGTCAGCAACATACTATCTGTGCGCCTTGACAGCAACCGCGCTAGCCTATGGGCTTGATGATTCTCAGGAATACTAGCCCCAGCAACGTTGTGCGCTTCATCAATCACCACCACATCCCAGCGAGTGTCTTCCAAGAAATGGCGATAGCGTCCAACATCCTTGAGTGTGTCAATGCTGATAATGACTCGATGATAAACCTCAAAGGGGTTCTTATTTGTGGGAATCTGTAACCTTAATTTAGCAATGCCTTGAGAGTCTAACCTTACCAGAGGAATACTGAAACGGTTCCAAAGTTCTGCTTGAAACTGTGTCAGCATGGATTTTTTAGTTAACACTAAAATCCGATTTGCCCGTCCCCGACGGATTAACTCTGTCAGGATCATGCCAACCTGTATAGTCTTTCCCAGCCCAACAGCGTCAGCCAGTAGCAATCTAGGTCGAAGTTGTTCTAGCGATCGCTTGACTGCGATAATCTGAAATGGCATTGGGTCAAATGCACCTAACCCCTCCAGATCAGCTTCTTCCCCCGCCGCAGGCATCTGCCGCAATTGCGCTTCTAGGAACAATTTGGAGCGACGAAAACCATTTGAATTATCGGCAATTAGTCTAGTCTTGCGTGGATCTACTGACTCAATTCGGTCTAGCTGAGTCAAGAAAATCGCTTGATATCCTCGAACCAGTTCATCAACTCCAACTACTTGCACTGCATGTTGTGTACCTGCATCGTTAGAGGCATTTATACGCTGTACAAGCCATTCAGCATCACGACATAAAACCCGCATTCCAGGAGCCAAGGGCAGAATATTGGGCATTAATAATAAATAATATAAGTAATAGGTTGTATCTGTAATAACCCACTACTAACTAACGGTCAATGCTGGATTTACCGAGAAACCAATGGACAAACCAGCAAAATGTGACTTTAAGAAGATTTTGGACAGCTTTTGTCAGGAGAAGTTGGACAAGTTGTAAGCTGAAATACCTAAAACTTCGTTAAGGAATTAATCAAGCGATCGCTTTTTTGGATAAAGAAAATGGACATAGTAACAAAAATGGGAGAAGAAGATGGACGCAAATCCATATAAAGACTACTCTTAGCCAACTTTTCCTTTTAACTGGGATAACTTACTAGCATTACGTAGCTTGCCGCCGTTCGCGTAGCGTCTCGTAGAGAAGGCATCGCTTGCTGCCTTCAGCATCGCTAGCGAGCAAAACCTTTATCTTGTATAGAGAAAGAGAGTTTGAGCAGTTTAGCTTTCCTTTATGTTATTTTTTGGACATTTTTGTCAGGTAAACTTGGACATTCTGTCCAAAATCTTCTTCAAGTCACACAAAACACACCATAAATTTTGCTGCGATCACATTAAGTGAAGTGTTTAACCGCGCTATGTAATTTAAATTAAGCCAAAACATTTAACCATAATAAATTATTAATCAAACTCTTATTTCTAGCTCTAGCAAGCTCAACAATTTCTCCTCCAACGCCGTCAAATAAGCCCGATTCAGCTTCCCCAGCGACTCCAAAAACCTCTGCACCGATTCCTCCAGGCCCCTCGAATACACCCGTGTAATGCGATCGCAAATCACCTGCATCTGTTGACACTCCTGGGGCAGATAGTTAAAGGACTTCAGATGCTGCAAGCCAATGGTGTACTCTCCATCCCAGACTCTCACAGTGCAACTAAATTCGTTCACTGCGCTGACAATCCCCCAACACCCACCCTTGCGCCTGAGTTCAGGATTGTCTTTAACAAGGATTTGGCACACTTCGCCGATTTGGTAGGTATTGGGTACTTTCGTCCTTTCCATGATGCGCTGCACAACATCTTTGACGATTCTACCAGTTGGCACTTTCCCGCCAGCAAGTTTTACTGCTCTTAGCCATACTTCTTGCTGTTGTTGGGGTTCAAGCTTTGTCATGGGTCGAACTTGGCCCTCTGCTGTTGGCAATTTGTGATCAATTTGATCACAAATTTCAACCAAGTTATCAAAAATAACAGCCGCATCCATTAAAAGATAAGACTGGCGACGGCTATGACCAAAGCGATCGCGGCAATATTCTTCAAACGTTTTATGCGTCGAACGGTATAGCCTCCTGTCCCTCAATTCTGCCAGCGCCTTTCCCGCCTCAAAGACTGCTCTTTCCACACGTCGCTCTAGGTGAAGGCGATCGCGTTGTTCTTCTGAGCTTAACTCTTCAACCTCAACAGCGCTAACCGTAATTGTGGCTGAACCGGGATTTTCTTGAAGGGAGATGTCCTCAAGGTCTTGATCATCTGTTGGTGTGTTGTCCCTGAATGTGGCAGAGGTGGCTTTTTTGCGTCGAGAGAGTGGTTTATTCACAAGTCCACTTTTTCTAACTCAGTGGTATTTGCTCAGAGTTGATTACAAATAAATTTTGGCTGTAGTGGTCAACTGCGATTGTGTAACACAATTGTCTTTGATTAGCGCTTCAACTGTCCCCGTATCTACCCACTTAAAGTTATAGTAAGCAGCCGATAAGTGGCTAGACAGGAAAGAGAAAAGATAGATGCGATCGCTGCTATAGCATAAAGGATGAAAAAGAAAGCAAGTTGATAGTTTGACCAGTGAGCATTTTTGTTTACTGGTTAAACAATTGTGCAAGCTCTTCAATTGATAGTCGGGTGATTTGACATAATTTTGCTGTTTGCATAGGAGTAAGTCGTGGCAAATTAACTCCTCGCTCCCAGTTAGAAACAGTTTGATCTGTCACTCCCACCACTTCCGCAATTTGCCTCTGGGTTAATCCCAGAGACTCTCTTAACTTCATAAATGGATGCTCCGAACTCATCTATACAAAATTCTACTACAAAAAGAAACTACAAATCAACTTGACAACTACAAATCAACTTGATTTAATAGAAATAGAGAAAGCGCCTGGACTGGTAATCTGAAGCGCTTCTCTAGTCCTATTGAAGAACCTACTAATTATGACTCACGCCATTTACACTTATCAACAGCTACAACACAAATCCATAGCACGCCTGAAACAAATCTACAGCGAAATCGCCTGTACAGTTGAAGTTGCGGACAAACGCTGCAAAGATTCTTGGATTACTGCAATCATAGCTCACCAATCCACCCACCCTGAGCAATTTATCTCCCCTGCCTCAATACCACTGACACCCATCGAAATCAGCTTTTACGATCACGAATACTACGCTGGGGATAAGTTGATCGCCGCAATCACCTATGACAACGACCTAACCCAACCTTGGGTAGTAATGGTGAACAACAAGGAAATCCACCGTGCTGCGACTGTCATGCTTTGCCATCGTTACATCTGCTCACATTACAAAGACGGCACACTACCAGTACAAGAGCAAAACGCTACAGACACAAATGGTAATACTGAGAACGCAATCATGTGCCAAATTTTCAACGAGTGCCAGAAGTACGGCTTTGAAATAGTGGGCGATGGAATAAATGGAATAATCTACAACGACGAGGTGAAACTGGGCGAAGTAGGCTACACAGAAGGCTCTTGGTGGGTGGTACGCGCAGCCAATACTGAACGAGTCGCTTGCCAGTCTGCGCTTGAAGCAGTTTGGCGGTTAGCAGTTACACAAACCCAATTGTTAAACCGCCCATTTGAGATGTTAACCCCGATGGACGGCAGTAGTTACGGGAGTATAAACGAGCTTTTGAACTAACGCGTAACAAAGGGGGCGATGTCTGCGACGGGCTACGCCTACGCTGTTGTCAAGCGATCGCCAGCACATTCTCACCAATCATAAATCACTTATGCAACCAACAATCACGATACCCAAACATTGGGACTATCCGCGCTTTGCTTTGAATCAACGTACAAAACAGGGCATCATTCTGGGGCTTCACTACTACCCGAATGGTACAGAATTAGCTGAACAATTTGGTGCAGGTTGGCGCTATGCGCTGATGTTGCGGAAAAATTCTGATGAACTGTTTCACTTTGAAGAGAATCAAATCCACCCGCTTACACCATCAGAATTAGTCTCACAAATCACCGCAGAGATTGAGTTTTATCAGCACCAAATAGCAATTTTACAACAACAATTAAACGCAATAACTGGAGGTGCAAATAATGACTAATTCCGTCAGCGACAACTTTGACCGGAGAGCGAATCATCTGCTGCGTTTGATTCAACTTTGTGGGGGTTGCGTTCCATTACACTCTCTCCAATTCCAAGTTTCAAACTCAGTCATTCAAACACTGCTGGATAAAGAATTGGTGCAAGTGCAGAACACTGGATGCGGCTTTTTGTTGGAGATTGCCGAGGATTTTTAAGTTATTAATCCCAGAGGACACAATCATGAAACTTTACACCAGAACCATTCCACAGATTTTACCCGATTGGGCAACTATGGCCACACAGAGCGCAGGTTTATTTGAGGTTGAAATGTCTAACCCCAATCTCCACCAATTACTTGAAATTGCCCAAACCCTGATATCCCTTATTGCTACGCATCGAGACTACAAGCAATTGCTGGACGAGGGATATAGCCCTGATTTAAACATTGCCGATGCTCAAACTGCGCTGACTTATTTGCAATGGGAAATAGACCGAAATCGAGAACCTTCCGTTTAGTACAAAAACGCCTGAATCAAACACAGACTTCATTATTGTACACATCACTCTAACACAACCAATAAAACACAAACATGGAAACCATCACAATCAACAACAGCGTTTTTCTCATCCCCCCAAGCCAACCAAAACTGCAAGCCAACTGCGCTAAAGAATACGGGCAATTCCTTCTTGATTGCCCCCCAAAACTGACAATTCTTGAAGCACAAGCAGGTGGTTATCTCAAAGGGAATAAAGCTGACTTCGCAATCGCTATTTCTCGCCCCGACCGTATCTTCACTATTAACGAGAACTTTACCAATGAACCATTCACTGAACTGTGGGTGATTCCGGTTGCTGGCGATTTAAAAGATATGTTCAAGGGGCCAGCCTCTATGCTGCTTTGTTTTTTGATGCACCGTCGCAGTAAAGATAGTTTCGCTAATTTGTATAACCACTTCGCACATCGCGCTTTCCAGCAGTGGTGTGAAGAGGGAATGCCAGGAGATGCGAAAGAGTTTTGTTACGGCGCGATCGCTAGCGTACTGAAAAACTACATCTTTTGTGCAGAGTTCCAGAAAGTGGAAGGAGCGCTTGGAACGTATTGGTTCATTCAGTGGAGCTATCGCAATCCTCAATCTGATTTTGAAAAGGACGCACTCTTAGCGGCAGAAATGATTCGCTCTGGTGCGGAATCTGGCGCAACTTTGCACTGGGTAACAAATGAAACTTACGAGCGCTGGGCATCGAATGCTGTTACCACACCAGCATTACCCCCAGTTTCGGAAATAGAAGCACGGGCATCATTGCAACCACAGATAAGCCAAGTTTTACCACAAGGTAAGAAGCGGT
>NZ_JAIVFV010000275.1 GCF_020829445.1 Nostoc sp. CHAB 5836
TGAGAATAAGATTCGTGCCACTTTTATTCCTCAAATATCCTTTTATGTATTATTTTATTCTTGTGATTTTCATTTATTACCGTAATAACCGCTTATGACAGTAAGGGGTGCGGAATGTGGGATATATACGATAACTTTACAATTAGCTAAGTACTCCATGACGTACAAGCGTACTAAATTTAGAGAATTAATAAAATCTTTAACCTCTGAAGAACTTGATGAATCACTAGACGATTTTTCTTCTGTACGAAACCAGTTTACTGATGGACAAGAAAAAAGTCTTAGAATTAGAATAATTCTTGACTATTTTGAAAGACATCAAGAAGAAATTGAGAGTTTATTAGAAGCTATTAAAAAGTGTAATTTGACAGCTTATAATAAGTATGTTTCGGAGAAGATGAGTTCTGAAAATTCCGAACCTAAGTTAGCCCCAAGCGACGAAACAAATCCAAAATCAAATTCGACACCTAATGTCCCTGAAGATAAAAACTGCGATATTCTAGTTCTCGCCGCCAATCCAATCGGCACTGACCGACTCCAATTGGAGAAAGAAGCTAATCTAATTCGAGAGCGATTGCAAGAAGGAGTAGTTGGAAAAAAATATATAGTTAAAGTCGAAATAGACGTCCAAGTAGAAAACTTATCTAAATATTTACTGCAATATAATCCTTTGATTATCCACTTTAGCAGTCACGGCAGTCCCAGTGGTGAAATTATTTTAAATAACGATCAAGGAAAACCGCAGCCAGTTTCTCCAGAAGTATTAGCAGAATTATTGGCTATAGTTAAAGGACGGATAGAATGTGTGGTACTCAATGCTTGCTTTTCATTAGAGAAAGCTGATGCTCTATCCAATCAAGTTAGCTGTATTGTGGGTATGAGTGCAGAAATAGATGATGAATCTGCTCTCAGATTTGCAGCAGGTTTTTATCGAGCTTTAGGTTTGGGTAGAGGATATTATACTGCTTTTGAAGTTGGTCGCAATGAAATTAAATTATTGAGTTTGCCAGATAGTGCAGTGCCACATTTGTTTACTCGTGATACATTATTCCTTCAGCGAGAGGAGTTAAAACGAACAGTAACTCGTACTGCTCCCCCACAGTCAACGGAAGCTACCCTATATCCTCTTTGGTTTGGGACTAACCGGAAACCGCAGAACGCACAGGATCCATCCCTTGGATTTTCAGGAGAGCGCGATCGCCAGCTTCACTATGGTACTTGTCAAGTAGCAGTCCCAATATCGCATAAATTCGGCTCTACTGGTTCTTCCTGGTGGCGTAGGTGGTTAACCTCAACTGACGATCGCCTTAAACTCAAGCAAGAGAGTCTGAAATTCTTCCAGGAAAATAATTTTTGGGATGAAATTCAGCGGACGTTGCAAGCAAATCAGCCAGATGAACGTTCCGCTTTAGTCTTCATTCACGGTTTTAACGTCAGTTTTGAAGATGCAGCTTTACGAGCAGCGCAGATAGGAGTAGATCTACAAGTGCCAGGGATTATGGCATTCTATAGCTGGCCGTCAAGAGGAAAACTAGTCAGCTATCCAGCAGACGAGGCGACGATTGAAGCCAGTGAGAGATATATTACTGAGTTTTTACTTAACTTAGCGCAAAAGAGTGGGGCAGAAAAAATCCATATTATTGCTCATAGTATGGGAAATCGCGGGTTGCTCAGGGCAATGCAGCGAATTTTGACTCAAGTTCAAGCCGGGAGTAAAATCTCGTTTGGACAAATCTTTCTCGCTGCTCCTGATGTTGATCCGGATATCTTCATTGAATTAGCCCAAGCTTATCAAAACCTGGCTGAACGCACAACTCTTTACATTTCTGCTAAAGATAAAGCTGTGGCAACATCAGGTATTATTCATGATCATGACCGTGTTGGTTTTTCTCCACCGATTACAGTTGTTGATGGCATAGATACAGTACTAGTTTCTAATATAGATTTAACACTTCTAGGTCATGGTTATTTTGCAGATGCCTACCCAGTGCTTTACGATATGCGCGAATTATTGATACATAATACTTCTCCTGAAAAACGATTGAGATTGCAACAAGCACAAGAACATGGGCAAAATTATTGGATTTTTGGGCAGTAGGTAAGTAGTTAATGAAGTACGACCGTTCCAAATTTAGGGAATTAATAAAAGCTTTAACCGCTCAAGAACTCGATGAATCACTTGACCATTTTCGTGCCGTGCGGGAGCAGTTTACTGATGGACAGCAAACATTTCTTAGAGAGAAAATAATTCTTGACCATTTTGAAAAACATCAAGAAGAAATTGAGAGTTTATTAGAAGCCATTAAAAAGTGCAATTTGACAGCTTATAATAATTACGTTAATAATTTCAATAGTTCTGAGAATCAAAATACTTTATCCCTCTCTTGGTTAAAGCTAGAAAACTCAGATAGTAAATTAATTGACGAATTAACAGATATATTCTCTCAACAAGATCACTCATTTGTGCAATGTGCGAAGCAAGTATATCAAGATTTTTTGTTGCAACAAAACGAACCTGATTTCGAGTCAAAATCAGATAATTTAAGTGAACATTTATTATCGAAGTTAGAAGATTGGCCAGACAAGACAATTATTCTGGAATTTGTTCCTCGTTTAGTTGCCTATTTATTCACTAAAGATAGTAATAAATATCGGGAGAGTGTGAAAAAATTAAGACAAATAATAAACAAAGATATTCCGGGCTTTAAAGATATTAGAGATGATTTTAGAGAAAACATAAGACAGTTCAAACAAGATTATAACAAATCATCTGCATTTTATTTAATAATTGAAATTAAAGAAATTAAATCCTATAACAATTTATTTCAAATTTCTGGTTGGTTAGCAACCGACGAAATTATCAAAAATCCTGAACTTGATTTCATCCCGTTATCGAATCAAAATTCAGCCTTAAATTTTGAGGATAATCAAGCAGTAGAAAACCTTTATAATTTAGAACAAGTTAAAGAAATTGTGCAAGATTATCGTCTACAAATTAATTCCAACAGAGAAACTGAAAAGTTAATTGTTGAGTTTTTTTTACCTTCTTCTCTACTATGCTGGGATGTAGAACAATGGGAGGTAGATACCCAGAACCAAATCCAAATCCAAATTTTTTGGAAATCTCTATGTGAAGTGAGAATTCGCTCTTCAGACCGCCTGAATCTTCAATATAGAGACTGCAATAAGCTGTGGAAAAAGAAATGGGAATTTGTTAAAAAGTGTGTTCATCCACTCGGAAAATTTTTAAACGGTGATTTTAACGGTGATGTAGATTTAATTGGTCTGTTAAAAAATGAAGAAATTGTCGGTTTGAAAATGAACTCGGCTCTAGAATCAGGTCATGAACAGATTGCTTCAGCATTATACTATTCTGGAACACCGATCGCTCTCTGGTTTAGAAGTGAGCCGCCAGAAGGAGATTGTGAAATGCAACTCAATCGTTTGTTGCAGGATAAACTATTAAAACTGTCAGAGCGAGTATTTCAAGAACGCCATCAGCCAAAACGTCATATTTCCCTGATCTGGGACGATCCAAACCGCTTAATTCCTACCTATCAACTCAAATGAACGACTGGAAAATCTTTAAAAAAGAGAATAAACCCCATGACGACATTAAAGACTTACCCCCAGCACCGAGTTGGCGTAGTTTTAGTTCCACAGCAGCAAAAAAGACTGAAGAGGAAAAACGCGGAGCAACGTTTCAAATCAGAGATGAAGAAATAGAATTAGTAAATGCAGCCCTATACTTGCGCCGTCCTTTACTAGTCGAAGGGAAACCAGGTACAGGAAAAACCTCTCTTGCCTATGCGATCGCTCATCAATTAAGCTTAGGCAAAGTCCTACGATGGAATATCACAACTCGTTCTACTTTAACAGAAGGTCTTTACAGTTATGATGCAGTAGGACGGTTACAGAGTATCAGAAAACAAAGTCAGGATTCCGATACTTTAGATAGTAATACAGACAAGCAAAAAAGTAACCAATCAGACGATATTGGGAAGTATGTACGCTTAGGGGCAGTAGGCACAGCTTTGTACCAAAGTCAAGAGAAAAAACCCAGAGTTCTACTTATAGATGAAATTGATAAAAGTGATATTGACTTGCCCAATAATCTCCTGCATATTTTTGAAGAAGGGCAATTTGATATTCCCGAGTTAGCCCGGATCAAAAAACAGCAATCCAAAGTAACTGTATTTACCTCAGAAAATAAAGAAGTCCCTATTGAAGGAGGAAGAATTGCTTGTAAAGCTTTCCCTTTTGTGATTCTAACTAGTAATGGAGAACGGGATTTTCCCCCGCCGTTTTTACGTCGCTGTATCCGCTTGACTATGCCAGAACCTGACCCGGAACGCATCAAAAAAATTGTTCAGGCTCACTTTCAACAAGAACCAGATATTTTAGAAACAGCAAAGCCGATTATCGAGAAATATCAGGAATTACAAAAGAAAGGACAATTAGCAACCGACCAGCTATTAAATGTCATCTATCTCGTGACTAGAGAAAATTTTTCAGAGATGGATAAAGATAAGTTTGTAGAAAAATTATTACAGTATTTATCCAACTTAACTTGAGAGGATGTATGTCTGCGCCGCCAGAAAAAGAGTATAATAAATTAGCACAAGCAGAAATTAACCTAACAGCCCAGGAGTTAGCAGATATTATCTGGTTAATGGTTCAAATCAAGCAGTCAAGTGATACTGCTGAAATTTCTCCCGTTCCAACTACAGATAATTCTCCAACAATCTCATCACCTCCTGAAAATACTCAATCCATTGATTTTCCAGAGATTGTTGAACCAGTCCAAAAAACTGCCCCTGTTTATTCTAAATCTGTATCTGAATCGGCGGGATTGCCAATTAAAATTACTGACCCCCTAGCATTGAGAAACACCTTAACATTGGGGCGATCGCTCCGTCCATTAATGCGAAAAGTGCCTTCTTTAACTGAAACAGTTTTGGATGAAGAAGCAACCGTGATCAGTATTGCTGAAGAAGATTTCTGGCTTCCCGTCGTTCAGCCTGTCCTGACTCGATGGCTAGAAGTAGCCTTAGTGATTGAAGAAACAGCAAGGTATCCCCTTTGGCGACAAATACTAATAGAATTTCAACAACTTTTAGAGAGACATGGGGCATTTCGTAATGTTACCCTATGGCATTTAAAGATGGGCGATAAGGGTGAGATACAACTTTATCTCAAAAACCGTCAAGCCAGTTTCAAAGAACTGAATGACCCCAGTAGTCAGCGTTTAATTTGGCTAGTTAGTGACTGTGTATCACCTATTTGGCACGATGGTTCTTTACTAAAAGTATTGAGAGATTGGGCTAAAATGCAACCAGTCTCGCTGCTTCAGTTATTACCAGAACGCTTATGGTCACGCACAGCTTTAGGCTGGGGAATGGAAGTGCAATTGTACTCAGAAAATCCTGGTGTTCCCAATACTCGGTTATTAAAAACCCGCCAAATTGTAGACACAGAGTTTAATTCTTCACAAGCTTTGACTTTACCCATTGTCACTTTAGAATCTTTTCCCATGAAAAACTGGGCAAAAGTTTTAGCAGGGGTAGGAGGAAGTAGGACACCAGGGTTAGTTTTTCTACCAGAAAAAATCACACCTGAAGAGACTTTGAATGATGGCGAAGACAACCAACTTTCTCCTAAAGCTAGAGTCAGTCGTTTTCAGGCGGCTGCTTCCCCACTATCTCGCCAATTAGCGCGGATGATGGCTGCTGCTCCCGTTAGCTTACCTGTAATTCGCCTAATTCAGGAAAAGCTATTACCTAACTCCCATGCAGTTCATCTAGCAGAAGTTTTGATGGGAGGGTTGCTTAAACCAACAGCAAAAAAAACTACAGATAGGGGCGTGAGTATCATCGGAACAGAAAACCAGGATAAGAAGCATTACATAAATACTACAAAAAAAATTCGGTGCTGAAACTCTTGATTTATCGTCATTGCGTAATTGGTAAGTTGAAAAGTGAGC
>NZ_JAIVFV010000276.1 GCF_020829445.1 Nostoc sp. CHAB 5836
GTTTCTCTCTCCATCATACATTGCCTAAATTGAACCTAATTAGGCAATGTTTTCTAGACATAAATACATGGCTACTTTACACAACTTTACATCGTGATAAATTTTGCGCGTATCTTGTCTTTACCCCGACTTCAGGCGACGAAGCATTGGAGTCCTTCATCGGATTCCTCCCATTTGAGTTTGATATCCATCCGAGCCGCAAATGCCTCAACTGTTGACTTTAATTCATTGGTTGGCAGAAAATCACAAGATGCAATTAGTTTGGGCAACTCAATATCAACAAACTGCTTCTGTTGCGATTCCTTGTATTTCTTGGCTTTGATAGCATATTCTGCTCTGGCTTGTTGGATTCCTTCATCCCGTGCAATTTCTGCCGCCGCCAATTTTCCAATCTCAATCGCTTTGGCTAATTTCTGCTCGTGAGTCGCCAAAATCTCAATTTCTGACCGAGCTTGTACTAAGCGTTGAATCATCGCCAAGCGGACATCTGGGTCGAATGATAGCTCCAATTCGGCGATCGCCACTGCTTGAGCTTGGAGTGCAGGGGTGGTAGCCAAATCCTCCTTTTTGCGCCGCACCATCACACCTTTTGGTTGAGGTGCTATTTTCTCTTCGCTATCTGGTTGAACTGTTAAAGTTCCGTTACGCGTTGCCATATTTGTACTCCTTTAATTGTGATGGAACATTGACTTTAGCGAACGCTAGAATCAGCCTTTGAGGGTTGCATCTGGAGACTAGTCTCCGGATGATGGCTGAAAAGCCTGTTCTGCCGTGGAGACAATTAAGCTGCTCGTCCGTTCCGTTTTTCATCGGCAATTCGCCTCCACTGCGCTAACTCCGAAACCGAGTAATGCTTTTTCTGACTGTAATCACCCCATTTATATAAAGTGAGCAACGAAACCTTGAACCCACAGGCAGCTAAATATTTGGGCAGTTCCTTCCCGCTGCACCCAGACATCTGCCATTGGTGAAACTGTGTCCCGCTAGAAGCAGTATCCAGACTCATTGCGGTGCGAGTGCGATCGCCCATCATCACAATCAACCGATTCACAGAGGGTAATGGTTCTTTGTAATGGTCGTGTCTCCAGCAGGCAATAAATACGAGTAGCGCTGCTGTTCCCTGATCGACTACTTTTTCTCGTAGGGGAATTTTTAAATGCCCCTTCCACTTCACCCAGGATTTTCGAGAAAGTGTCCGATTTAAGACCGCATCGCAACACTTCTTTACATCTGCTAACGCTACTAATTTCTCAACCGGGGCATCACAGGGAGCATTCCCACTGGCGATCGCTCTAAATACCTCTTCAATTTTGTACTCGTTGCTTTGCCAGTATTCTCGCAGCAAGCGATAAGTTAGTTTTCTCTGTGGGAATAATCGCCGAAACCACGCCAAGCATAAAAATAGTTGTGCTTGTTCGTCTGTATATTTGCGGGATTTAAGCCTTTTTCCTTGTGGATAACAAGCTCCGACAAGCTTTTGCCAACCATGCCAAGTTCTGTAAGGTATCGGTTTACCAAGAATTATTTCGCATTGCTTGAGTAGGTTGGGATACTGGGCTATCCAATCTTCGATTACTTGCATGACTCAAAATCAACCAAACGGTAAGACTAAAAAATGTCACTACTGTGATCGCGCAACAGAATTCCAATAGTCCAGAAGGATTACTTTCAATTTTGATGCTTTCCTCGTATCGCCCATCGGCATGAGTGATTGAGCGCCTTTCCTCCTTATACACACTTACCTACTTCGGGTATAAAACCGTGAATGCTCGCTCTGTACCCTCTCCAATGCCACTTTCGCAAAACCGCTATTTAACGTCTTCTAACGGGCTAAGACTTTTGGTAACATTCCTTAAACTTAATCAGGTTAAGGTTTGGCGCGATCGCCCTTAATTAAATCCCAACTCTCTATGATTCATTTGGACTTCTAGCGACTAACTAAATGCTAACTTCCACAATTCAGTTAATTCCGAAAAAAGCTCTGATTCGCTTTTGTTGAAAGCATTAATCGCCGGAATAGTCAAGTTTTTATGCGAAGCAACATTCAATCTCTATCAAATACTAACTGTACTGTGACTCTATGTTTTGTTTGATGCTGCTGTTGATAATCTGATCGCAAAAATTGGAAATGTTTCTCAACATCTAATCCATGCGTTACGAACATATTTGCAAGTTGCTCTTGAGGAGTTTCCAGAAATTCTTCTCTGCTGTTTATTCCAGGTTTAAGTCCCAAATAAAGACGCATCTCTAAAAGCTTCCTGACTTCCGGCCAATTAAATTCCTCGCAATCAAGCAACTCCAATGCCCTTAAATCTTCGTTTATGGTGTCGCGGTGCTTGATTTTTAATAGCGATCGCACTTCATGTTTTTTTAGCATCTTCCTCCGTTCAACCCTTGGACACCTTTATATTAAAAAACCCAGTCGAACTGGGCAATAGATTTCTGCAATTAGTGATTTGTTTTCTGAGTTATGTAAATTTGGCAGAAATTACCATTACTGTACTGTCAACTGTTCAGGATGCGTAATTAGCTGCCAGTCTTGGGGCTTGCTCACACCTATTCGCACTATATCGTTGAGGTAGTTACGGCATAGATAATACGATGTTAGATAACTGCAATATGCACCATCTGGGCGGTAAAGAGTATATTCATAATTCTCGACATATCCATCCCTCTCTAGCGCTTCCTTGAGCTTGTGATATTGAGGGTTAAGATGCTCATAGTCGTTGAAATCACGTCGCCAAGATTTTCGATAGTTATATCCGGTGAAATCTTTTGGAGTCCAATAAGCTCTTTGGGGAGTTAGCTCATCAGAGGTATGGTGACAAATGTCTCTCCCAGCCAATGGGTTTTCGGTTGAGATTGGATTTCCAGAGTCGTCACGGGTAATGTTACTGGTGATGATTACAATGTTTCCCTGACGCTTTTGATCAATCAGAAATTCATGAATGCGAATATAGTCTGCGCCTAATAACAATTCTGCTTGCTGGTTTTGTATAGTCATTTTTCTATTTGTTGGTTGCCGAGTTAAGTCAGCCATTTTGGCCGGTATACGGAAAACATGATCGCCACAATCGGGATACCTGATGATGGCATGACCACATTTACAATTTTTAGCTGATGCTGCTAATAAATTTAAAGCGCTTGCAAGCAATGATTCAGCTTGCTGTATATCCGGCACTTCAAAAATCAAAGCTTTATTGTCGGCAGTTAAATTGATATTCCATCCTGGGGTTTGGAATCGCTGCCAGAGCGAAATTCCAACTTCAATGTCCATTTTCGCAGACCTCTTTTGAATAAAGGCGATCACATACATCTAGTAGATTTTCTGTTTCTAAATTAAGTCTGGTAGCTATTTTTACAATATCTACATCCGTTGGTCTGGATGGAGAAGAGAGTAAATCCAGTAATTCTGAAGCAGAGTTTGTGGAAGAAGATGAGGCAGTAATCTTCTTTCCAAGGGAACTTTTAAACCATTCTTCGACTTGTCCTATTTTTGGAGTACGTAGATTTAACTTGGCGCACACCTCTAATACTTCTACTCCAATGAGTGCTACCCCTCGCAGCACAGATGAAAGCGGTTGTCCAGGCTCGACTGCCACGCTTTCTAGTCGTTCTCGCAATCCCATCAAATCTAGGCTCAATCGATCACGTTTTCTTTGTTCATCCATGAAAATCCTAGTTGCAGAAAATCAGCAGCTTTAGTATTTACCCATAATCCAAGTCTACCAAAATCATTTATTTAAAGATTTTGTCCCTGATACGTTCCATTGGGTGACATAGCGTGATATGGTAAAAGCATGATTTTTGGTTAGTTCTGCAAAAAGGAGAGCAAATGCCGCTCATAAAATTCACAAGAGTCGAAGTTCTGCAACCGCGAGAGTTCTGTCGAATTTTCTTTGGAATTAGCCACTTAAGCACAGAAGACATAGTGGAATACGAAAGCGAGTCGGGTTATCGCAAAAAATGTGTGAAGCTCCTAGCCAAAGTGACAGGGCGAGGTGAACGCACTGTGCGAAGTTGGGGGGCGGGAATTAAGTTTGAAAAAATGCCTGAATGCTATAAACTAACCCTGGCTTACGCATTAAAAGCAACACAACTTGATGCGAAAAAATATGCTGCGTAATTTCTTAGCTATTTCCGACAGCAGCACCACTTCGTCCTCTGAGCGGGGATAGGAAGAATGGCGGGGAACTTGCGTCATTTATTCCGAAAAAACAAGGGGTCAAATCGTCGCAAGAAGGGGATTAAACGTGTTTCCAAAGCTCACCTGGAAACCCACCTTCCAGATAAAAACTAAGGTGCGATCGCTATTTTTTCAAATTTCTGGTAAAATAGTTTCAACACAAAACCCAGCCGCCGTGGAAAGTTGCTGGGTTCTGCTTAACCAATTAGTAGCCAGATGAGCAATCATCCGGGCCGATTTCTTATGACTACTTTAGCATTAGACCAAGCAATTGAACAAGGTGCGATCGCAAATTCTGACAAAAGTTTTTTAACCCAAATCCTAGAACAAGCGACCCAAGCGACTCGGAGCTTTTTAGAGTCGTGCAAAAATATTTGGGAGGCAAAGCAATTACCGAAGAGTGAGTGGGACGAAATCAAGCAAATGCTAGGTTGGAATAACCACACCGCCAATCCCTACATTAAAATCTGGGAATGGATATCTGACTCCAAAGTCAGTCCCTACAACTTAGAACTACTGGATATCAATACAATCAAGTCCCTCTGCTCTGATAAGTACTTGGATATTTGGTATCAACTCCAATCCTCTCGCATGGTAGTTAAGGATGTTCGGGCACTGATGACGGACATAAACAAATCGCTGAAAGTTGCCAAAAAACCTGCCAAGGTGCTGGAGTGGGAGCAAAATAAGTACGGAGAGGATGGCGATGCTCGACTAATCATCCGATTAGAAGACCGGGATACAGGGGTAGAGCTTGAGAGACAATTCAAGGAATCGGGCAAAGTTTCGGTTTCACTGTTCCTCAAGGAACTGTTGCGCCGTCCGACAGTAGATGAGCAGGTTATGGCACTACAAGAATTCAATACTTATATCCAAGACCAGCAACCCGAACTACCTCCTGCTAAAGTTGACCGAATTACTGAGCTAACCGCTAACCTCCGGAAAATTGATCATGAGATTGCTGTGCTTATAGAAGATGGGTCCGGCGAGGATACCTTACCACTGGTATTTGCGAGGAAAGGAAAAAGTGCGATCGCGCGAGAATTGGCGATGTATGGGGTGCGCCTGGGCGTGAGCCAATAGCGTGAGCCTCAATTTCAACAGCAGTAAACGCCGTGTCAGATTCAATAGTGTAGTCGTGCGCAAGATCATCGTCAGGTTGTAAATCTTAGCCATTCCGCAAATCCCCAGCTAAGATAGGGGCAAATTTTGGAATTTATATGGACTTGAATAAATTGCTGTGGGAGCAATACCTATTATTTATGGTTTACGGTGTTGCAATTATTTCTTTTATTGGCGTATTGGCAATTGCTGCTACCCGGCGCCTAAAATAATGCCATCCTTTTCCCCACAAAATCCATCAATGCCATAAACGAAAACCAAGCTCACAGGTATATCTTAAGGGGTTAAACCAGTGTCGTTTAGATAGTTACCGACCTCTAACATTGTCGTTCGCGCAGCGTCTCCCCTTGGGAGAAGCTAACTTTACTGGAGTAGCAAGGCAATTCCCGGCATACAGGGAAG
>NZ_JAIVFV010000277.1 GCF_020829445.1 Nostoc sp. CHAB 5836
TTTCCTCCGCCAGGTTCGTCCCCGGAGGGTTAGTCAGGACCTAAGGCGAGGCAGAAGTGCGTAGTCGATGGACAACGGGTTAAAATTCCCGTACTGATTGTAGGTTGTGCAGAGGGACGGAGAAGGCTAGCTCAGCCGGGTGTTGGATGTCCCGGTTCAAGCGTGTAGTCGTGCTCTTTAGGCAAATCCGGAGAGCTTAGATGAGGCGTGATAACGAGTCTGCTTGCAGACGAAGTGAGTGATACCCTGCTTCCAGGAAAAGCCACTAAGCTTCAGTTACAGATTGACCGTACCGCAAACCGACACTGGTGCGCGAGATGAGTATTCTAAGGCGCTTGAGAGAACTCTGGAGAAGGAACTCGGCAAATTGACACCGTAACTTCGGAAGAAGGTGTGCCTCTAGTCAGTGAACCATTTACTTGGGGAGCTAAATGAGGCCGCAGAGAATCGGTGGCTGCGACTGTTTATTAAAAACACAGCACTCTGCAAAGACGAAAGTCGACGTATAGGGTGTGACGCCTGCCCGGTGCTGGAAGATTAAATGATGGGGTGCAAGCTCTTGACTGAAGTCCCAGTAAACGGCGGCCGTAACTATAACGGTCCTAAGGTAGCGAAATTCCTTGTCGGGTAAGTTCCGACCTGCACGAATGGCGTAACGATGGCCACACTGTCTCCTCCAGAGACTCAGCGAAGTTGAAATGTTTGTGATGATGCAATCTCCCCGCGGAAAGACGGAAAGACCCCATGAACCTTTACTGTAGCTTTACATTGGACTTTGAACAGATCTGTGTAGGATAGGTGGGAGGCTTTGAAGTAGGGACGCTAGTTTCTATGGAGCCAACGTTGAAATACCACCCTGGTGTGTTTGAGGTTCTAACCTTGTCCCGTTATCCGGGATGGGGACAGTGTATGGTGGGCAGTTTGACTGGGGCGGTCTCCTCCCAAAGTGTAACGGAGGAGTTCGAAGGTACGCTAAATACGGTCGGAAATCGTGTTGATAGTGCATTGGCATAAGCGTGCTTGACTGCGAGACTGACAAGTCGAGCAGGTACGAAAGTAGGACAAAGTGATCCGGTGGTTCTGTATGGAAGGGCCATCGCTCAACGGATAAAAGGTACTCTGGGGATAACAGGCTGATACCGCCCAAGAGTTCATATCGACGGCGGTGTTTGGCACCTCGATGTCGGCTCATCTCATCCTGGGGCTGTAGCCGGTCCCAAGGGTATGGCTGTTCGCCATTTAAAGAGGTACGTGAGCTGGGTTTAAAACGTCGTGAGACAGTTTGGTCCCTATCTTCCGTGGGCGCTGCAAGATTGAGAGAGCCTGCTCCTAGTACGAGAGGACCGGAGTGGACGCACCTCTGGTGTATCGGTTGTCACGCCAGTGGCATCGCCGAGTAGCTAAGTGCGGAAGAGATAACCGCTGAAAGCATCTAAGCGGGAAACTCGTCTCAAGATGAGTCTTGCCGGGGCCTTGAGCCCCCTGAAGGGTCGTTCGAGACCAGGACGTTGATAGGCTGGGTGTGGAAGCGCAGTAATGCGTTAAGCTAACCAGTACTAATTGCCCGTGAGGCTTGACCCTATAACTTTGACAGTCCAGACCATCTGGCATCTGTTCAAAGACCAGGATTACAAGTTACGTCGTTCTTCAAACTGAAGACGCAATCAAATCAAAGCTGATTCACGCACGATAGCCATCGCTATAATGCAACTCTACGAATTGGGTTTGCTGTTCATATAACAGCAAGCCAACCAGTTAAGCCTGATGACCATAGCGAGTTGGTCCCACTCCTTCCCATCCCGAACAGGACAGTGAAATGACTCAGCGCCGATGATAGTGCGGATTCCCGTGTGAAAGTAGGTCATCGTCAGGCTATTATCCGAGGCGCCCGGTCACCCGACTGGGCGTTTCTATCTGCGTCGGCAGATACAAACGTTGAGGCGAACTCAGTGCTTGTATGTGCCGGACATCGATGAAGATCGATGGCTTGCAGATCGGAAGCAAATAGGTGTTGACACTAGTGCGAAAAGCGTCAATAATCCCGCTTCTGTGCTGATGACTGATCAGCGACGCGAAACGAAGCAGCGAGCGAAAGCGAGTTGGGTGAGTGGAGCGATGTTCTTTAAGAATTCACAGCCGATAAGCGTGGGCGTTTGAGGCGGAGTGCTGATGAGCAGTGATGTTCATCAAGTCCTTCGGACTTTAAACGCTCACGGAAAGAAGAATGAAGCTATGCAAATAGTCTTTGTTCGATTCCGTTGAGTAATCAAGATCGAACTGTAGAGTTTGATCCTGGCTCAGATTGAACGCTGGCGGCATGCCTTACACATGCAAGTCGAACGGTAACGCAGGTTAAGCTGGCGACGAGTGGCGAACGGGTGAGTAATATATCGGAACGTGCCCAGTTGTGGGGGATAACTGCTCGAAAGAGCAGCTAATACCGCATACGACCTGAGGGTGAAAGCGGGGGATCGCAAGACCTCGCGCAATTGGAGCGGCCGATATCAGATTAGCTAGTTGGCGGGGTAAAAGCCCACCAAGGCGACGATCTGTAGCTGGTCTGAGAGGACGACCAGCCACACTGGGACTGAGACACGGCCCAGACTCCTACGGGAGGCAGCAGTGGGGAATTTTGGACAATGGACGCAAGTCTGATCCAGCCATGCCGCGTGCGGGAAGAAGGCCTTCGGGTTGTAAACCGCTTTTGTCAGGGAAGAAAAGGTCGGGTAATACAGTTGCCTCATGACGGTACCTGAAGAATAAGCACCGGCTAACTACGTGCCAGCAGCCGCGGTAATACGTAGGGTGCAAGCGTTAATCGGAATTACTGGGCGTAAAGCGTGCGCAGGCGGTTATGCAAGACAGATGTGAAATCCCCGGGCTCAACCTGGGAACTGCATTTGTGACTGCATGGCTAGAGTACGGCAGAGGGGGATGGAATTCCGCGTGTAGCAGTGAAATGCGTAGATATGCGGAGGAACACCGATGGCGAAGGCAATCCCCTGGGCCTGTACTGACGCTCATGCACGAAAGCGTGGGGAGCAAACAGGATTAGATACCCTGGTAGTCCACGCCCTAAACGATGTCAACTGGTTGTTGGGGGTTTCTTCTCAGTAACGAAGCTAACGCGTGAAGTTGACCGCCTGGGGAGTACGGCCGCAAGGTTGAAACTCAAAGGAATTGACGGGGACCCGCACAAGCGGTGGATGATGTGGTTTAATTCGATGCAACGCGAAAAACCTTACCTACCCTTGACATGCCAGGAATCCTGCAGAGATGTGGGAGTGCTCGAAAGAGAACCTGGACACAGGTGCTGCATGGCCGTCGTCAGCTCGTGTCGTGAGATGTTGGGTTAAGTCCCGCAACGAGCGCAACCCTTGTCATTAGTTGCTACGAAAGGGCACTCTAATGAGACTGCCGGTGACAAACCGGAGGAAGGTGGGGATGACGTCAGGTCATCATGGCCCTTATGGGTAGGGCTACACACGTCATACAATGGCCGGTACAGAGGGCTGCCAACCCGCGAGGGGGAGCTAATCCCAGAAAACCGGTCGTAGTCCGGATCGTAGTCTGCAACTCGACTGCGTGAAGTCGGAATCGCTAGTAATCGCGGATCAGCTTGCCGCGGTGAATACGTTCCCGGGTCTTGTACACACCGCCCGTCACACCATGGGAGCGGGTTCTGCCAGAAGTAGTTAGCCTAACCGCAAGGAGGGCGATTACCACGGCAGGGTTCGTGACTGGGGTGAAGTCGTAACAAGGTAGCCGTATCGGAAGGTGCGGCTGGATCACCTCCTTTCTAGAAGAGATCGAGCCACGGCTGAGTCACTAGTGACTGAGCATGAGCGAGATCCACATGACTCATTTTTAAGCGCCCACACTTATCGGCTGTAATTCAACTGCAAGAGTGAATAAAGCGTGAGCCTGCCGAGCTGGCCTGGTCAGTGAGAGACGGGGCAAGCGAGACTGAGACGGGCCATGCGAAATAACGCGTGGGTCTGTAGCTCAGTCGGTTAGAGCACCGTCTTGATAAGGCGGGGGTCGCTGGTTCGAATCCAGCCAGACCCACCACGGATTTGAAAAGATCCCGGGGGATTAGCTCAGCTGGGAGAGCACCTGCTTTGCAAGCAGGGGGTCGTCGGTTCGATCCCGTCATCCTCCACCATTCACTCTGAACGATCTGGTTGACAAACCAAAGTATCCACAAGCTGAGAAGAGTTGTGGTTGTTCTGGTTTGTCAGTCAATATTGGCTGTTGTTCTTTAACAATTTGTAGAGTCGAATCAGCGCTGCTAGCGGAAAGCGAGATCTCGTAAAGGGGATTGAGCACCGTGCCGCTAGTAGCATTTTGATTGCGTCAACATAGACTTCAACTGAGCAAGAAATTGTTTAGGTATGAAGAACGGCGTAACGCGTGAATACTCAATAACGTATGGACCGATGAAACGGGTCTGTACGAGTTCTTGACCGACAGTGCAGTCAGCGCTGTCAAAGTTATAGGGTCAAGTGACTAAGTGCATGTGGTGGATGCCTTGGCGATTACAGGCGACGAAGGACGTGATAGCCTGCGATAAGCTTCGGGGAGCTGGCAAATTAGCTTTGATCCGGAGATTTCCGAATGGGGAAACCCACCCCGCGAGGGGTAACGCATACTGAATACATAGGTATGCGTGGCGAACCGGGTGAACTGAAACATCTCAGTAGCTCGAGGAAAAGACATCAACCGAGATTCCGAAAGTAGTGGCGAGCGAAATCGGAGTAGCCCTTGCGTTTTAGCAGTTGGCATATCAGAACGGAATGGAAAGTCCGGCCATAGCGGGTGATAGCCCCGTATGAAAAATGTTGATTGTGGAACTAAGCGCAAATAGAGTAGGGCGGGACACGTGAAATCCTGTCTGAATATGGGGGGACCATCCTCCAAGGCTAAATACTCGTAATCGACCGATAGTGAACTAGTACCGTGAGGGAAAGGCGAAAAGAACCCCGGGAGGGGAGTGAAATAGATCCTGAAACCGCATGCATACAAAAAGTAGGAGCCCGCAAGGGTGACTGCGTACCTTTTGTATAATGGGTCAGCGACTTACATTCAGTGGCGAGGTTAACCGAATAGGGAAGCCGTAGAGAAATCGAGTCCGAATAGGGCGAATTAGTCGCTGGGTGTAGACCCGAAACCAAGTGATCTATCCATGGCCAGGATGAAGGTACCGTAACAGGTGCTGGAGGTCCGAACCGACTAATGTTGCAAAATTAGCGGATGAGCTGTGGATAGGGGTGAAAGGCTAAACAAACTTGGAAATAGCTGGTTCTCTCCGAAAACTATTTAGGTAGTGCCTCAAGTATTACCATCGGGGGTAGAGCACTGTTATGGCTAGGGGGTCATGGCGACTTACCAAACCATTGCAAACTCCGAATACCGATGAGTACAGCTTGGGAGACAGAGCACCGGGTGCTAACGTCCGGACTCAAGAGGGAAACAACCCAGACCG
>NZ_JAIVFV010000278.1 GCF_020829445.1 Nostoc sp. CHAB 5836
CGATCATAATCGCCAAAATCTCTTCTAAAGTCTGATTCGCAGTTCTAATGATCTCGGCATCTTTTCGGCAAAGTTCTAAAATTTGTTCGGGTATTAAAGAATCAGCAAATAAAATCACATCAGCCAGCAAGACAGTGATATTATTTTGACCGACCATCAAAGAAAGACGGTTACAAGCGTCAAAAAATTCTTGGTCAGTAAAGCGATCGCGTTTACCTCGCTGCATGAGATAAGCTTCCATAAAGGACGATAGTTTATTAGCCTCAATCCGCAAGGGTTTAATTATCGTCTTATTAACCCGCCCCAGCTTTTCCTCAATTCGGGAAGTAATCACCAATGCATTCACCGGAAACTCTGGCGACTCCGGCTCAATTGCTTCTCGTGTAGTCGCATTCATTTCTGAGAACCGGTCTACAATTACTAGAATGCGTTTCTTTCTTAACAAACGTAATAGTAATTCTTGACAAATCGGCTCTGGTTCATCAATTAAAGCTTGCAACTGTCCTCTGATAGCTTCTAAAAGCGGCAACTTCCCTTCAGTTACCCGAAATTCTTCTTCTAACAGCACAGGTAACATCAAATGTTTGCAGAGTTGTTGGTCTTCAGACTCAGCCATTGCCCACCCAGCTATTCGACACGCTAAACTGGTTTTACCTACACCCCCTTCCCCACCAATTACTAGGCAGCTACGTTGTTTCTCGAAAGTTGAGCGCAAATTCTCATTCATCAGTTGGGGAACTGTTGTACCATCTAGAACAACGGGAATGGGAATGTAACAGGCGCGACTGCTAACTGTATCCTTTTTGGGAAATTGTTCGCGGGCTGCTTTGATATATTTAGCTACCCACGCATCTAATACTCTGGGATGGTAATGAAACCAGCCAACAAATAGCACATATCGCAGAGGTACATTAACGCTGATCAATGGGAGAGAAAAATCTGTGTAGGGTTTGAGGGCGTTGTTAATTTTCAACAACCATAAAGGGGCTACCCGCAAGAGAATTAGCCACACAGAAGGCAATAAGATAATGTAGGCGGCAATTCCCAAAAGTAATTTATGCTTAAATAGCGATTCCAAAACTCTATCAAAGAGGCGAGTTTCTTTTTCTGCTTTCAGGGCATTGAGAGGGCGACGTATCAGCTTAATGTCCGTCTCTGTGAATTTGTCTTTGTATTTTTGTATAGTTATCAATACCTGCTCAAAGTCTGAGATGACTTTCTGCAACTTGGAGGTAGGTAAAGCATTTGCTTTATCCTGAAAGCCTGCTGCTATTCCTCCTAAACCTTTGATCGCACCTAAACGGACGTAAAACTGGTTATCATTCAACAAGGCAATTAAATTAGGGACAGAAGATACTGCTTCTGTACCCATTGCACCCAGAGCGTAGGCAGCATTGTAACGGACAGTGGGGTTATTATCTTTTAAGGCAGCAGTTAATACTGGGACAGCTACTTTCGCTTCTACACCAATTTTCCTGAGTGCAGAAGGAACATAAATGCGAACGAATTGCTCCTTGTCTTGTAATGCCGCCATCAAAGATGGAACTGCTGCTTTGGCTGCTGTACCAATATTTCCTAAAGCTAAGGTGGCATACAGGCGGACTTGTCCATCCTCATCGTGCAATGCTGCACTTAAGGCAGAAACGGCTGGTGCTGCTTCTGCACCCAAATCTCCTAAAACCGAAGCGGCGTGCCAGCGAAGATTAATATCCTGATTTTTCAAAGCTTCAATCAGAGACGGCACTGCTGGCGAACCGATATTAACTAATGCATCTGCTGCAATGCTACTGATGTGGGCATCGTTATCTATTAGCTTCTGAATTAGGGGAGCAATTTTGCTGTCAGTAGTGATTTGCGCCCAACTATTGCTTGTGCATAGTAGGAACAGTGTCAGGCATAAGACAACCACCTTGAGCGCACTAAGTAATACTTGTCTGGTATGCTTGGTCATTGAATCGGATTGAATCACCCGATGAACAACTCCAGTCAGAGAAACTATACCTAGATTGTAATCTAACTGTCAATGCGGTTTAGCGATGTCTACGACGGGCTACGCCTACGCACTGGTTTCACCCCTCAAGTTTAATTAGCATTAGGATTTAAACGCATCATAATTTTTTCCGGTTCTGTCAAATTTTTCAAACCATAACAGCGATAAAGTCCATGAGCATCTTTTGTGCATAACAACCACCTTAACGAAACACCTTGGTACGAGAAAGGTAAATATCAATGGTTATGGGTCAATACGGTTCACAAAAGGGCTGAAACTCTTTTTTACGTAGACGCAAAGCGGCTTGCCGCAGGCTACCACAAAGGCGCAGAGAACACAGAGAGAAGAGATAGGACTTACGCAACTGGCATATTATTTTGAGTTTGTAGTGCCTCAAAATCAGGGCTAAAGTCCTTACTACAAACTAAAAGCTTTTATTTTTTGTGACACTTGCGTAAGTCCTAAGAGAGAAAGAGAAGGAGGAAATGCTTAACCCAAGTGTATTGGGTTATGGGTAGCAATTACAAAATACAATTGCGGTTTACCCGGTAGTCGTCGCCAGAAATGGCTATTACGCCTGAATGCTTAGGGCATTTGTGGGATGGTTAGTTACCAATCAATAATTGCTTTTGATGTAGCAATACTGTTAGAATATAGATAGCAATATTAATTCTATAAAGCTAAAAATATGTATATCGAAATTAAACCAGAACTAGAGCAATTTATTCAGGCACAGCTTGCAAGTGGTAGATTTACTAATGCAGATGATGTCATCAATGAAGCCTTTAAACTGTTACAAGAAAGAGAGCAGCGACTTGAAGAATTACGGCAAAAAATTTCTGTAGGAACTGAACAAATTGCTAAGGGACAAGTAACTGACGGCGAAGTTGTATTTGCTAGATTACAAGAAAAAATTCGTCTAATTGCTGAGGAGTCGTCTGAATGAGTAATTATTCACTTTCAGATGCAGCAATTCGAGATTTAGATGAAATTTGTGAATATATTGCTCGGAGTAACCCAAAAGCAGCTAGTAAACTTTTTGATGAAATTCGCTCCAAATGTAAATTAGTAGCGAATTTCCCTAATATGGGAAAAAGCTATGGAAGGCTTGTACCAAATCTGCGCGGTTTTGTTGTGAATGATTACATTATATTTTACTATCCAAGGGAAGACGGAATTAGTATTACTCGTGTTGCCAGTGGTTATCGAGATTTAGAATCTTTGTTCGTAGATTGATAATTATTAGCGATGTCTACAACGGGCTATTCGGCGTCGCACTGGTTTGCCCCCGCTTTGCTCAAGTTTAATTAGCATTGGGATTTAAACGCATCATAATTTTTTCCGGTTCTGTCAAATTTTTAAACCCATAACGGCGATAAAGTCCATGAGCATCTTTTGTGCCTAACAACCACCTTTGAACATCTTGCAATTCTGGATATTCCAAAATATATTCTACAAACCATTTTCCTAAACCCTGTCCTCGATAAGGCTCGAGAATAAAAACATCTTTTAATAACGCAGAAGTTGCATAATCAGTGATGACTCTCGCAAAGCCAACTTGTTGATTATCTTCATAAAGTCCAAAACAGAAAGAATTGTTTATTGACTTTTCCACAGTAGCTAGCGGGATGTTTTCAGCCCAATATGAATTTTGTAAAAAATCATGAATTGTTTGAATATTTAATTTAGATTTATCGGTGCTGATGTAAAATCGATGTTTTAATTCTTCATTCATGTCGCTACATCTTTTATTTAATAGTTCAAAAGATTCTAATTCATTGTTGGGGCTATTGGTTTGTCGTTTCAGATGATGAAATTACTGAACCATTAGCTGGGTAATAAAGGCTATATTCAGTGTTCAATAATATGAGTGCATTTAGCATTGATTATGAATCAGCCTACAACAAAATCTTGGCAAGAAGTTCGCGCTGCTTTTCAAAAAATCTGGGGTTATGAAGATTTCCGTCCACCACAGGGAGAAATTGTCAGCAGTTTATTAGCACAAAAAGATGCGCTGATTATAATGGCCACAGGTGGTGGTAAGTCGATTTGTTTTCAACTTCCCGCATTGCTACAAACAGGATTAACCTTGGTAGTTTCGCCCTTAGTGGCGTTGATGGAAAACCAAGTTCAGGAACTACGACAAAATCACCAAAAAGCAGCACTTTTACATAGTGAATTATCTTCATCTCAACGCCGTGCAACTCTGCAAGCTTTGGAACGTCAACAGCTAAGATTATTGTACTTGTCACCAGAAACTTTGTTAAGTGTGCCAGTGTGGGAAAGATTATGTCACCCGCAATTGCAAATTAATGGTTTGATTTTGGATGAAGCTCATTGTTTAGTACAATGGGGTGATACTTTTCGCCCAGCTTATCGCAGATTAGGGGCGGTGCGTCCGGCATTGCTCAAATCAAAACCAGCAGGAACAAAAATTAGTATCGCCGCTTTTACTGCTACTGCTGACCCCTCAGCCCAAAAAATTATTCAAACAATTTTACAATTAGAGCAACCAGAGATTTTTCGTTTGAATCCTTACCGTCCAAACTTGCATCCCAGCGTTCGCATCGCTTGGACACCACGAGGTAGGAAACAACAATTATTAAAGTTTATTCAAAATAGACCGCAACAATCGGGATTAGTTTATGTTCGCAGTCGGAGAGATAGCGAAGATTTAGCCCAATGGTTAGCAGAGATGGGTTATGCTACAGCTAGTTATCATGGGGGATTGGGTGCAACAGAACGCCGTGCAGTCGAAACAAGCTGGTTAAGTGGTAAAATCCCCTTTGTTGTGTGTACCTGTGCGTTTGGAATGGGGATAAATAAAAGTGATGTTCGCTGGGTAGCACATTTTCACGCACCACATTTGTTATCTGAATATGTGCAAGAAATAGGTCGGGCTGGAAGGGATGGGAAACCGGCCGAAGCGCTGACGTTGGTAAGTGAACCTACGGGGTGGTTAGATTCAGGGGATAAGCAAAGACAGGAGTTTTTTCAACAACAAATGCGATCGCAACAACAAATAGCGCAGCAACTTGTGAAAAAATTACCGAAACAGGGAGAAGTGAATGCAGTAACCCGACAATTTCCTGAAGCTGCTACGGCGCTGGCTTTACTTCATAGCAGTGGTCAGCTAAACTGGCTTGATCCTTTTCATTACACCATTACTCAAAAAGCCGGAAATCAGCCACTGATGCAACTACACGCTGCTAAACAAATGCAGCAATACCTAACAACTAAGCAGTGTCGTTGGCAGTTTTTATTAAACGCCTTTGGTTTCGACAAAGACGCAGCTAACTGGCGTTGTGGACATTGCGACAATTGCCGTCAATGAGTATCAATGCTCTTAGCTCGACTTTATCCATTTTTTTCGCTACGTGAACGCTGAAGTTGAAACCTTTGTGGAACGGTAGTTTTAGTTTTTGAATTTTATGGATAACCTGTAGAGTGGAAAAAGTATTTGCTAAAAAGCCAG
>NZ_JAIVFV010000279.1 GCF_020829445.1 Nostoc sp. CHAB 5836
ATCCAGCTTAATAATAGTAATTCCTATTTAGCTCTAGTAAATTCTCCTAATAAATAGTTCTTATGTACTAAATATATCCGTCTCCTTGGGGTGTGACAGTTGTGGGTGCGGAATGTGGGTTATAAATCTTAGCGTATCCTCGGTTCTGGAAACCAACAAATGTCATAAAGCCGATTTCCGCATATTGATCATCAAAAATACCTATTTCGACAACACCAACGTGTTGGTTTTGTGGAGTTATTGCAACCCATTTCAGCCAGATCATAGTCTCGTTATCGGGTGATTTTTCTAGCGCGGCGAACTTGAATTTTTGCTTAACCTCTATAAGGGTAGGGATTTGCTCCTCAAGATATTCATACAAATGTGGGTTGCTTATATAGGAGTACAGCATCTCGGCGTGTTGTTCTGTAACCTTTTCTAGATGTAAGATTACCGCGTCTGTTGCCATGATTTTTCCAATTCTCTATAAGTTGGTGCGAAAAAATCAAAGTATGTTATGTTACGAAACGTAAATAGGCTTAAAATCTTTACTAATGACCAATAACCAATGACCAATGACCAATAACCAATGACAAATGACAAATGACAAATGACAAATGACAAATGACCAATGACAAATGACAGCCTTAGCCAGTTAGCTTTAATTGCGCCGACCTACTTAACATTTATAAACACTACCATTATTAATATCTCTTTCAGCCTTAAAGAGGTTTTCAAAAGCATAAATATTGAAACTTGTGCGATGTTCTCGATACTGATGATTATCTCCACAAGCTACCTGAATATCATCAATAGACCAGTCAGCAAAACCAATTCCCTTAGAATCTTTTAGAACTATCCGTATTCCCGGCATTTCGGTTGTTCCTGTTCTCCAACCTTTAGAAGTAATGTAATAGGACAAAGTTGCTTGAAATTGATGATCATTAGACTTAATTAGTATCAATTTCATGTCATCCAAAACAAAATGTTCTTGACTTCTATCAAGTATATTGCTCAAGATCCATCTATTATTCCATTTATTAACTTTGCTGGATGAGTCTGGAGTCTCTATAGGTTTAGAAGGTTCTAACCTCTCATAAGAAGAAGTTGTCGCCTTTTCTTGAGTAGTACTCATATTAATTTCACATCCATGAGATAAGCGATTGTAATCCTACCTCAATTAGGTGTTTTGCCGATATTATTCTTAATAAGTTGCTATAAATTAACGTCAGTTCGACACTTACAAAAGGGCAAAAAGCTTGCTAGATATGAATTTAAGAAATTGGGTAGGTATAGTGATGGCGAAGATTTATGGACAATCGGCAAAAAAAGTGACAAAAAACACGCCCGTCTAAAAATAAAAGATTTGCCCGCACAGGAAGCAAACCGTTATTTCTCACTCTCTGCTATAAGTCCCTGGATTTGTCCGTGGGGAATTCGTTACATTGATATCGTCATTCAATCTGCGAATCAGACGGGATAACTCACGAATGATATTCACCGCAATTTCGGGAGTTTCTTCGATCGCATCATACAGTTGCTCTTGGGTCAGTTCTAAAAATTCACAAGGTTCCAAAGTCGTTGCGGTGGCGGAACGAGGTTGAGTATCAAATACTGCCATCTCCCCGAAGTATTTTCCCTGTTCCACCTCTGCAAGTAGTTTATTGCCAATGTGAACTTTAACTCTACCTGAAACGACAATATAGAGCGATCGCCCTTCTTCTCCCTGTCGAAAAATGGTGTAATTAGCTGGAAATGACAATTCGTTCATTACTGAAGTGAGCCGCACAATAAAATCATCCCGCAATTCCTTAAAAATCGGGACTCGCCGGACAAATAATAAACGGTCAACACTGGTTAGCATAATTACAAATTAAACATCAAACATTACTGTAAATTTTAAACCTAAGCCAGAGCGCAACTAGTTATGTTAACCGATGTTGAACCCTAGCTGCCAAAAATATCTGAAAATCTACTGACACAAAACTACTTAGTACAGATGCAGCATAAAATCGTGGTGAATTGAGGGTTGAAATTTAAACGCATAGGCGCAACTCTTGGAGACGCACTCGCGTTCGCCTTCCCGCAGGGTAGGGGCGCAAAGGGAAGTGCATAGGCGCTTCGCCTTCCCGTAGGGTAGGAACGCAAAGAGAATTCGCTACGAATTTATGAAATATTGTACTTAGCATCTCTTCAACAGGAGCGATCGCACAGAAGCTTCTCAAACAATACCTCAGTAATAGCCATTCTCTCGTTCTTTATGGCAATGAGAACAACATAGTGGTAAATTTATCAATCACTTTTATTTATCTTTTTAAGAAACAAGAGTATTTGCTCTTATTTCGTTGAAAGCCATAATATTGACTTCATCAGCTCCCAAGGTACCTTGCTGAGTAAAAAATCACCAATTTGATTGAAGGCGTAGTTTATTGTCATTTGTCATTTGTCATTGGTCATTGGTTATTAGTAAGGGTTTTAAGCTTATTTACGTTTCGTAACATACTTGGTTTTTTCACACCAACGTACTTACAAACAGCATTGAATTATGGTGAGCAACAATTATGACTTGGCTAATTAGTACATTAATTATTGGAATTTCTGTCGCTTTTGCAACTACCTTTGATGACAATTTATATTTGACAGCTTTTTTCGGAAAAGTCAATCGCAGCTTTCGTCCCAAGCATATTGTTCTCGGTGAATTTCTGGGATTTACTACCTTAGTATGTGCTAGTCTCCCTGGTTTCTTCGGCGGTCTGATTATTCCCAGCACCTGGATTGGTTTGCTAGGTTTGCTTCCCATCGCCATTGGTATCAGTAATTTCATCAGTCAAGAAGAGCAAGGGGAGACAGTGCAAGCTGTGTCAGTTGACTTAACCTCTCCGATCAAATCTGGACGCCTGAAGAAATCACTATTGGCAACCATCCGCGATCCTCAAACTTACCGCGTTTCTGCTGTCACCATTGCCAATGGAGGAAACAACATTGGAATCTATGTACCGTTGTTTGCCAGTAGTAATCTTCCAAGTTTGGGTGTAATTTTGTGTGTTTGCTATTGCACTGTTGGGGCGTGGTGCTTACTCTCTTATAACCTGACTCGTAATCCTCTGATGACTCCCGTTTTAACTCGCTATGGTCGAAAAATCTTCCCCTTTGTCTTAATTTACTTGGGACTCTCTATCTTAATTAAAAGTGAAACATATCGACTTTTACCTAGTCTGGCAATGCTTGGGAATTAGGTATGAGGCGATGTCTACGACGGGCGTAGCTGGGATACCTGATCTGAAAACTTGTTTGGGATGCGATGTCCCTGATGTCACCAAAAAAATTAGCGATCGCTTCCCATTGAAAAAGATTTTATCATCACTTTAATTTATCAATTGGAATCGAAATAATATTTGCTGCTATCAATCAACATATCTAGACTGAAAATAAAGCACATTATTGATGGCTTCTATAAAAGCAAACCCACCACTGTGAATCATCATAGGAAGGAACTAATGAATCAATCCAACTCAAAAAAATTAACTCAGTGGCTCATAACTGCCGTATTTCTAGTAGTTGTCGCGGGATTTTCTCTCCTTGTCCAGCCCACTGCCATAGCACAAACAATAACACCATCCACACCTACGGAATCTGAACTAGCTCCGGTTCCATCGCCAATGGAGTCTTTAACAGCACCAATAATAGCTCCCGTTGTAGCGCCAATAGTGTCTGTAGCAGAAAACGTTAGACGTTTATTACAAACCAATGAATGCGTCGGGTGTAACCTGACTGGGGCAATGCTAAAGGATGGGAATTTGCAAACGGCAAACTTGGAGAGTGCTAACTTACAAAATGCAGACTTAGAAAGAGCCAACTTACAGCAAACAAACTTACAGGGGGCTAACTTACAAGGAGCAGATTTAGGTAAGGTAAACCTTTCGGGAGCAAACCTGGTAGGAGCAAACCTATTTGATGCAGATCTAGAGAAAGCCAACCTCTTGGGAGCAAACCTGCAAACAGCAAACCTGCAAAACGCAGACTTGGAAAAAACAAATCTCACAAATGCAAACATCCAGGGGGCTAACCTGATGGGCGTTGATTTAGAAGATGCAATCAGACCGGAAGGATTCGCGATTCAGTAATTAAAGTGACATACTCCTACACTGTATGCTTCCAAGACAATCCGGCTACTGCTGTGCGTAGGCTCTTGGCTTTAGGAGGTTGTTTGAAAAGGTATTAAGTTGTATAAAGATCCCCTCTAACTCACGCCACTTCCTTCAATTGGCGTGCGTTAGAGGGGATCTAAAACTTTTTATACTAACAATAGGACTTATGAAATTTTTCACCCCTTCATCTTGCACAGGGCTATTTCATTCTAGACATAACCCAATACACTTGGGTTAAGCATTTCCTCCTTCTCTCTTCTCTCTTCTCTCCGTGTTCTCTGCGCCTCTGTGGTTCGTAAAAAAAAAGAGTTTGAGCCTTAAGTGAACCGTATTGAGACATAACCCACCCGGAACTGAAGTTCCTGGCTCATAGCTAAAGTCCGTTAAAACGGACTATAACCTTTTTTCAGTCGTCTTTAGACGACTTTCGCTATTAGACTCAGAATTCATTCTGAGGCGGGCTAGAGGAGAATGAAATAGCCCTTCATCTTGCATATTCTGAAAAAACGTTATAGATTATTAGATTATGGGGGAATAGTCTGACTTGTTAGTGTCAAAAACTAATCGGGTTCAAGTAAATATACCGCAACCAGTTTTAACTTCACACGAACCATAAACAGCGCTGAAGATATGTTTTTTTGGTAAAGCAAAGATTCCAGGCATACAACGGAACAAGAAATAATCTAAAAATATATCTTGTGTGACTGTTTTTGAGAATAATGTTACTACTTGCGGTGGGTAAGAAGAACTATAATTCATCAAAAGAGTAATTGACATAAATCTGTATAAATGTGAGCAGATTTATTCCTTGTTAGTTGATTAATTTTTCTCCCAATTATATTTCAATACCGTTCAGTTAAGGTGCAACATCAATTGGAGATTCCCCTTAGTCCCCCTTAAAAAGTGGAAAAATAAGGCATTTTGAGCAAGCCTTTTTAAGGGGGGTTGGGGAAATCGACCCTTAACCCAAGCGGATTGAATTATATTTGCTATTCCCAGAAGCGTTTTTGTTATGCTGAGAATAGCAAAAATAATAAATGAAGACGCATCTACCACAAAATCACAATCCAAATGGAGTTATTCTGGCGATGCACCTAAACGAACTGGAAACTACTGAAAATTTAAAAGAAGTCGATGAAGCTTGGCAAGCACTGATCGTAATTGAGTGCCTCTACAGATGCATCGTAAGCGGCTACCGTCCCAACGGGGCGACCTTGATA
>NZ_JAIVFV010000027.1 GCF_020829445.1 Nostoc sp. CHAB 5836
TGTGATAGCATATACGGCAATTATTTCGTTTAGCATACAGCCCTCCTAATTTTCTTCTTGGAGGGCATTTTATTGCTTAACACACCCCGAAGCGATCGCCCATAAGAGTAACTAGCAACTTGGGTTAATACAGCTGGGTGCGATCATCGCTTGTACAAAGCTTGTTCAAAACCCCACGCACATATACTTTTACACTTCCCAAGCTGAGATAGAGTTTCTGGGCAGTCTGTTATTGCTATAGCCTTGGACAATTAACTCTAAGACTTGCAGTTCCCGATTTGTCAGTGGCTCTGCTTGCATAATGCTTGCTCTGGGTCAATTGCAGAGATTGTCACCGTCTGAGTAGCATTCGGTTTTACCGTCGCTGCCGCTCCTTGACGAGTATGCTTGAGAACGATACGAGCGATCGCTGGATCAATCCACGACTGACCTTCATGGGTGATATGCAGGAATGGCACGCTTAAGGCTTGTGTAGCCCCGTTAAGAGCCTCCAGGCTCTTAATGTGTTCCGAAAGGGCTGCTGCCTCTGGTTAAGCCACTGGAAGCGGCAGCCCCCCAGAATGGGTTAAGAACCTCCAGGCTCTTAACCCGTTAGAGCAAGGGCTGTATCTTAACTTAGTGCCATTTCCCTCAAAACTAACTTAGACATTGTACTAGCCAAGGAGGGGAATTCAAAGCCTCTCAAGAGCAGGAGCGAAAAGTCTGAGTGCGGGCTTGTCTCCTGATCTCCTGAATGCTCTCAAACCCTACACCACTACCTTTTCCAAGATCAGCTTAGAACGTTTTACTTGCTCAGGAATCACCACGGGATAATCTCCGGTAAAGCAGGCAGAACAGAAACTATTGGTGTCTTCTCGTGTCGCTTCTAGCATTCCTTCCCAGCTAAGATAGGCGAGGCTGTCTACTTCCAGTTGCTTGGCAATTTCTGCTACTGACTTGGTAGCAGCAATCAGCTGATCCTGAGAATCGGTATCGATGCCATAAAAGCAAGGATGAGTTACAGGCGGAGAAGAAATTCGCATATGTACCTCTATTGCACCTGCGTCACGCAAGGTTTTGACTAATTTACGGCTAGTAGTACCCCGTACAATCGAGTCGTCTACGATAATCACTCGTTTACCTGCCAGCACATCTTTGAGAGGGTTGAGTTTCATGCGGATACCCGACTCGCGCATCATTTGGGTTGGCTGAATAAAGGTTCGCCCAACATAGCGATTTTTAATCAAACCTTCGGCGTAAGATACACCAGACGCTTGAGAAAATCCGATCGCGGCAGGTATACCAGAATCAGGAACACCAAAGACAATATCAGCATCTACAGCAGATTCTTTAGCTAATTGGTGTCCTAACCGCATTCGATAGCTGTACAAACTCTCGTTGTGCATAACGCTATCAGGGCGGGCAAAGTAAATCATCTCAAAGATACACAATTTCCGCTCGGACTTTTGACTCCAATGATAGGAAGCTAAACCTTCTTCAGTAATCCAAACTAATTCACCTGGTTCTACGTCTCGCAGGTATTCGGCTCCAATGATGTCTAAACCACAAGTCTCTGAAGCTAAAACGTAACGGATTGGATTACCAGCTAAAGTGCCAATTACTAGGGGGCGAATGCCATTAGGATCGCGGACACCCATCACGCCGCTGGGAGTGCCAATGACTAAACTAAAGGCTCCTTGGCAACGGTGAAATGCCTGAATTGAACCTTCTAGCCAATCTGCGCCCGTATTTATGGCTTCTGCGATCGCAAAAGCGATCATTTCTGAGTCTGTTGTTGTAACTAACTTACATTTATTCTCAAGCAACTCTTGACGCAGTTGCACAGTATTGACTAAATTACCATTATGTGCTAGGGCTAATGAACCTAAACGAGTTTGCAGCACTGCGGGTTGGGCATTAACTTTGCGGCTAGAACCCGTGGTCGAATAACGAGTGTGACCAACAGCAAGGCTACCGGGCAATTGATCCAAGATAGATTCATTGAAAACTTGAGACACCAAGCCCATATCTTTGTAAAGATGTACTTCTGTACCCTCAAAGGTGGCAATACCAGCTGATTCTTGACCCCGATGCTGGAGGGCATACAATCCAAAGTAGGTCAGTTTAGCGACGTTTTCTCCTGGTGCGTAGATGCCAAAAACACCACAAGCTTCTTCTGGCTTGTCAGGCAGATTTTCATGACTATTGATTGGGTTGTTGTTCTGATCGGGGTATTCATCCGAAGTGACAGAATGAATAGAAATCATGCTAGCTTTGCTCCTGGTGGGGGGTCAATCAATTTTGGATTTTAGATTGACGATTTTGGATTGATCGCACCTTAGTAGGGATGCGGCTTGGGATTTGAGAGTAGCTATTTTAGATTTGTTTCGCCCACTAGGAGCAAGACATGAATCAGAAGCAACGCCTCCAATCCCAAATCCAAAATCTCAAATCGGTAGTCAAGTCACTGGGATTATATAGATGGTGGCAGAGTTCTTAACAAATCTTTAACCATCCATTAAAACAGTACCGTAATTCTGCTCAAGGAAGTAAAGAAAAGAGTGAAGAGTTAGGAGTGAGGAGTTAAGAGTTATGCTTTTTATTCCTAACTCCTCACTTTCAACTCCTAACTTTTTTAACTGGGGGTAGTGGTATGGATGGCGAGACGTCTGGCGATCGCGTGGAAATAGCGATCGTTCATATCTTCGATACTAACTTTGATTAAGGCTTGATTATCAGTGGTGAAAACCCCCAAACCCGTCTCAAAATTGCCAACTGTACCTAGTATTTGCCACTCTTGACCGAGATGTTCCTGTAAGTAGGATTCCCAAATTTCTTGTTGTGCTGATGTTACAGAAACTAAAATCCTGGCACCACCCTCGGCAAATAGCACCTCGTCGAGGCGAGGCAGTGCGGTCTTCTCCCAAGGGGAGACGCCAAAGGCGATGGGGTCTCCCCAAGTGGAGCAACTGCCGTGGTTTAATTGCGTTGGTGCGATTTCTAAATTGATTTCGGCACCAAGATTACCAGCAATACAACATTCGGCTAGAGCGATCGCCACTCCCCCCTCAGCAGAATCATGGGCTGAACGTACCCAACCATTACGAATTCCTTCACGACAAACTTTCTGGACGCGGCGTTCCAAGTCAAAATCTACCCGTGGCGGTTTTCCGGCAACAGTATTGTGGATTGTGGCTAAATATTCAGATGCTCCCAATCCAATTTGGGATTGTACAGGCAATCCCAATAAGTAAATTACATCGCCAGATCCTTGCCAACCTTGACCACAAATTTTGGTGATATCAGGAATCAAGCCCACCATACCCACAACCGGAGTGGGATAAATGGGTTGGGGGATGCCCTGAGAATCAAGAGTTTCGTTGTACAAAGAGACATTTCCGCCTGTGACTGGTGTCGCCAATTCTCGACAACCTTCCGCCAAACCGCGACAAGCTTCTGCTAATTGCCAGTAACCAATGGGTTTTTCTGGAGAGCCAAAATTTAGGTTATCTGTCACCGCCAGAGGTTCTGCACCCACACAGCTAAGATTGCGTGCAGCTTCTGCCACCACTGCCTTAGCTCCTTCGTAGGGGTCAAGATAAACATAACGAGGATTGCAATCTACTGTCGCCGCCACTCCTGATTTGGGATTTGGGGTTTGGGATTTTAGATTGGGGATTTGTTCTAGGGGGCGCAAACGGATGACGGCGGCATCTGCGCCACCTGGTAGTATTACCGTATTATTCTGTACTTGATGGTCATACTGACGATATACCCAATTTTTAGAAGCGATCGTGGGTGTATCGAGCAAAGTTAAGAGGATATCATTCCAGCTTTGCAGGCGTTCTTGAATTTCTATTCCACCAATTGTGCAATCAGGCAAAGAATCAGCAGTCCATTCCCAAGCTTTGCTTGCATATTCTGGTGCTTCTGTCAATAGCTCCCGGTTATATAGTGGGGTGTTCTCCGCCAAAGCCTCAGCAGGAATTTCTGCTGCTACTTCACCCTGGAAAAGAATCCGCACCATCGGTTCAGCGATGACAGTACCAGCCACAACGGCTTGAAGCCCCCAACGGTGAAAAATGTCGATTAATTCCTGCTCACGCCCCTTGTAGGCAACGAACAGCATTCGTTCTTGAGATTCCGAAAGCAGATATTCGTAGGGAACCATCTCCGTTTCTCTGACGGGAATTTTATCTAAATTTAGTTCAATTCCCACGCCGCCTTTTGCCGCCATCTCTGAGGTAGAACAGGTGATCCCCGCAGCTCCCATATCCTGGGCGGCGACAACTGCACCCGTCTTAAACGCCTCCAGACAAGCTTCAATTAACGACTTTTCCAAAAATGGATCACCCACTTGTACAGCAGGGCGATCGTCTATGGATTGATCGCTCAATTCTGCACTAGCAAAACTTGCACCTCCCATGCCATCGCGCCCAGTGGTGGAACCAACATAAAGCACCGGGTTGCCTAAGCCAGATGCTCCAGATTTGACGATTTCTGGTGTTTCCATCAACCCCAGTGCCATAACGTTCACCAGAGGATTACCAGAGTAAGCTGGGTCAAAGTAAACTTCGCCGCCAACAGTGGGTACTCCAACGCAATTACCATAATGGGCAATTCCCGCCACTACGCCTTGGAACAGCCTTTGAGTTTTGGCATCTTCTAAGGAACCGAAGCGCAGGGAATTTAATAGAGCAATAGGACGCGCACCCATTGTAAAAATATCTCTGAGAATACCGCCTACTCCCGTTGCTGCACCTTGAAATGGTTCTACAGCTGATGGGTGGTTATGGGATTCAATCTTAAAGGCTAGTTGGAGTCCGTCGCCCAAGTCTACAACACCAGCATTTTCACCAGGCCCCACGAGGATGCGGGGGCCATCGGTGGGAAATTGTTTGAGTAGAGGTCGAGAATTTTTATAACAGCAATGCTCTGACCACATCACACCAAACATTCCCAGTTCAGCTTTGTTGGGATGACGCCCTAACCGACGGACAATTTCTGCGTATTCTTCTGGCTTAAGACCTTCAGCAGCGATTTCTTGGGGGGAAAAGAAAGCAGGAGATGTGGCGGTCATGGGAATAATGCACCAATTGTACAGAGCATTATTCTATCGATTTACTTGCCTTGTAGGTGCAGTTATCGGATCGTTACACATAAAGAGATAGGTCAGAGTGTATTGCATACAAACGAGCGACGCCGAGTAGCCCGTCGTAGACATCGCTATATTCTTAGTTAGCCTCAAACTTCCATAAATTTACTGGAACTCAGAGATTATTCGGGTATATGCAGTTTACGTCTAACAATTAAGTGACGAGAATCACACATATCTATGATTAAGATCGTCTCCTTGCCATCCCCGACTAGGCATAATTAATGACAACTGAACTCTAGCCGAGTCATTAATAGGGAACACACTTAATCACCGACATCCTTCATCAAGGACTGTCGGTTTTTTGTATTTGGATGTTATTTGTCATTTGTCATTTGCCCCATCAGTAACTCAGCGTTAAAAAATCAATCTATGCAATGAAGTTTAAACCTAGTAAAGAGCTTATAGACAAATCGTTTCACTATTTTTACAAAACTCAATATACCTTGGTTTTATCCTACCTATATATTTTTACAAGGCTCAGTACAACTGCCCCATGCCCAATACCCATATCCATAAAATTTCCCCACAAATGGTTGGTAACTTGACAGAGATTTTGCCACAGCCACTACCAAATGTGGGGAAGGTATGAGCAAATTGGGGATCTTATTCCTATCGAGTGCTAATGTTTTGCACTCACTCTAGTGGAGTGGAAGTATATTCCTAGAACCAGCAGACACTTTGTACTAAGACATCGCTTGAATGATGTAATCAAAGTAAGGTGCTGCTTCGGCAGCGTCGTCCGTACTCAATAAACTAAGGGAAGCTGTTTTGAGGGAATTGATCGCTTCTACCATTCCAGGTACGGGAACGCCCAACGAATTGTACATTTCCCGCACACCAATCAAACCGATTTTTTCAATTGGCTCTTTGTCACCGGCAAGCACACCATAGGTAATTAGGCGTAAGTACCAGCCAAAATCGCGGATACATAGAGAGCGTTGGCGTTCTCCGTAAGCATTTCCACCAGGGGAGATAAAATCAGGACGCTTCTGCCAAAGTTGTTTGGTTGCTTCCTGAACTATCTTCTTTTCGTTTTCGGCTAAGGTAGCCGCAATCCGCGTCCGTTGTACGCCGGTTTGCAAAAAGTCTTTGATATTTTTAAGTTCGCCACTGCTGGGATAACGCAGTTCGTCGTCGGCCTTGAGAATAACTTGGCTAATTACAGTCATGATTATTGAAATCACCTGAAATATTATCTGTTAGTTTAACGAGTCGGAGGTACACAAGTGAAGGGATCGGAGCTAGTTATGTATTGAATTTATCTGTTTGGGGAATGGGGAGTGGGGAGTGGGGAGTGGGGGAGATGGGGGGGATGAGGGGGATGAGGGGGATAAAGAAAGTGTTTTCCCAATGCCTAATGACCAATGACCAATGACTAATGACTAATGACAAATAACTAATAACTAATAACTAATGACTAAAATAATTTGGCAACAGGGTGAATTAATTGAAGTGACGATCGCTAATCTGAGTGATACAGGCGATGGTGTGGGACGCGCTGATGAGCGTGTAGTGTTTGTCCCAGATACTGTTCCAGGCGATCGCGCCATTGTCCGCTTGGTTCATGTTAAACCTAAATACGCCCACGGGAAGCTCCAACAGCTATTGTCACCATCCCCCCACCGGATCCGACCCAGTTGTATTGTGGCTGACAAGTGCGGTGGTTGCCAGTGGCAGCATATTAATTATAATTACCAGCTACTAGCCAAGCAAAATCAAGTTATCCAAGCAATGGAGCGCATTGGCAATTTTATCCAACCACCAGTAGATCCCGTACTCGCCGCCCCTTCTGCTTTCGGCTACCGTAATAAATCTACATATCCTCTCTTGCTATCGGCAACAGGACAGGTACAAGCTGGTTACTATCAAAAAGGTAGTCACCAATTAATTAATTTAAATCAATGTCCAGTCCAAGATGCGCGATTAAATCCCTTACTTGCCGAAGTTAAGCAGGATATTCAACAGCAGGGTTGGCAAATTTATGACGAACAACGCCATCAAGGAAAAATTCGCCATCTCGGTTTACGCATTGGCCGACACACTGGGGAAATGTTGCTGACTTTGGTGGTGAAAGACTGGAATTTATCAGGGATTGAAACCCAAGCCCAGGAATGGTTAAAGCGCTATCCGCAGTTAGTGGGAGTGTCGCTCAACCGCAATGGCGATCGCACAAATGCTATCTTTGGATCAGAAACCCGTTGCATTGCTGGAGTCCCCCACCTCCATGAGAATTTTGCTGGGCTGGAATTTCAAGTACGCCCAGATACATTTTTCCAAGTGTATACAGAAACAGCAGAGGCACTATTGCAGGTAATTCAATCAGAACTCAATCTTCAAGGGCATGAGTTGCTAGTTGATGCCTACTGTGGTATAGGAACTTTAACTTTACCCCTCGCCAAAAAAGTACGGATTGCTACAGGATTAGAAGTGCAACCAGCAGCAGTAGAACAAGCGATCTTGAATGCCCACCGCAACGGAATTGATAATGTGACTTTCCTTGTCGGGGCAGTAGAAAAATTGCTTCCCAAAATGGGCACAATACCAGAAGTAGTAATACTCGATCCGCCACGTAAGGGGTGCGATCGCGCAGTCATCGACACTTTACGGCAATTGAAACCATCTCGGATCGTTTACGTCAGTTGTAAAGTGGCTACCCTCGCCCGCGACCTGAAATTGCTTTGTCAAGATGGTCAATATACCATCACACGGGTACAACCGGCTGATTTTTTCCCTCAAACTGCTCATGTTGAAGCTGCCGCCTTTCTTGTGCTATCAAATTTGGACAAGGGTAGTAATTCCTTTACAAAAACTGAAATTTGAAATTTTTAGTCTAGTGCATACTAAAAGATGCTAAAATTGAATTAAGGCAAAGATAAAAATTCATTTTGTTTAAATAAATTCAAGTTGCATAGGTTCTGAAAATATGAAGTGGATTGTTATGAATGATAAATCGGCAACTAACTAGAGTATGTGAATACTCTCTGAAATTAACAGCATCTTTTTAATTTGCTGACATCATTATCATCAAAGTTATTCCAGCCGATATATCTAAACAATGCCAACTTATAATTGTAGAGCCAATGCTCCCTAGCATTTTCAAAATTTAGTTTTAAAGACGCAAGTTTGAAGGCAGCATGACCACCTCAAGTTTTATCAGGGTGACTGTAATAGCAAACTGATGTCTAGCTAACTGAAAGCTATGGGGTTTCTCTTGTGATTACTATTTCACTCCGTCCAGTTGGACGTTATTGGGGCACTATTAGTTTTGCCTCAACCCTCTACCTTTGTCCCATATTAGACTTGTTGTTGGCAGAAATTCCAGCAAAGTTACAAGCGGAACTCCGTCTAGGACTTCAAGAAGCCCTAGTAAACGCAGCTAAACATGGCAATAATCTTGATCCGAGTAAAACAGTTGTAGTTCGTTTTTCCGTAATAGATAATCAATATTGGTGGATAATATCAGACCAGGGTAGCGGTTTTACTCCTTCATCTACTAGCAATGAAGAACCAACAGACTATCTTCCACCAGATGAGTCAGAAAATGGTCGTGGTTTATGTCTTCTGCATCAAATTTTTGATCAGGTAGAGTGGAACCGCAAAGGCACAGAATTGAGGCTTTGTAAACAAATGGAAAGTCGCCGAGGACTATCTCTGCGGCGGTAAGAGGAGTTAGGAGTTGGGAATTTACGCGGTGTGCAACTTTCTCTCAAACCTAACCCCCAGCCCCTTCCCTACAAGGGAAGGGGAGCAAGACTTAAAGCCTCTCCCCGCTTGTCTGACGACGGGCTGACGCCAACGGGGAGAGGAATGGAAGTGGGGTTTCAAGAATAAGTTGCACATCGCGGGAATTTAAAACTTTTAACTCATCACTCCTAACTTTTAACTTTTTCCGTGAGTCGGACAGGGAGGCGCAGAAATAGAGCGATCTAACCAACCAACTGCTTGTTCTAATCTAGCTTGAGCTTCTTGTGGCTGATTTTTTAACAGATACACAATCGCTGCTGCTACTTGTTCATTAGCGCGGGAATTGCGGTTAGACTTGAGGCGATGCCAATCGTTAGGGGAAATGGTCAGCCTTTCCATGAGGGCTTGAGCTAGTTCCAGAGTACTAAGTTCATTCAGTTGACTGGTTTTAGGCAGCTGAGTAGATTGAGACATAATTATTGGCACATTTGCATTTACTTCTACTTTACTACTTGTAAATGAAGCCGCCAAAACAATCACAGCCGTCAGAGGAAACTCCAGAACCAGATTTTGAACAAGAATTAGAGGAAGTAGAGCGATCGCTCTTATCCTTGAAAGAACGTTACAATCAAGTGCAGCGCGATCGCCAACAACAGGCACAATGGCAACAGCGTCGTGAGCAATTAAAGCACAATAAATCTCATAGACCAGAAATCAAAGCAGAGTTACGGCAAGTTCAACAGCAGTTGGAAATACTAGAACTAAACTTAGAAAGCCAGTTATTTTCTTGGCGTAGCCTCAAAAAACCTTTCTGGCAAGTCGTCCGCTTTGGTGGAATGGGCGTTATCATAGGCTGGATATTAAAGTCTTATGCTGGATAAATCCAATTTTGGATTTTGGATTTTGGATTGGGTAAGCTCGTTAAGATTCTTTAATATTTGTACTGTCTACGTTGACGAAATATAAGTTGTAAAATATGGCAAATCGACGGATTGCAGAAATATTGCGAAGTGGCCAACCTGATGAATCCCTCCAAGTGCAAGGCTGGGTGAGAACGAAACGCGATTCCAAAGGGTTTGCTTTTATTGAAGTCAATGACGGCTCATCACTAGCTAATTTGCAAGTCGTCATTAATCAAGATTTGCCAGACTATGAAGCTATATTGAAAAAACTGAATACGGGTGCTGCTGTTGAAGCAACAGGGCTACTAGTGGCTTCTCTTGGTAAAGGACAGCGAATTGAGTTGAAAGCCGAGACGGTGAAAGTTTACGGAGAAGCTGATCCCGATACATATCCCCTGCAAAAGAAACGCCATTCCTTTGAGTTTCTGCGAACTATTGGACATTTGCGATCGCGGACTAATTCCTTTGGTGCAGTTTTTCGCGTCAGAAATGCTTGTTCGACAGCAATTCACCAATTTTTCCAAGAACGAGGCTTTTTGTGGGTACACACACCCATCATTACTGCTAGCGACTGCGAAGGCGCGGGTGAACTGTTTAGCGTTACCAGTTTAGATTTGAAAAATATTCCCCGCACAGAAAACCAAGCAGTAGATTATAGCCAAGACTTTTTTGCTAAACCCACATATTTAACAGTTAGCGGCCAGTTGGAAGCGGAAGTGATGGCGATGGCTTTTTCTAACGTCTACACCTTCGGCCCTACCTTCCGTGCAGAAAACTCCAACACCTCGCGCCACCTAGCAGAATTTTGGATGGTTGAGCCAGAAATGGCTTTTTGTGACTTAGAAGGCGATATGGATTTAGCTGAGGCGTTTCTCAAACACATTTTTAAATATGTGTTGGAAACTTGTCCAGAAGACATGGAATTTTTCAATGAACGCATTGATAAGTCTGTGTTGACAACAGCCGAAAATATTATTAATAATCAGTTTGAACGGTTAACTTATACAGAAGCCATCAAACTTTTAGAAAAAGCCGATGTTAAATTTGAATATCCTGTGAGTTGGGGTTTAGATTTACAATCAGAACACGAACGGTACTTGGCTGAACAATTATTTCAAAAGCCTGCGATCGTTACAGATTATCCAGCGCAAATCAAAGCCTTTTATATGCGTTTGAACGACGATGAAAAAACCGTCCGTGCAATGGATATTCTCGCACCTAAAATTGGCGAAATTGTCGGCGGTTCCCAGCGCGAGGAACGTTTAGAAGTATTAGAACGCCGAGTGCTAGCGCAAGGGTTAAAGCCAGAAGAATTGTGGTGGTATCTTGATTTGCGTCGTTATGGTAGTGTTCCCCACGCCGGTTTTGGGTTGGGTTTTGAACGACTCGTGCAATTTATGACGGGTATGGGAAATATTCGTGATGTGATTCCCTTTCCGCGTACACCGCAAAGTGCTGAATTTTAGTTTTAAATTTTACACCTGGCCATTTATAATCCAATACGCTTGGGTTAAGCATTTCTTTCTTCTTTCAAGTCGGGGAACCCGCCCAACGCACTGGCAACTCTTTGCCTCTGTGGTTCGTCAAAAAAATTGACTTTGACAAAGGATTTTAGCCTTAACCCAAGCGTATTGATTTATAATCCAATACAGTTCAGTTAAGCATTTCTTTCTTCTCTTTGCGTCCTTGGCGTCCTTGGCGGTTCGTAAAAAAAAACTGACTTTTACTCAGAGTTTTAGCCTTAACCCAAGCGTATTGATTTATAATCGCCAGGTTTTTGACTTTTGTGGATAAAGAGAAATCCATCTCAAAACATTTATCATCAGCATAGATGATCAAAGCATTGGTAAAATCCAGCAAATGCCAGAATCTTTAGTTGAGGAAGTAAGTGATTTTATCGACTTCCTATTAATGATTAGTTAAAATTAAGATTTTTGAATCTCCTCTTGTAAAATTTGAATTTGTTCAATAGATAATTCAGTAACTTGAGCAATTTGCTCTAAACTCATTCCAATTCGCAACAAATTTAAAGCCAACTTTCTTGTTGTTTCTGCTTTACCTTTGGCTTCGCCTTTGGCTTCGCCTTCTTCTAGGATTTCTTGATAAATGACTGATTCGCGCATAATCTCACTCCTGAAAATCTTCTTAATTACATCTTTTTTTAACACCAGACCTGCTAGAATTCCACTTGCAGCAGCTATATTTCTTTGTAGCTGGCGATCGCTAATCGCTTCAACCGCTTTGGCTACTTGGGTTAATACCATTGTAGGATCGTTTGTCTGACTTAGCACGGCAAAGGGTAATAGACCTGGAACACTCATAAACCTGTCTGTCGGTTGTTCCCACAGACGTATTACTTCAAACTGATGGTAGGTGTTGTTTAACTTAAAACTGTTTTCACTGACTAATTCTGAACTTGTTTTTCTCAAATAGATTACTATTTGACGCATTTCTTTGTTAGGAAAGCGGCGATAAACCCTAACCCGATAATCTAACATCCGAAAGGGAATATCTTCATCAGGGTCTGTTTGAAATTCGGTATGTAGAACTAAATCATCAGATTGCAATAGAATTAATGAATCGGCGCGAATTGGTTCGTTTGATAACTCAGTCGGGCTAAGTTCTGTTAATTTAATCGGTGAACCTAGTAACCAAGTTGCCAAATCATCTTTGAAGTTTTCAGCAATGAATTTACAAATATTATCATACATAGCAGTCTTAAATAGAGGGTATCATATCATGTCCGTATAATTAGTTATGATTCTCACAGTCATTGCAACCCACACGCCAGATTGGTATTATATAACTTGGCTTCCATGTATTTATATTGAAGTTTAGAAAGATAATCTTGCAGTTATTAAATTTTAAATTTCATACACAATAAATTAGGGGTATAACAATTGTTGTACCCCTAGAGATTTACTATATTTAATCTGCTCGAAAACCACTATAGAATAACAATTAACCTCATAACTACCGAATTATGAGCAGTTCTTCACATTTACTATATCTAGATTAAAGTTTACAAAGGCAAATACTTTCTTGCCTGCCTGCGTGGGATAAGTGACGCTAGTACAGTATAGCGGAAATCAACCCACGATTATGAACTTTGAAACCAATCATCATTTGCAGCCTTGAGAAATGGTAGGCGTATTTACGCCGCACGTTACTAGTGTTAAAAAAATTGTGAAAAGTAAAACCCTCATCCCAGAAGTCGAGTAGGAAGCTAGAATGGCAATTCCAAATAAACAAGTAAAATCTAATACTGATATTTTAGATAATAGACGCACCCAAACTCGTATCCAAGTTCGCATTCCTAAAGACTTGCATGAGGAACCAGTCATTTCACGACTGGTTTCTCAGTATGATGTCACAGTCATTATTGCTGATGCTCAGGTAAGCGCAAACGTGCCACAATATAGCTGCTTCGACCTGGAACTACGGGGCACTGTTTCCCAGATTGAAAGCGCCCTAACTTACCTGGATGAACTGGATTTAGAAATTTTGCACCAATCCAGCCCTGAAGAAGATGGTTGGTAGATTTAGTTAGGAGTTAGGAGTTAGGAGTTAGGAGTTAAAAAATTCATAACTCCTAACTTTTAACTTTTAACTCCTAACTTTGTTTAAGCCATTTGATTTTCAATCGCCCACCGCGCTAATTCAGTGCGGTTGTGGAGATTGGTTTTGCCCAACATATTGGACACATGGCTTTCAACCGTGCGCTGACTTACATTTAGTTCTTCAGCAATTTCCCGGTTAGCTAAACCCCTAGCGACAAACTGGACTACTTTCAGTTCGGTTGGGGTTAACTGTACATCGAAGGGAACCTGGATACGGGAACCGTTTTCGCCTCCTTTTGCTTGGTGTTCTTTCCAACGGATAGTTTGTTTCAGCGAGGATTCAACTTGCGCTACGAGTTCTTCTGGTTCAAAGGGTTTGACCATATAAACATCAGCACCTTTATTCAGACCCTTAACTCGGTCTGCACTTTGTCCCTTAGCTGAAAGGAAAAGAACCGGAATCCAGCTGGTGCGTTCGTTTTGCCGGACTTGTTCCACAAAAGTATATCCGTCCATTTCCGGCATCATCACGTCGCAGATGATCATGTCTGGAACATCTTGCTCTAAAATTTCCAGAGCTTCACGTCCATTTTCGGCGGTGATGACTTCATATCCCCGGAATTCTAAGTAATCCTTCACCAGCAAGATGAGGTTAGGGTCATCATCAATCAATAGAAGTCGTTTGTGATCTTTCATGCTGGGCTCTTTCATAGCAGTGGCACTTGTCGCGCTTCGGTCCATCAAGGTCTTGAATATTTATCCTCTATGGTGGGTTATTTCGAGATGTTGTCCTTTTTCCTACTTAACTTGCCTTTGCTGTCTCGAAGTCTCAAAAATGCCGAGTACCTTCAATAGACTAGTAGCTCGATAGCAAAAGTCCAGCAAGGATACGTATAGCAGTAGTATCTATAATGCGTTATTATATATCGCATTGAAAGTGGCGGGCGAAAAAACACTGATTAAATAATAATCCTTCTGACTCACAAGTAAGTATTGGCTTAAAGATGACCCTACCTCAAAACCAACCCGCACTTTCTTAAAGCTTACTGCTATACCATGTCCTTCGGTTGTTAAGCCTCTATGAGCTGTTCACAATAAACTAGGGAGGTTTCTGGCAAAGGATGGTTAAAAACGCATATTCTTCTACCACCTTATTGCCTATTAAGTGTTCTTGGATGAACCGCTCAATAACTTCCGAGTTTGCTTGGCGATACCAGACTCCATCAGGGGAAACCACCATTATGAGTCCAGAACAACAAACACGCAAGCAGTTGGCTTTAGTTCTAAAGACGCAAATGGCATGACTCTGTTGCGGCTCATTGACTTTTAACTCTTTAAGTCGCTTTCTTAAGTATTCCTAGGATTCCAGACTAGCTTGTTTTGAGCAGTAATTACCAATTGTCTAGTCAGCGCAAATAAAAGTGTGTCGCTGAATTTTTGCAAATCCTAAACTTTCTACACGATGACTTAGGGTCTTATGTTGTAGAGACTTAGTGGTTTTAGGGTTTTGATGGCTCGACTGGATTACTGTATTGTTACTCATCGAGCGGCTCCCTGATTACAGTTCTATAACAATTTTCAAACTTTGCAAATAAAGTTGGCTGAGAAAGGGAGTAGGGAAAAATTTTTATAACTCCTAACTCCCTAGTAGAGACGCGATTAATCGTGTGTCTCCCTACTCTCTTCGTAACTTACGGAACAGAACCTGAAAACTAGAACTAATTAAGCATTTATACTCAAGTAAATTTCTGATCCTATAGTTCGGGAACCCGTACTCAAGGAATTCTTGCCATTGGATGCTATTTTTCGGTAGATTAGCACTCAGGAGTTGAGAGTGCTAAAGTCTGGAGAAAATAATTATGGCAGCTTTATCTCTAAGCGTTTCTACAGTTAAACCCTTGGGCGATCGCGTTTTTGTAAAAGTGAGCGCCTCTGAGGAAAAGACCGCAGGTGGTCTGTATTTGCCCGATACCGCCAAGGAAAAGCCCCAGGTAGGGGAAGTAGTGGCCCTTGGCCCTGGCAAGCGTAATGACGACGGAAACCGTCAGGAATTGGAAATTAAAGTTGGCGATAAGGTGCTGTACTCCAAGTACGCTGGCACCGACATTAAACTCGGCACCGAAGAATATGTGCTGCTTTCTGAAAAAGATATTTTAGCAGTCGTTATTTAGTGGTCATTAGTCATTAGCCAATGACAAAGGACAAATGACGAAGGACAAAAGACAAATGACAAAGGACAACTAATCAATTATGGCAAAGCGCATTATCTACAACGAAAACGCCCGTCGCGCCTTGGAACGAGGCATTGACATCCTGGCTGAGGCTGTAGCTGTTACCCTTGGGCCCAAAGGCCGTAACGTAGTCCTAGAAAAGAAATTTGGCGCACCGCAAATTGTCAATGACGGTGTAACCATTGCCAAAGAAATCGAATTAGAAGATCACATTGAAAACACTGGTGTAGCTCTGATTCGTCAAGCTGCTTCTAAGACCAACGATGCTGCGGGCGATGGCACTACAACTGCCACCGTTTTAGCTCATGCGATCGTCAAAGAAGGCTTGCGGAACGTTGCAGCTGGTGCTAATGCGATTTCCCTCAAGCGCGGTATAGACAAAGCGACTGCCTTCCTCGTAGAAAAAATTGCTGAACACGCCCGTCCAGTAGAAGATTCCAAAGCCATTGCCCAAGTTGGTGCAATCTCGGCTGGTAATGACGAAGAAGTCGGTCAAATGATTGCCCAAGCAATGGACAAGGTGGGTAAGGAAGGCGTAATTTCCCTAGAAGAAGGGAAATCTATGTTCACCGAATTGGAAATCACTGAAGGGATGCGCTTTGACAAAGGCTACATCTCTCCCTATTTCGCTACTGACCCTGAGCGGATGGAAGCGGTTTTCGATGAACCTTTCTTACTGCTGACAGATAAGAAAATTGCCCTGGTACAAGACCTAGTACCAGTTTTAGAGCAAGTAGCTCGTGCTGGTCGTCCTTTAGTGATTATCGCTGAAGATATTGAAAAAGAAGCTTTGGCAACCTTAGTAGTAAACCGTTTGCGCGGTGTACTCAACGTGGCTGCTGTTAAGGCTCCTGGCTTTGGCGATCGCCGCAAAGCACTACTAGAAGACATTGCTGTTTTAACTGGTGGTCAACTAGTTACCGAAGATGCTGGTTTGAAGCTAGATAACACCAAGCTAGATAGCCTGGGTAAAGCTCGCCGGATCACCATTACCAAGGACAGCACCACAATTGTTGCCGAAGGTAACGAAGTTGCTGTTAAGGCTCGTGTCGAACAGATTCGTCGTCAAATCGATGAAACCGAATCTTCTTACGACAAAGAGAAACTACAAGAGCGTCTTGCTAAACTCTCTGGTGGTGTTGCTGTGGTGAAAGTTGGTGCAGCGACGGAAACCGAAATGAAAGACAAGAAGCTGCGCCTAGAAGACGCTATCAACGCCACCAAAGCTGCTGTGGAAGAAGGTATTGTTCCTGGCGGTGGTACAACTCTGGCTCACCTAGCTCCTGAATTGGAAGATTGGGCAAAGAGCAATCTTAAAGATGAAGAGTTGATTGGTGCTTTGATTGTCGTTCGCGCCTTACCTGCACCTCTGAAGCGGATTGCTGAAAACGCCGGTCAGAATGGTGCCGTGATCGCTGAACGCGTGAAAGAGAAAGACTTCAACGTTGGCTACAATGCTGCGACAAACGAATTCGTCGATTTGTTAGCGGCTGGTATTGTTGACCCTGCGAAAGTGACTCGTTCTGCTCTGCAAAACGCTGCTTCCATCGCTGGTATGGTGTTGACAACCGAATGTATTATAGTTGACAAGCCTGAGCCTAAAGATGGTGCTCCTGCTGGCGCTGGTGCTGGTGGCGGTGACTTCGATTACTAATACTTTGTAGTTACATAATTTATAAAAACGGCTGCTTCCTTTATGGAGGCGGCTGTTTTTTTTGTGTCAAGATTCAGGTGTTTCAAACGAAAAAATAACGAAATGGAAGATTACCAAGCCGCTTTTATGCAGCGTCACTTTGATACTGAAATATTATGTAGAAAAGAATCGGAAAGAAGAGTAGCCGCTATGCACTTTGGAGGTGTAACCATTGAGTGTTTATTAAAAGCAATGATTTTTGCTACCTTACCAAAGGGTGCAACTCAGGAATGGAAGACAGATTCTACTAATCCTGGGCATACTATTACTAATCCGGCACATAGTTACATAGAAGCATTAAAGCGGCACAATCGACTTAAATCTAGAATTGATAATCTTCCTGAAGTGCGAAAATGGCTTGATGAAGTGGAAAATCCAAATAGCCAAAATTTTATAGATATGCGTTATTGTGGCCTTGAGCCTGATGATGAAAGTTACAAACGTTGGTTAAAAGCTTATCGGAGTCTCAAAGGGTGGTTACAAAAGCAAGCTACTCAACTTTAAAGAGGTGGTTGAATGCAGGAAAGTTGGCAGGTTTTGCTAAAGAAAGAAATTACAAACCAATATGTGCATAATTCACAAGAATGGGTTGATTTAAATATTTCTACATCAGGTTTATTGAATTTGACTATTGTAAGCGATCGCTTTATTAACTTATCTATTCCTCAACGCAAAGAACAAATTTCTAACTTATTTAAATCGCAAGTTCCTCATTTATCTCCTGGGTTTATTTCCTTATATACGCCTCAAGAAGCAGATTCACTAAATCTTTCAGCACCACAGGCTTTTAATACAGCTTCAGTACAAACTTGGCAAGATTTAGCAATTCAAGCAACAAATCCGCAAAATCAACCTCAACTTCCGCAGCGTGAACCCAGTTTACCCAGAACCGTAACCTTTTATTCCTTTAAAGGAGGAGTAGGTAGAACTACTGCATTAACCCATGTTGCCTCAATTTTGGCAATGCGTGGTCTTAAAGTCATAGCTGTGGATTTAGATTTAGAAGCACCAGGCTTGAGTACAGCATTCAATCTCAAACCGCAACCAAAGTATGGAATAGTTGACTATTTTTATGAGCGTTCCTACTTACCAGAAGATGTAGAACCAAGTATTTCAATTGCTGAAATATTTGGTGAAGTGAAAATCTCTAACGCTACAGGCAGATTATTTGTTGTTCCTGCTGGTTATCTTAATCTTGATTATGTCTCCAAAGTTGATGATCTTCATGCTACTACTATTATTGATGGAGATCAAAGTCTTTGGTCTGTTTTTAAACGTGAAATTTACGAACAATTAAAACCTGATATTATCTTAATTGATTCGAGAACTGGAATCAATCAATGGGGGGCTTTATCATTAATTCAAGCAGCTGACGAAGCAATTGTATTTCTTTTTCCTAATGAGCAAAATAAACAAGGAATAGAACTGCTAATACAATCACTACAATGGGTAAAAAATTTATCAATTAATTTTGTTTTTTCTCCGGTTCCTGATGTTACCGAGATTGGTTTATCAAAAGTAAAACAAATTTGGTACTCATTGCTTAACAGATTAAATATGGTAACAAATGAAAACTATGAAACAGATGAAGATGAGCCAGATTTAGATAATTCTCAAACTCCAATAGAAAAACTTTTAGTAGTCCCTTATCTTTTGCCAATCGCTTTGGCTGATAGCTATCCTGTACAAGGTATGCAAGATTACTACACAAAAATTGCTAACTTAATTGATGAAAAAACTGACGAACTCAAACGTAGCAATGTTTTAAATACAATCGATCATCGATGGAATATTATTCAAAGTCTGCAATTCCCTGAAGTAAATGCTGCTGATCCAAGACAAGATTTGAATCTATTATTTCAGCGTACTACTGATTTTGAAAGATTTTTAGACGATACAACCTGCCTAATTAGAGGGCGAAAAGGTACAGGAAAAACTGCACTTTATTGGCTTTTTCTAAAACACAAAAGTGTTGCTCAAAAACTAGCTCATGGACGGTTAGATAATACTGTATTTTTGTCAGCACATGGTAGATTTCAGGAAAGTCGTCCAACTCGTGATGAATTTCAAATCATCCATGAAACGTTACAACAAAATAGAGGCACATGGGAAGCTTTCTGGAGAGCTTATTTACTACTTAGATCTCATCAGGAAAATTTGTTTAACTTTCCTAAAGGAAAGAAAAGCGCAAAGTATAGTGAATTGAGGAAAATTATTAATAATTTTCCTCAAGAAAGATGGCAGTCTGAATCTACTCAAGTTTTGTTAGAATTATCTACTAACTCTGAACTACGGCTCATAGTTAAAGATGCCATAGATATTCTACTTAATGAAGAAGCCAAAAATAATTCTCGAAAACTGTGGTTTCTTTACGATGATTTAGATGAAGATTTTCCGGAAGTAGGAGGAATAAGACAGCAAGCACTCACTGGATTATTTCAATTAGTCCAATCTTGTGATGCTAACAGATTAACAGAAATTAGATTTAAAATATTCTTAAGAGAAGATATATGGAATCGTTTAAGTTTTGACAATAAAAGTCATTTTACTGGACGAGATATTATCTTACAGTGGACTAGGATTGATTTTTTACGATTAGCACTTCGTCAAGCAATACAATCTGAAGATTTCAAGAATTTGGTTGACCGTATTTCTCCTGTCGCTTTTGAAAGTATTGATCAAGCTACAGAAGAGGCAATTGATAAAGCCTTAGAATTACTGTGGGGAAGTCGTCGGCGAGGTGGAAATAGAGCTAAAAATGTATCTCGATGGGTTTATGAACGATTAACAGACTCAAGTAGCACTACTTTTCCTCGGAGTTTAAGTATATTACTGAAAGGAGCAAAAGAACAAGAACTAAGCTATAAGGGACAATCATCAAGCAAATTTCGTACAGACCGCCTACTTCAAGGAAAATCCTTAGAATTTGGTTTGAAAAAAGCATCAGAAAAGCGGTGTGAAGAAATTAAAGAGGAATACCCTGATTTGACTAAATTTTTTGATTCTCTTAAGGGTAAATTAGCCTTCTTATCTAAAGAACAGTTACAAACAGTATGGCAAGAGTCAGCACATGATATAGCAGACTTTGAAGAATTTGCTTCTTTTTTAAGTGAAATTGGCATTATTGAATGGCGCGAAAAAGAGAAACGGTATAAGGTTGCTGATATCTATGTATATGGTTTTGAAATGGATCGTAGAGGCGCGGTATAAAAATATTTTTTATTTTATATTTCAGGTTGTATAGAACTTCTCGCAGGTTTGAGGTTTTAAAAATATTTGGTTCGGCAATTTTTGCGGGAGGATATTATGAAAGAGTCTGTAATTTATCAAGATATCGTTCAAAAGGAAGCGTTTAAATTGATTAGTCGTCAGCTTAAACGGCGTTTTGGTGATATTGATGCATCATTAGTTGAACAGGTTCGGAATTTATCTGCTGAACAGTTAGAGGAGTTGGGAGAAGATTTGCTTGATTTTTCTGAAGTTGCTGATTTGGTAGCATGGTTAGAATAGCAGGAACAAGCTTAATCAAAATGAACACAAACCCTTTATTATTAAGAGCGGTTAAGAAAATCTTCAGGTTCAATACCAGCTTGCTTTAAAATTGCACGTAATGTTCCTTCCGGCATATCACCAGAATGATTGGGAATAGTAGTGTAACGATTAGTTTCAGAATTAAACCAGATTTCATGACTCCCTGCGGCTTGACGATGAAAAACAAAGCCAAAGGTTTTTAATATTTTGATAATCTCTCTGTAGCTAAACCCAGCTAGCCGTCCCATAAATTGACTACTGGCCTACAACTAAAGGATAGTTAAATTGTTCAGCTATTGGTTGCAAATAATCTAGTTCTTGATTCTGAGATTGTGCTTCTAATAACTTACGCGCTACATCACGAGCAATTTCTAAAGTTTCAGCAACAGTCCGTCCTTGAGCTACTAAACCTTGAAGTTCATCAGATGTTGCTAAATAAACACCTTCTGGTAGTTTTTCAATGTGGATGTTTAGCAATCTTTCCATTATTGTATATAGATGTTAATGTTTGGAGCGGTTTAATTGTTATGATATCGCTTTTTTGAAGTACAGCGATGTCTACGACGGGCTACGCCTACGTACTTCTACTTTTATATAAAAACCCATGAGCCAAATTAATCCTGAAACAACCCCCTTACATACCTTAAACCCACTCAACCGATTTTATGATAGAGCAGAGGATTATGTAAAATATCGACCAAGCTATCCCGCAGATGCAATTGATATTATCTTGGAAGGATTAGGTGAAAGTTCACAACTCGCAGCAGCAGATATTGGTGCAGGTACAGGAATTGCTTCAAGACTGTTAGCTGAACGCGGAGTTAATGTCATAGCCATAGAACCAAACGCAGCGATGCGAGAAGCTGCTGAACTACATCCTTTGATAGAGTTTCGTGATGGAACAGCAGAATTTACCCAACTACCTGATAATTCAGTTGATTTAGTTACTTGTTTTCAAGCTTTCCACTGGTTCAATCCGGAACCAACTTTATTGGAATTTTACCGCATTTTAAAACCATCAGCACGCTTGGCTGTGGTGTGGAATAACCGCGATAAAGAAGATGCCTTAACTACAGAATATAGCCGAATAGTCCGCGAAGCATCTAATAATCACCCAGCAGAATCTCGAATGCAGTCGGTAGAGCCATTGTTAGTAACTTCTCATTTTACTAACATCCACGAATATAATTTTACTTATAGGCAACAGCTAGATTTAACTGGACTGATTGGCCGAGCAATGAGTGTTTCTTACCTCCCACGTGAAGGTTTGGGATATGAACATCTTATTAATAATTTTCAAGAATTATATCAGCGCTTTCGTGATGAAAGTGGTTTTGTCTATATAGTCTATTGCACTAGCGTACACCTTGGCGAAGTAATTTAAAAATAAAAATATCTAAATGACCTGCAACTCACAAACAGCAGAAGGTTGGCATGGGAAACTTAATTTAGTCTATGCCGATCGCCAGGATAAAACCCAATTAATTTACAATCACCAACAAGCGCCCCTGAAGGTACAACGCCCATTCTATCCAGAAGGGGAAAAAGTTTGTCATAGCGTAATTTTACACACAGCCGGGGGAATAGTGGGAGGCGATCGCCTTTCCTCGAACATCCACCTCCAACCCCAAGCCCAAGCCTTAATCACCACGGCTGCTGCTAGCAAGATATATCGCAGTAATGGCTTACAAGCTACGCAAACCATCCAAATGCAAGTTGATGCTGGTGCTTGTTTAGAATGGCTACCCCAAGAGACAATTTTATTTAACGGTGGGATTTATCGGCAAGATTTACGGGTAGAATTAGCAACCGGGGGCAGTTGGTTCGGCTGGGAAATTACCCGATTTGGTCGCAGCGCTAGAGGAGAAAAATTCTTACAGGGAGAATGGCGATCGCACACCGAAATTTGGCAACAAGATGTTCCATTATGGATTGATCGGCAATACTTACCGGGTAGCGAAGAAACTTTTCACAGTCCTCATGGCTTGGCTGGAAAACCAATCGTCGGTAGTCTAGTTTGGGTTGGTGGTGCAGTTTCAGGAGAAATTGTGGAAAAAACGCGAAATTTATGGCGTGGGGAAGGAGAAGCGGGTGTTAGCCCATTACAACATGGGTTATTGTGTCGATATCGCGGTGCTTCTACATCTGAGGTGAGAAAGTGGTTTATTGATGTTTGGCAATTGCTACGAGTTTCTTTTTTGAATCGTGGTAATTGTATACCAAGAGTGTGGCAGATTTGAACGAACCACTCCAGGCGCAGAGAACACAGAGGAGATAGGAATGCAACTGACACCGCAGGAAAAAGATAAGCTATTAATTTTTACAGCTGCTTTATTAGCAGAAAGACGTAAAGGAAGGGGTTTAAAACTGAATTATCCCGAAGCGATCGCTTATATTTCTGCTGCGATTTTAGAAGGTGCAAGAGATGGACAAACTGTGGCTGAATTAATGAGTTATGGTACAACTTTATTGACTCGGAATGATGTCATGGAAGGGATACCTGAAATGGTGGAGGAAGTGCAGGTTGAAGCAACTTTTCCTGATGGCACAAAGTTAGTGACAGTACATAATCCAATTCGTTAATTTGGAGATTTTAAATTTATTATGATTCCTGGCGAAATTATCACACCACTAGGTGAAATTGAACTAAATGTTGGTCGTCCAACCATCAAATTGCAAGTATCAAATACAGGCGATCGCCCCATACAAGTTGGTTCCCATTATCACTTTTATGAAGTTAACACCGCCTTAAACTTTGACAGAGAACAAGCGCGAGGAATGCGCCTCGATATCCCCGCCGGAACAGCAGTCCGCTTTGAACCAGGCGACGAAAAACAAATAACTCTAATCCCCCTCGTTGGTACTCGCCAAGTCTACGGCTTCAACGCCAAAATAAACAGAAACCTCTAAAAACCTCCGCGTACCTCCGCGCTTCCCTCCGCGTCCCTTTGCGTTAAAAAAAAAGGATTTTATATGCCTTACAGAATGGATCGCCGCGCCTACGCCGAAACTTATGGCCCAACAGTAGGCGATCGCATCCGACTTGCAGACACAGAATTATTTATTGAAGTTGAACAAGATTTCACCACCTACGGCGACGAAGTAAAATTTGGCGGCGGTAAAGTCATCCGCGACGGCATGGGACAATCCCCCATTTCTAACGCCGATGGTGCTGTAGATTTAGTAATTACTAATGCCTTGATTCTCGATTGGTGGGGTATTGTCAAAGCAGATATCGGCATTAAAGATGGCAAAATTTTCAAAATTGGTAAAGCCGGAAATCCTTATATTCAAAATAATGTAGATATTATTATTGGCCCCGGAACCGAAGCTTTAGCAGGGGAAGGAATGATTCTCACTGCTGGCGGTATCGACGCCCATATTCATTTTATTTGTCCCCAACAAATTGAAGTGGCGATCGCTTCTGGGATTACCACCATGATTGGCGGCGGTACTGGCCCAGCTACAGGTACAAATGCCACTACCTGCACCCCCGGCCCTTGGAATATTTACCGAATGCTGCAAGCTGCTGATGCTTTTCCCGTCAACTTAGGATTTTTGGGTAAAGGTAACGCCAGTCAACCCCAAGGACTGGTAGAACAAGTAGCCGCCGGTGCTATGGGGTTAAAACTGCATGAAGATTGGGGAACTACACCCGCAGCAATTGATACCTGCCTCCGCGTTGCTGATGAATATGACGTGCAAGTAGCAATTCATACTGATACCCTGAACGAAGCCGGATTTGTCGAAGATACGATCGCTGCTTTCAAGAATCGTACCATCCACACCTACCACACCGAAGGCGCAGGCGGCGGACACGCACCAGATATCATCAAAGTTTGCAGCCAAGCCAACGTTCTACCATCTTCCACCAACCCCACACGTCCTTACACCGTCAACACCTTAGATGAACACCTGGATATGTTGATGGTATGCCATCACCTTGACCCTGCGATCGCTGAAGATGTCGCTTTTGCCGAATCTCGCATCCGTCGAGAAACCATTGCTGCTGAGGATATTTTGCACGACTTAGGTGCATTTAGCATGATTTCTTCCGACTCCCAGGCAATGGGAAGGGTAGGCGAAGTGATAATTCGCACTTGGCAGACATCTCACAAAATGAAGGTGCAACGCGGAAATCTTAATCCACAAGGAACAGAGCAAAAAGCAGATAATTTTCGTGCAAAAAGATATGTTGCTAAGTATACGATTAATCCGGCGATCGCTCACGGAATTGCTCAATACGTGGGTTCAGTAGAAGAGGGAAAATTAGCAGATTTATGTTTGTGGCGTCCTGCATTTTTCGGCGTGAAACCAGAGATAGTCATTAAAGGCGGAATGATTGCATGGGCGCAAATGGGCGATGCTAACGCCAGTATTCCCACACCGCAACCAGTGTATATGCGATCGATGTTTGGTAGTTTTGCTGGGGCGCGTCATGCCACATCATTAACTTTTGTTTCGCAAGCAGCTTTAGAGAAAGAAATTCCCAGCCAGCTAGGTTTACAAAAGGCAGCAGTTGCAGTTTCTGGGACACGCCAATTGAGTAAGCGGGATATGAAGCTGAATGATGCACTACCCCACATTGAAGTAGATCCAGAAACATACCAAGTCAGGGCCGATGGTGAGTTACTGATTTGTGAACCTGCGACAGTTTTACCAATGGCACAGAGATACTTTTTGTTTTAATTCATGACCGAGCAACTTACTAATTATGATAGTCCTTGGAAAGAAGTCATCGAGCTATATTTTCCCAGCTTTCTGGAATTCTTTTTCACCCAAGCTTATGCCGAAATCGACTGGAGGCGACCTTATGAATTTCTGGATACAGAACTGCAACAGCTAGAACCGGATGCAGAAATTGGGCGGCGTTTGGTCGATAAAGTTGCAAAAGTTTGGCTACTGGATGGAGAAGAAGCTTGGGTATTGGTTCATGTGGAAGTCCAAGGGCAATATGACAGCCAATTTGCTGAACGGATGTACACATATAATTACCGCTTGTTTGACCGCCATAAAAAGCGAGTTATTAGTTTAGCAGTTTTAGCAGATGAACAAGCGAATTGGCGACCTTCCAGCTACAGCTATCAACTCGGCGGATGTCGCGTCAGCTTAGAGTTTCCTGTGGCGAAACTGTTGGACTATGAGCAAGGGTGGGAAACCCTAGAGCAAACAAGCAACCCCTTTGGTGTAATTGTGATGGCGCATCTCAAAACCAAGGCAACGCAACGAAACCTAGAAAATCGGCTACAGTGGAAACTAAGCCTAGTTAGACGGTTGTATGAACAGGGATATAGCCGGGAAGATATTCGGGAACTATTTCGGTTTATCGACTGGGTGATGGTTTTGCCAAAAGAATTGGCGCTTAGTTTTAAAACAGAAGTAAGAAGTTACGAGGAGGCAGATAGAATGCGGTACGTAACTAGTATTGAAAGGCTAGCAAAAGAGGAAGGAATTGTTGAAAATGCTAGAGAAAATATCATTACAGTTCTAGAAACGCGATTTGGAGAAGTGCCAAGCTCCATTGTCGAAGTTATCAATAGCATAGAAGAACCATCTGTGCTAAAAATGCTTCATAAAAGTGCGATCGCAATTTCTTCTACAGGAGAATTCCAGCAAGTTTTAGATAGTCTCACCTCTGGAAAATAAGCGCGATCGCATGAACAGAAATGGCTGTTGATTTGGTTAAACTATTTCTAGATAATCTAAGACACTCTATTTATGTTGACAAAGTACATACAAGCTGCAATGCATCAAGCTAAGTATAAGATTTTGTCAGATGATGACAGCTTTTACGGTGAAATCGTTGGTTTCCAGGGTGTCTGGGCGAATACAGACACATTGGAAACCTGTAGAGAAGAATTAGCAGAAGTTTTGGAAGAATGGATTTTATTGCGAGTTTCCCGAAATTTGCCTTTACCCATAGTTGATGGCATTGAATTGTCAATCAAGGAAGTAGCATAGTAAAACGTTGTATCTGATATAGAAAATCATGCTACCTTTTAAGAAGAAAATTGTGACTGATGAAGCCATGCGTCCGGTAGCAGTGTTGATTGATTATCAGGACTGGCAACAAATTGAGAAGATATTAGAAGCTCATCAATCACAACAAAAACAAGAGTTTAATTTAAACGAGTATGCGGGTATAATTCAACTAACTCAAGATCCTTTGGAATATCAGCAGCAAATTAGGGATGAGTGGTGTTGACACAACCTTTAATTTTGTTAGATACAAATATAGTCTTGTACTTTTTGGGTGGTCGCTTGGTAAAACCACTACCGTCAGGACAATATTTTATTTCAGTGATTACTGAGATTGAATTACTCTCTTATCCGAGTCTCAGTCTAGAAAAAGAAACACAAATTATTGATTTTTTAAAGAAAATTACAGTTCTTAGTATTGATAATAATATCAAAAATTTAACAATCGCACTTCGCAAACAATACAAACTTAGGCTTCCTGACGCAATAATTTTAGCAACTGCAAAATATCTAAATGCAATCTTGTTTACGAATGATATAAGATTGGCTAATTTAACAGAAATTAACACTCAGGCAGTGCAAATTGTGTAATTGGTGCGATCGCTTGTTTCGAGGTGATAATTCAAAGCTTATCAGCAATAATTTTATCCTTGGTAATTTCTTCATTGCTTGATATCTTTCTATTTAACGTCTTTAAACATAAATCCGCTTTCAAAAGGTGCGTCGGGATTTCTTTCTACTTTGACAAGAACAGGTTTTTGTTCGCGATCGCCTTTATTATCAAATTTGAGTCGATTTCCTGAAGTTTCGTTTGGTGAAAGATTAACAGATTTGAGGTTTTGTAAGACGGTCTGACGAGTGGGATTGTTAGACATAGAAATAGCTTTAATAAAAGCCTGAGTCGCATCATAAGTGGTAGCTGTGCGCCAGCTAATCTGCCCTCCCCATCTTTCTTTAGCTTCATCTGCAAATTTTTTTGAGTTTTCTTCCTTTGCAAACCAGGGTACAGCTAAAACCAAACCTTCAATAGCTTCTCCACTTGATCTCAAAATCTCTTGATTATACAAAGTATCTGCTCCCAGCAGAGGTAACTTTTTGCCTTCTTGATTTATCAACCTTTTTTGAGCGCGAGTGATTTCAATCACCACAGAAATCAACTCTGGATTCGGAAACAAAATAACTGCATCGGCTTGATCGTCGAATGTACTAAGTAATATTTCAGCAGAAGCATTTAGTGTTGGAAGAGCCAAATTTATGTTTCGTATAACTTTTCCACCACTATTTTGAAATGATTTTTCAAACTCTTGCTCTAGACTTTTACTATAATTATTTTCAGGATTATCGAAGATCACAACTTTTCTGTAACCCTTAGATATTGCATAATCTGCTAATCTTTTACTAATTGCTTTATTAGAGGTTACTGTTCTAAAAAAGCTCTTACTCTTTAGTGTGGTACTTGTACTTGATGGAGATATCATGGCTATGCCAGCCTTCTCATACTCAGGTAGTGCCGCTTCACTCTTTGTACTAGTGTAGTGTCCAATCACTCCTAGAACGTTTCGGTCTTTAGTTAGCTCCTGAGCAACTTTTTTAGCTTGAGTTTGATTATTACGATCATCGGCAATTACGATATTTAATAATCGACTATTCACTCCCCCTGAAATATTGAAACTATCCTGCGCTTGTGCAATCCCTCGCAAGATTTCTTGAGCAATTTCTATTCTAGTAGCCACAGGTAAAGCCACTGCCAAAGTCAGGGGATTGCCTTTGTCATATGCTTTGGCATTGTTGTAAAAAATTTGTAACTCTGGGTCTCTAGGAGAGGCTTGTATAGCTTTTTTAAAATTCTCAACAGCTTGGGAGTAATTCTTATTTTTGAAAGCTTCAAAACCCCGAGCGCGATTAAAATTTTCATTTCCTTTAAAGAGAGTACGCTCGCCTTGGCTAAATAGTTCTGGCTCTGCTTGATAAGGAATGAATAAAGCTGTAATATTTTGCCGGAATTGCCATGTGGCTATTGGTGTCAGTACCAGTATTGAAGCAAGTACTAATATTAGGCGTTGCTGTCTCCTTGTTGCCAATTCTTGGCTATTATATAAAAATTGATAGTCTATACCAGCCAAGTCTATAGCTTTTGCCCATACTTGAGCTTGTCGTAATTTATTGCCACGCAACAGCTTGGAATTATCCTGACGATTAGAATTTTGCCATGCTTCAATCTCATGATGATAGGGACGTAAATCTGTTAGCGTTTTATTAATCCAGTCTTTGTTAAAAACCGCTTCGTAAATAGGGTTATAAACCTTTAATTTGCCCTGTCGCTGGACTACCAATCCTGAAAGCCGCAATTCCATTTGTTCGGAACTATCATCAGCAGAAATTTCTTTTTTTTGTAAAAGTCTGCTGTAAATTTCTAGCAGTTTAATTGTAAGCTGCTTATCCCGCAAAATGCGATCGCTTATTGTCTTCAAATGCTCGGGATGATCTTGATCTTGCCAGTTTTCGATCAGACGCGATCGCACCAACTCTTCTACTCCCGATACCTCCATACCATTTGGAACGAGATTACAAAGCTTCTGGGTGAGAAATGGTTGCCCACCAGTCCAATTTAAAATCTCTTCCAGCACTGCTTGAGAAGCGCTAACTTTTCCTTCCAAACCTTTAGCTAATAGCTTGGCTTCTGGGAATTTAAACCCATTTAATTCAATCGCTCTACCAATATTAAATGGTGTGCGCTTTTTATCTTGAATCAAATATGATGGAGTCGCCACACCCAATAGACAAAATGTCAGGCGTTTGTATACTGGTTTATCAACACGCTGGTTATAGCAGAAGCGAATTAAAGCAAAAAAATCGTCTGTGGAAAAATTCTTTAGGCTCAGAACAATATCGATTTCATCGACAAAAATCACAATTTTCCCGGAAATATGCTTGAGTAAAATTTCCTCAAGAAATTTGCTCAAATGCTGCACTCGTGACAATAATTGTGGACGATTCCACCAACTAGCTAAATCAAAATGTTCATATAAGTTCAGACTGCTAATTAGACTATTTATTACCCCTTTGTACCATTGCTCTTGGGTAATATCTGTACCAATCTCGTTCAAGTCGATCGCTGCACAAGTAATTCCGTCAGTCTGCAACCGTTCCATAATTCTTACTCGCAGACTGGATTTACCCATTTGTCGTGAGTTTAAGACATAACAAAACTGCCCCGCCATCAAGCCTTGGTACAAGTCTTCATCTGCTTGTCGCGTTACGTAAGTAGGGGCATCAGGTGGTAAACTGCCCCCAACCTGGTATTCATAGTTTGGTACAGCATCTGGGGAAGTTGACATCATTACAACCCTAAGCGATCGCAAAAATACTGACGATACAAGTCACACAACGGCAGAACATCACTGCGTATGTATTTCACCAGTCCCATGTTCCGCAACTTAGACGCTTTCCCTGCATCTATTCTAACTGGCCCCTTGGCAATAACTACTTGCCTCATGGCTTGCCGCAGTTCTGGATTATCCTGCAAATTTGACAAATGGCGCAGCAGGTGGTCGCCGTATAAACCTTCTTCGGTGGGTGCAATTTGCAATAATTCTGTCAACGTCAGATCACCCTGCGCTATTGTATATAGTGCCTTCTTCACCAGCCAAGGATGCCCACCCACCATCGCCATCAGTTGGGCGACTTGCTCTCTATTCCAATAAAGTTTGAAGTGTTGTGCCAATTTCTGGATCTGCACCTCATTTAACTCTCGTATTTCAATGAGCTTACCTACATTGAACGGCGATCTATTGGTATCTATGGGAATGTAATCTTCTTTAGAATAGGCAATTACCAATCGGAGTTTTTGCCAAATAGGCTTAGTCCTGGACTTCTCACACCAAGCTCGTAGTAATGGCAGAAAATTACCAGCGATCGCCGGATATTGGAATATAAAATCAACGTTATCCAATCCCAAAACCAGAGGACTACTAATTGCTTGTAACAAATATTTTTCAAAATAGTTTGTACAGTTGCTATTGCTACTTAGTACACCTACCCAAATTTCAGCTAGGTTATTCGGTAGATGCAAATCTTCAACTATGTAGCTACAAAACCACTGCAAGAACCGTTCTAGAGTATTGAATACTTCTTTTTCTGGCTCTTGAAAGTCCACTCGCACCGCTTGATAGCCTTGCTGAGTCCCATAATGGAGAATCTGGGTCATTAAGTAGGTTTTGCCCCATTGCAAGGGAGCCTTTATCCGAATTAATGCTCCTGGCTTATCAATCTCTTTAAAACAATCAGAATAAAAAGCTTGATCAAAAAACAGAAGTTCCTGTTCTGAAAATGTTTCTGGATGCAGCAAACTTGACAATTCAGCCCAATTTTCTTGAACTGTGGTTAATGGTACAGCTAATCCCCCTTGGGTATTGTCGTAAGCGGCGATCATCCCAACTACTGCTTTGAGTTGAATATCAAACACAGGAGAACCACTATAGCCACCGATAATCTGTTGTGCGTCTGCCATTACCCGCAACCGTAACATTGATAAGTTACTAAAATCGGCATGGGAATTGGCATCCGTGATATTGCCTTCAATGGTTCCGCCTTCTGGGAAGTCAGAACGCCCATAGCCAATTGAGCGAAATTGATTTCCTGGCTCAAAAGTTAGCGATAAAGGTACACCTTGGCCTTGATAACCAGATAATTGCAATATGGCGAAATCATCACGGGTGCGATCGCCTAAATAAACCAACTCAACCCCTTGCCCATTGACTCGCACTTCTTCCCAACCCCCTGCTGACTCAACTACATGGGCGCAGGTGAGTAAATATCCATTGGGTGAGATAAAAAAGCCCGTGCCTTGGATGTAACCTCCTGGGGTAGCGATCGCCACGGTACAAGCTTTAACTAATTCCCAATTCATGAAAATTTATTACTTGTTTTCTTCGAGTGCCAGTTTCCAAGTTATTTTCACCTTCAGCGATGCTTGACCAGTGGATTCGACCACATAGACTGAGCCTTTGGCGGTAAAATTCACCCCAAACTCAACTTCTCCGCTTACGGGTTGTGATTCTTGCTGCAAGGTACGAAACGCCTTGGTAATTGGGCGACACCCACGAACAATCAAATCCTTAACTGCATCGAAGTTAGCCTCTACTTTCTCTATAGGTAACTCACCAGTGGGCGATACACGACCTACGGATGCATCTGGTAGCTCAACTGCTACCAAAATTGTGCCGCCATCCTCTGTATTTAGTTCTAGAAGCTTACGAGTCATAATTTAATTAACTTGTGGCTATCTGTTAAAAAGGTAAGTAAAGTAGTTTTTAAAACGCATTTAAGTAGCTCGGCGCAATTAAAGCTAACTGGGTAAGGCTGTCATTTGTCATTGGTCATTTGTCATTAGTAAGGGTTTTAAGCTTATTTATGTTTCGTAACATAGTTGGTTTTTTTCGCACCAACGTACTTATAAATTTATTGTTCAACAATTTTTTTCGGAGGGAGTTTACCTAAAACTACTATCTAAAAAACTATACCAATAAACCAGTTTCGCTAAAAATTTACTTTTACCCCGTACCTCGCATCTATATGACTTCACAATCTTCTCGTTCTGACAAAATTCTGGTTGTTGATGACTCTCCTGATAACGTGTTTTTGATCAAAACTATTTTGGAGGAAGAAGGTTATACCATTAGCACCGCAGAAAATGGGATTTCGGCCTTAGCAGAATTGAAAGCATCGCCTTGTGATTTGGTTCTACTGGATCTAATGATGCCAGGTATGGATGGGTACGAAGTTACCAAGCACATTCGGGGAAAAATGAAATTGCCGCAATACATCCCCATATTGCTGATTACTGCCCACGATGCGCCCAACGTCGCCCACGGCTTAGACTTGGGTGCTGATGATTTTATCCGCAAACCTGTAACAGTAGATGAATTGCTGGCACGAGTGCGATCGCTCCTGCGTTTGAAGCATAGTATGGATGAACGTGATAAAATTGCCCGTCAGCGAGAAGATTTTGTCTCCCGCCTCACCCATGACTTACGCACTCCCTTAGTAGCCGCCGATCGGATGTTGATGCTATTTCAACAAGGTGCGTTGGGAGCATTATCACCACAAATGCAAGAAGTAATCGCGATCATGGCCCGTAGCAATATCAACCTGCTTTCTATGGTGAATACTTTATTAGAAGTTTATCGTTTTGAAGCAGGTCGCAAAACTTTGGCATTTCAACCAGTTAATCTGGGCCAATTGCTAGAGGAAGTGACTGGAGAATTAGCACCTCTAGCTCAAGACAAAGCACTGTCCCTAAATTTAGATTTTACTGAACAGTCAAACACAGTGATGGGCGATCGCTTAGAACTGCATCGTCTATTCACCAACCTCATAGGGAATGCGATCAAATTTACTGACTCTGGGTCTATTACTATTCGTTCTACTTCTCAACGCCAGTTTGATCAAAGTAGTCAATCTCAGTTCTCTAAAAAATCCAATTCCGTTGACTACATTAGAATTGAGATAGCGGATACTGGCCCCGGTATTCCCCCTGAAGAACAAGCCACCATCTTTGAACGATTTCGCCAAGGCAGCCACAAGAGTTCTGGTAGTGGCTTAGGACTGTATCTTGCTCGCCGAATTGTCGAGGCACATCAAGGCATTATTCTGCTTAATTCAGAGTTGGACAAAGGTAGTGTATTTATTGTGCTTCTACCCACCCAAATATGAGAAAATTAGTAATTATAAATTATGGATTTTAGATTTTTTTTGGAGAAATTCATGATTTATAATCTTACTATTATTTACCGATAACTTAAAGTAAATATTCCAATTGTAACAACAAACACTAAAAAACAAATAGTTTTTAATAGGACAAAATCATGGTTACCACTGAATTACGCAACATTGACAATATTATCGACAATCAACGTGATTTTTTTAAAACTGGCAAAACTAAAGATGTCACTTTTCGCATTGAACAACTCCAAAATCTCAAGCAAGCAATTATTGAGCATGAACGGTCAATAGTCGAGGCATTACAAGCAGATTTACATAAGCCAGAATTGGAGAGTTACCTGACAGAAATCGGCGTAATTAAGGAAATTGATTATGCTATAAAACATCTGAAAAACTGGACTAAGCCCAAAAAAGCAGCCGTTTCCTTTGATTTTTTTTCATACTCAGCCCAAATTTATCCAGAGCCGCTAGGGGTTGTCTTAATTATTGGGCCTTGGAACTATCCATTTAACTTAATTATCTCACCCTTAGTAGGTGCGATCGCAGCTGGTAACTGTGCAATTATTAAACCTTCAGAAATTGCTTCTCATACCTCCCATATCATCGCTGAAATTATTGCCAAACATTTTGACCCTGCTTATATTGCAGTAGTTGAAGGAGGGGTGGAAGCAAGTCAAAAACTACTTGCAGAAAAGTTTGACCATATCTTTTTTACCGGTGGGACAGCCGTAGGCAAAATCATCATGGCAGCTGCGGCAAAATATCTCACCCCAGTTACTTTAGAATTGGGTGGTAAAAGTCCTTGTATAGTAGATACTGACATTAATCTTGAACACACTATCAGACGAATTACTTGGGGAAAATTTATTAATGCTGGACAAACTTGTATCGCCCCTGACTATCTTTTAGTTAATAAAACAATCAAAAAAGATTTAATAGATGGGCTGAAAAAATGCGTAAAAGAATTTTATGGCGATAATCCAGCAAACAGTCCTGATTATGCCAGGATTATCAGTCAAAAACACTTTGATAGACTGGTGAATTTTCTCAGAGACGGTGAAGTTATCATCGGTGGAGAAAATCAACCTTCAGAGCGTTATATCGCCCCGACAGTGATTGATAATGTCTCTTTGGAAGATTCTGTAATGCAGGAAGAAATTTTTGGCCCCATCCTACCTGTAATTGAATATACTGACATTGCAGAAGCGATCGCCTTGATTAACTCTAAACCCAAACCCTTAGCGTTATACTTATTTTCTCAAAACAAAAACCTGCAAAAGCGAGTTTTACAGGAAACTTCATCTGGTGGAGTCTGTATTAATGACACAGCTATGCAGTTTGGTGTCTCGTCTTTACCATTTGGTGGAGTAGGAGATAGCGGTATTGGCAACTATCACGGCAAAGCTAGTTTTGACACCTTTTCTCATCACAAAAGTGTATTGCAAAACTCTTTCTGGCTAGATTTAAAATGGCGATACGCTCCATATGAAGGGAAATTGCCACTAATTAAGAAACTTCTGGGTTAAAAGTTATGAGTTATGAGTTATGAGTTATGAGTTATGAGTTATGAATTTTTAACTCCTAACTCCCAACTCCCAACTCCTAACTCCCAACTCCCAACTCCCAACTCCCAACTCCCAACTCCCAATTCCTAACTCCTAACTCCCAACTCCTAACTCCCAACTCCCAACTCCCAACTCCCAACTTTTAAAACCCAAAAGCATTACTGTAACGCTCCTCAGCCCAAGGTTCGCCACGGCGATGGTAGCCATTACGCTCCCAAAAACCAAGTTCTTCACCAGCTAAAAATTCCAAACCATTAATCCACTTAGCACTTTTCCAAGCATATAAATGGGGAACAACAAGCCGCATCGGCCCACCGTGTTCAGATGGAAGGTCTTCACCAAAGACTTTAAAAGCAAAGAAGTTTTCTTCGCGCATAAAATCTTCTATAGAAATATTGGTAGTGTAGCCGCCATAACAGTGTTCCATAATGTGGGCTACTTTGGGATCTAGTTCAATCAGACCCATGAAATCTGTCACTTTTATCCCAGTCCATTTGACATCGAGTTTAGACCAGCGCGTTACACAGTGGAAGTCTGCTGTGAATTCCTGTTGAGGTAGCGCCATAAAGTCTGACCAATTAAAGGTAGCAGGTTTTGCCAAACCCCAAACTCGAAATTCCCATTCTTCAGTGCTGACTTGGGGAGTTTCACCGTAAGTTAATACGGGAAAACCTTTAGCTAAGTGTTGACCAGGAGGGACGCGTTCGCTCTCTTCCTTCGCTGGTTTGTGAAAAAATTTTCCTAGCATAGTTGGAGAAAAATAAGTTTTCTCAAAGTATTTACAATCTTTTTTGCTGAGTCGCCTACAGCACCAGATGTTTTACTCTTTAAGACCCCCACTATATCGGTACTCCGATTAGTGGTGGGTGGTTGACGCTTTTCCTGAGTGGGAATTATGACTCTTCTTCCTCTTCTTCAGCAATTGGATATACAAATGTAGAACGTCCAGTCAAAATCGACTTGCCCAGAGAGAGGGCTTTCTGAGCTTCAACGACGGCTTTGTGCCTCCAGGTAGCTCGACGTTTATCTCGTTTTGATTTTGAAGTTTTCTTCTTAGGAACAGCCATGTCAGCAGATATCGCGATTTTTGACAACCTTCTTATTCTAGGCCATCGGCTGACGCGAAGGACAACAGTAAGGGACTTCCAATAAATAAATTATTCAATCTTGTGGGGTGGACATCTTGTCATTGGTGTCAACTTAAGCTAGGAATGCTTAACTGTTGCCTACATCACCCGCCTTGAACTAAAGTTCGAGGCTAATAGCTAAAGTCTACTGAAGTAGACTAAAGATTATTGGAAATATTTAGTCATCAACAGAAGACTTTTGTTATTAGCAAGGAACTGAAGTTCCTTGCGGGACATAACTTCTACGTTAAGTTGACACCAATGACATCTTGTCCGCCCATAGCCAAGGGCGCTCGTGTCGCCCACCCCACAAGAAGTAGTTGAGTATTTTTTAAATTGGAAGTCCCGAAGGGCAATTCATGAATTGCCCCTACTAAAAATCATTCTTTTCGGCTATTTTTTGGGTAAGTCCTGGCTATTTTCCAAGAAAAGTAGCGATCGCGCAGTTTTGAAATAAGTTGCCCAATTTTGGGCATCGGGGCGCCATCGCCATTGAGGACGACTGACATCTAATGTCAGAACTGGTGCGATCGCTCCATAATTTTGTACGGATACAATGATGGAAACATCTGTAACCAAGATATCTTGATCGAAGCTCCTTTGAGCAGCGGCCCTAGCGGCCGCTTCCGCCCTCCTGAGAACGGTTTCATAGCTTTCTTCCGGCAGGAGGTCAATAGCTAGATCGACTCTAGCGGTGTAAGCTCGCACAACCTGCGGTGCGATCGCTTCCGTCAAAAACCACGCAGGAACAGTAGATATAAGCAAAACTACTAAAGGAATTATCCGGATTCTTCTGGCAATTTGGCTAATAACTGAAAAGGGAGTGATCGATGATGGTAGGTGAGCAGAAATCTTGCTCATGACCTTCTATCTCCTTAATGATGATCTGTTATTGAAATTAGGTAAAAGGTATTTTCCGGTCTAAAGACGTAATAAAAATTACATTTTAACTTAAGACTCGATCAGAATCACTTAGACTATAAGACATAGGTTAGCTTTGTTTTTTGGGCAAAGCCAACCGCAATTTTAAGACCAGCAAACAATAACCGATAAAGAGCGGGATGGCAAATTACTGGGCGATCGCGATTGGCATCAATCAATATCAGTTATTTCAACCTTTAAGTTGTGCCCAAGCGGATGCTGAGGCACTAGAAACATTTTTGGTGACAGAGGCAGGTTTTCTCCCCAAGCACTGTCTAGTCATGACGGATACTTCGCCGCCCATTGACCATAGGTCAACTTATCCCACGAGGGAGAATATTTTGCTGCTGCTTGAGGATTTGGCAGCAACAAGTTGGCAACCGGAAGACTATCTGTGGTTATTCTTTAGCGGTTATGGAGTCAACTACAAGGGCAAAGATTACTTAATGCCAGTAGAGGGCAATCCCGAACTTGTGCAAGAGACTGGCATAGAATTGCGATCGCTAATGCAAAGTCTGCAACTTGCTGACTTAAATGTATTGCTACTACTCGATATCAACCGCGCTTTTGGCACCCAAGCGGATGCTCCTGTTGGTGAAGAAACAATAGAATTAGCCCAAGAACTACAACTCGCGACAATTCTTTCTTGTCAACCAGAGCAATTTTCCCATGAAACTAGCGAACTAGGTCACGGATTCTTTACAGCAGTTTTGTTAGAAGCTTTGCGTTCTGGTAATGGCAACAACTTGGCAGATTTAGAAACTTACCTAAGCCTGATCATGCCAAAATTATGTCACCACCACTGGCGTCCTGTCCAAAACCCTGCCACTATCATCCCATCAAGGCAGCAAGTAATCTTGCCAAAATTGGCAATAGAAAGCGATTTTCAATCAGAAGGGGTGATTTATCCCGAAGAATCTTTTGCTGTTGCCCTTGCAGCTCCTCCCCTCGACGATTACCCTAAAAATTCAGCAGAACGGGGCAGATGGAGAGAAGCTACTGTGAACTCCTCCCAACAGACGAAGGGTCAAAAAGTCCAGGAGTCAGGTAGCGGCTTAGTTTCTCAACCAATGCCGGAAACTTCCTTGGGAGTCAATACCAGAGCAAGATTTATTCCCAATTCCTCCCAAGGCTATGTCTCGCGATTGCCAGCGAATCAGCCAAGTATCCCTTTTTGGAAACAGTTTATCTTATGGGGCGGAGGCAGCTTGCTAGTAGCTGGTTTAATCGCCGTAGTTTTTCTGCGTAATCAAGAAACTTTTAGAATTAAGCAAATATCAAGCACATCACCCAATGCTAATGTTAGCGATGTCTACGACGGGCTACGCCTACGCACTCCACCAATTAGACTCAACAACCAATCTAGCGCTCAAATCGCCTCTAGTTCTCAGTGGAAAAAGCGAAATCAAGCAGTATTAGACCTAGCGAAAATGTCGCTCAGACAAACTCAGGCTAGCGATTTGAGCATGGCGATCGCCACAGCCCGGAAAATTCGACCCGGTGAACCACTCTACGAACAAGCTCAAGAGAATATTAAGATTTGGAGTCAGATGATTTTAGATTTAGCAGAGGGTCGTGCTAAACAAAGACAGTATGCAAGCGCTATTGCTGCTGCTCGATTAATTACCAAAGATGAAGCCCCCTACGCGAAAGCACAAGCAGCAATTAACTTGTGGCGCCTAGAGGGCAAGCAATATGTGAGTAACAAAACTCTTTTAGATGCAGCTAATGCCTTAATTAAATCTGGACAGGCATCTACCTACAATCGGGCGATCGAAGTTGCCAAAAAAGTACCAGCAGGTCAACCAGGCTTCGATACTGCTCAAAAATCGATCAATAACTGGAGTGAGAAAATTTTAGACCTGGCCAAGCGTCGCGCCACCGAAGGAGAACGTAATGCCGCAATTGCGACTGCTGCTTTAGTGCCAGAAGAGACAGCCGCTTATGAAGATGCTCAGGATGCTATCCAAAAATGGCAAAAAAAATAGTAATAAATAGTTAGGAGTTAGGAGTTAGGAGTTAGGAGTTAGGAGTTAGGAGTTAGGAGTTAGGAGTTAGGAGTTAGGAGTTAAGAGTTAGGAGTTAGGGGTTAGGAGTTAGGAGTTAGGAGTTAGGGGTTTTAATTCCTCACTCCTGACTCCTCACTTTTTCCTCAGTAATCAGTATTAGCAGTACTGTGATACATCTTCGCCACATTCATCGGCTAGATAGCACATCGCTCGGAAACGTAAACCAACCACTTCTTCATATAAGGGGTTGAGCTTGCACATGGGTGGAATGTGAAAGAGGGTTCTCCCAAATAATTTGACATCGCGCTCAAAGGGACACTGAGATGGAATCAGTTTGCACAAGCGGTGAGCTAGTTGGCGATCGCGGACTTGAATATTTTCTAGCCGTTGCCGTATGGGTTGGAGAATATCCCAGTAAGGCTTAGAAGTAGAACGGTCTAGCTGGGTTGCTTTCTGGTCAATAGTCTCTGGTTGATTGATTGATACCCAGCTTGCCAGAAAAATCTTTTTTGTGGTATTGTCGAATACCTTCATGGTTAACCCTCTGTATTATTGAGGCTATTCACCTTTTTGATGAATATATACAACGTGGCAACGAACTTTCCCGGAAAAATCGCGTCCTGACTGCGATATAATCTAATGCGTAAATAGCTACTTAAGTCAGAACTTAATTTATTACTACGTCAAGTTAATCGCAAATTTCTGGGGATCGGTAGTGTAATATTACGATCTTGTTCATAACTTGACATAGTTTAAATTTTAATAAAGACATCCGTCCTTGGATAGGTTTTAGTGTAACATTTACAATTCTTAATATAAGCTATTTCTAAAAGTATTTTTGCTAAGTATAAAGATCAGTGATAGTCTAGTAGGCGTTTTTGCTCTCGTGTACGTCACCTGGAAATATGGTGCGTCACGGTTAAATTAGGCTTTCTCAAACCCTCAAATTCCTACACAGCCGTAACACACTCTACTTAATATTTACTTTATAAATAGGCTCTAAAGCATTCTGTAATGCCGTAGACTGAAGATATTCCCTAAGTCAAATAGAGCTGATAAGCAAGAGATTAAAATAATTCGTAATTCATAATTAAGTTTTGCAACGGGGATTTAGAAAGAGCCACAAAACTTGCCGCTTGTTAGTTGCTCTTTACTTAAACCCCCAAAATTTATTAAACTCAGAGACTTATGAAAAATATTAACTTCAACAATTTAAGCTAAAAGTATCTGCTGAACGGTCAGGGTTAATTCTGGAAATATTTGAGAAACAATCTGTTGGTTTCCAGCAAACACAAATTGCTTGTAATTGCCCTGGTCTAATAAACACACCGTTACCTTATTTTCCAGAGGGTCAACAATCCAATATTCGACCACACCTATAGCTGCATACTCAGAGGTTTTTTGATTATAGTCCCGATCAACAGATTCAAGACTAACCACCTCAACTAAAAGCGGTGGGGCAGTCTTAAGAATAGCCGAAGTACTTTCAATACTTTTTGCCTGTTGGTCGGTAATTACACAAATATCAGGTCTTCTAAGTTGTTTATTGGTCAACACCTCTGTACCGTTAGGGCGCGGTTGTAAAGGCAGTCCCATTTTTTGAATTTCTAAAAAAAAGCGAACTAACAGTAGGGTGATAATCGCCTCATGTTTGCCAGTACCAGGAGGCATTTCTACCAGCACCTCATCCTCAATTTCATAGCGCTTGTCTGTGCCATCATCAAAATTTACATACTCTTCCAGAGTATTAATTTTTATTGGTGTTTTAGTCATAGCGATCGCCTCCAATAACTATAGGCAAATACAAACCGCCCGGCTTCTGTACCCATGATAAGAGACTGTAACGCTTCTGGGTTAAGTCCAATACAGACCTAACCCCCAGCCCCAACCCTTGTAGCGTTGGGGAGTAATATTCAAAGCCTCTCTCCTTTTAGGAGAGAGGAATGGAAGTGAGGTCAGAGTCTATGAGACATCTGGTGAAATTAAATATGCGTTACCCAGAACCCTTGTAGAGACGTAGCACTGCTACGTCAAAACAATTCTTTTTCACCAGATGTCTACTGCATATAAACCAGAAGGGCAAAGACTTTCAGAAAAACTCTGCGTCTGTGTCGCCTCTGCGTTAAATTGTTATCTAAGCCTACGATGCTACTTGAGCAGCAGTTCTAGTCCGCCGTCTTCTCCCATCAGCAACTTTTACAGGCGGCTCATCAGGGATTTGCATCAACAAAGTAACAGATGGCTGACATTGCAATTCTCGACGGATGGAACGTTGCAATTCTCGTTCTAAAGTTCCTTGCAATCCACCCCAGTCTATATCTGCTGCTTGACCTTCCCCAGGGGCGAATTCTGACCAGCGCACAGTGAGGATTTCTTCAATGCGTTGTTTTAGCCAGGTTTGTAGGAGCGATCGCTCTACACTTGTCACTACACCCCGGAGGTGGATTTCTGGTTTTGCCAACAGTTTACCATTCCAATCAATGGCAGCTGCAATGGTAATAATGCCTTCTGAAGCCATGCGTTGCCGTTCTTGCAATACTTTGGCACTGACCATACCCGAACTCGTAGTATCCACCAGTTCGATACCAGATGGCACTTTCCCAGCGACGCCAATAGCATCTTCAGTCAGTTCAACGATATCACCATTCTGAATAATGATCATATTTTCGGCGGGAATGCCCATACTCTGAGCCGTTTCTGCGTGCTTCACCAGCATCCGATGTTCGCCGTGAAATGGTACAAAGAATTTCGGTCGAGTTAAGGCAATCATCAGTTTTTGTTCTTCCTGACAGCCATGACCGGAGACGTGAATCCCTTTATCCCGCCCATAGACTACTTTCGCTCCCTGAATCATCAACTTATCGATGGTGTTGACTACGGCGATCGTATTTCCGGGAATTGGGTTAGCAGAGAATACTACTGTATCTCCTTGGCGGATTTTAATGTGAGGATGTTCTTTGTTGGCAATGCGGGTCATTGCTGCCATCGTTTCACCCTGAGACCCTGTAGTTAAAATTAAAACTTTTTCGTCAGGTAGATTGCGGACTGCATGCAATGGTTGCAGCAGATTATCTTCACACTTGATGTAACCTAAATTGCGAGCATGAGCAATCAAGTTCAGCATGGAACGCCCTACAACCGTCACTACACGGTTCTGCTTCTTGGCGATATCCAAAATCATGTTGATGCGATGCACACTCGAAGCAAAGGTAGTGACAAATAATCGCCCAGTAGCTTGACTAAATACTCTCTCCAGATTGGGATAAACTGAACGCTCAGAAGGTGTAAATCCTGGCACTTCTGAGTTTGTGGAATCACTTAGTAAGCAAAGAACGCCTTTTTCACCATGTTCTGCTAGGCGTTGCAAGTCGAACTTTTCACCATCCACTGGGGTATGGTCAATTTTAAAATCCCCTGTGTGAATGACTACACCAAGGGGAGTATGAATGGCAACAGTAAAACTATCAGCGATGGAATGGGTGTTACGGATATATTCGACTAAAAAGTTTTTGCCAATCCGCACGACATCACGGGGTAGAACAGTTCTGATTTCTGTGCGATCGCGGACTCCTGCTTCTTCGAGTTTACCCTCTAGCATTGCCATTGCTAGCCTGGGGCCATAAATCACGGGGATATCAAATTGCTTGAGATGAAAAGCAATCCCGCCAATATGGTCTTCATGACCATGAGTAACAATCATCCCTTTAATTTTGTGGCGATTTTCCCGCAGATAGGTCGTATCTGGTAGAACAATATTTACTCCATGCATCGCCTCTGTGGGAAAAGCCAATCCTGCATCTAACAAGATAATTTCATCGTCATATTCAAAAAGACAGGTATTCTTACCAATTTCATGCAACCCGCCCAAAGGAATAATTTTCAAGGCGGAATTATTAGCTTCGTTTTTAGCCATTTTCTCCTTAGATTGTTACTTGTGGTTAATTAAGTTGATAGTTAACGAACTTGTATTTAAGACAACATATCTGTCTCTTAACTCAGTCCCAAAGCAATCAAGTTTTAATTGAAGATTTCAATTTTTTATTCAATAAAATCGACTGTACACTTAAGGATTCATAGTATATCTATCAGTCCTAGCACAGATTTTTAAATTGCAACTTATGAACAATTATGATCATTGTTTATATGTATGTTTGGTAAGGAGCGAACTACCAGCGCTTAACCAACTGGTGGCTAGATTAAACTAAGTTCTTTCAGAACCACTGCTAACTTTTGACTGACTTCTAAATCAGCTTCACATAGCGGCGGACGAGTTGAACCAACCTCCCAACCTTGAAGTTTCAGTGCTTTTTTCACTGGAATGGGATTTGAAGTGAGAAATAGAGCTTTAAACAACGGGAACAGTTGGAGATGAATGTCGCTTGCTACCTCAATTTTCCCTGCATTAAAAGCTTGGATCATCTGCTGTAGTTGGTTTCCTACCAGATGAGAAGCCACACTTACCACACCCTTTGCCCCGATCGCTAACAAGGGCAAAGTCATGTAATCATCACCAGAATAGATGTGGAATTCTTTTGGTGTCAAGCGACGAATTTCACTTGCCTGATCTATATTACCAGTAGATTCTTTAATCCCGACAATATTGCTCACCTCAGCTAACCGGGCAACTGTTTCTGGCTGAAGGTTTTGTCCGGTACGACCTGGGACATTATATAACAACAACGGTAGGTCGGGACAGGCTTGTGCTATGGCCTTAAAGTGCGCTTCCAATCCTGCTTGTGGAGGTTTGTTGTAATAAGGAACAACTTGTAAGGAACCATGTACTCCTATCTTAGACGCTTTTTGGGTGGCTGCGATCGCTTCTTGGGTGGAATTGGAACCACAACCGGCAATTACCTTGGCTTTTCCGGCCACGGACTGCAATACTTCCACAAACAACTGGTATTCTTCATCCCAACTAAGCGTCGGGGATTCTCCTGTTGTGCCGCACATCACCAATGTATCTGTACCATTGTTAGCTAGATGCGCCGCCAGTTCTGCCGCTAAATCATAGTTGACACTACCATCTACTTTAAATGGCGTAATCATCGCGGTTAAAACATTGCCAAAATCTCCCACCCTTTTTTCACTCCTGATGACCCATGTTTTTGTATCTTGGTGGTTTTCTATTGTAATAACCTATCTGCAAATTGCTTTCAAGTGTCCTTTGTCATTTGTCCTTTGTCATTTGTCCTTTGTTAGTTAACCAATGACTAATGACCAATGACCAATGACTAATGACTAATAGCTAATGGTTTGAGTAGATTTTTCTCTATTAACAACTCGGCTATTTGTACCGCATTCAATGCTGCGCCTTTGCGAATTTGGTCGCCACATAACCATAATTCCAAGCCACAAGGATGGGAAATATCCTGACGAATTCTTCCCACTAGAACTTCATCTCGACCTGTTGCTTCAATAGGCATCGGAAAATGATTTGTTCCCCAATCTTCGACCAATTTTACTCCAGGGGAGGAATTTAAAATTTCTCTGGCTTCCTTTGCACTAAAGGGAGTTTCAAATTCTAAATTAATGGCTTCTGAGTGGGCACGGAGTACGGGAACCCGTATACAGGTCGCAGTGATTCTGATTTGCTGCGTGCCAAATATTTTTCGGGTTTCGTTGACCATTTTCATTTCTTCCTCACAATAACCCAAATCGTTTAATGGGGAGTTATGTGGGAATAAATTAAATGCCAATGGGTAAGGCAATATTTCGGCAAGTGGTGGCTGTCCTTGTAGTATAGCGCTTGTTTGAGTTTTCACTTCTGCCATTGCTCTAGCACCAGCACCACTAGCAGATTGGTAGGTTGCAGCCACAATGCGTTGCACTGGTTTAATTTTATGCAATGGCCATACTGCTACAGCCATTAAAATTGTTGTGCAATTGGGGTTAGCAATAATGCCTTGGTGATTAGCTGCGGCTAGTGGATTCACTTCTGGCACTACTAAGGGAACTTCCGGGTTCATCCGAAAGGCGCTGGAGTTGTCAATTACCACTGCGCCCTTTTCGACGGCAATTGCTGCCCAAGTTTTGGATGTGGAACCACCTGCACTAGCAAGTACTATATCAACGTTTTCAAAGGCGCGATCGCAAACTTGCTCTACTGGTATATTTTCACCTTTAAACTGTAGCGATCGCCCGACACTCCGCTCTGATGCCAATAACTTTAAGTCAGCAACCGCAAAATTACGGCTTTCTAATAATTCCAGCAACTCAGTACCAACTGCACCAGTTGCTCCCAAAATAGCTACACGATAGGATTTCGACAAACTTGCTTCCTCCTTTAAGAGACTTACCTGCAATTTCTTGGAACCATTGACAATTTACTTATATTAAATAGCGATCGCAGTCTGGAAATACATTTTGAATAGGTTTAGATTTTTCTCTAATTTAGTCGATCTTTATAGACCTAATATATTTATTTTTTTGGCTATTTTAAGTTAAGTGATGTTGCATTCTACAACAATGGCTATCTGATTTTTCCATCGATTTAAACTATACATTATTATACAAGAAATCGCCATTTAGCAGAAAAATGTACATATCTGCACTTAAATGTTTAACACCCGTCCCAGCAATGTGAACAATCGTCTTGGTTGCAAACTTGTTTACCAAGATGATGAATATACTAGGATGGAAATGCATAAAACCAGCACAGCATAAAACTGAGCTATGCGGTTACTTATATAGATCCGCTCTCGTACCACAAGTTAATAATAGCTAGACTCAATACTATAACTTTAACTTGGGGGTACTAACCCAAGGCTATTTCATTCTAGACATAAAACACCCGGAACTTCAGTTTCGGGGTAATATACTTTGCGCGGGCATAACTTGAGCTAAACCTGATTCATTTTGGATTTTAAATTTTAGGTTTTAGATTTGGGATTGGGTCTTGTGTTGCGGGAACAAAGCGCAGTTTATGCCAGTGTGTAGTATAGTTAAAGTCCCTTCAAACGGACTTTAACCTTTTCTCAGTCGTCTTGAGACGACTTTGGCTATTAGACTCAGAATTCATTCTGAGGCGGGCTAGATGAGAATGAAATAGCCCTGGGTACTAACCACTCGCTGAGAACCAGGATATCACGGCCTTAGCCCACTGAATAATTAATTCCTAAGTTTCGGAGGGAATGGGGAGTGGGGATGAGGGGACAAGGGGGAATTATTGAACAAGTCTCTTCCTTGTCTCTTTTCCATCCCCAATGCCCCATTAACCAAATTGTGATCAAGGTAAAATGTCAAGTCCTTGGTCATTGGCAGTAAACTGGATCTTTGCCCCAGGACAAACATCCATCCTTGGATGTCATCAGACCTTTTGGCAAACTCCCATTGCCCCTAAGAGACATCAAGCCATAAACGCAAACAATTATTTGATTGCGTCTTGTGTGTACTCGGAGTATAAAATACCAGAAAACTAGAGACGAAGCATGAAAGTCACCCAGGAAAAACTTCCCGCCAGCCAAATTGGCCTGGAAATAGAGATTACGCCGGAAATTACCAAGCAAACTTACGAACAGGTCATTAAAAACTTAGCGAGTACTGCCAATATTCCTGGGTTTCGTAAAGGCAAGGTGCCTCGGCCGATATTACTACAACGGCTGGGGACAACTCGAATCAAGGCAGCGGCGCTGGAAGAACTAATTCAAGATGGCATTGAGCAAGCAGTCAAACAAGAAGCCATCCCCGCAATCGGTCAGCCCCAATTACGCTCGTCTTTTGAGGATTTGATTAAGAATTATGAACCGGGAAAACCTCTGACAATTTCGGCTGCTGTCGATGTAGAACCAGAAGTAAATCTAGTTCAGTACACTGATTTGCTTGTCCAAGCGGAAGAAGTCAAGTTCGATCCAGAGCGAGTGGAGAACACGCTGGATAAGGAACGTCAAGAATTGGCGACATTAATTCCTGTAGAAGGACGTCCAGCCCAAATTGGCGATATTGCCGTAGTTGATTTTAAAGGTTCATTCGCCAGAGTTGAGGGAGAAGAGGAAGCAGCCGAACTAGAACCGATTCCCGGAGCTGAAGCAAGTGATTTTCAAGTTGAGTTACAGGAAGATAAATTTATTCCCGGCTTTATTTCGGGAATAGTGGGGATGAATCCGGAAGAAACCAGAGAAATTGCGGCGCAGTTCCCAGATCCTTATGCTAATGAAGACTTAGCTGGAAAAGCAGCAACTTTCACAGTGACACTCAAAGAACTGAAGGAAAAGGAGCTACCAGAAGTAAATGACGATTTCGCCCAAGAAATCAGCGATTTTGACACCTTGGAGCAGTTACGCACTTCTTTGGTAGAGCGGTATCAAAAAGAGGCGGACGACAAAACAAAAGCAAATAAGCAGGAAGCCTTCTTAACGGAACTGCTCAAGCACGTAGAAGTTGACTTACCAGCAACATTGATTGAGCAAGAAGTGGATGCAATGCTAACGCAAACAGCAATGCGGCTGTCTCAGCAAGGATTAGATGTCAGAAAGTTGTTTACTCAAGATATTATTCCTCAATTGCGGGAGCGATCGCGTACTGAAGCAATTGAACGCATCAAACGCTCCTTGTCCTTACGGGAAGTTGGTAAACGTGAAGCGATCGAGGTAACACCAGCAGAAATCGCAGCCAGAGTCACAGAACTTTTGGAACAGTACCCGGAGGAACAAGACGTTGATGAAGATAAACTGCGCTCAATCGTGGAAAACGAATTATTAACCGAAAAAACCATTGATTGGCTTTTAGAACACTCCTCAGTTGAACTTGTACCCGAAGGTTCCTCGAGTCCAGTAGAAGAAACGGAAGTTGCAGAATCTGATGTTGATGCTGATGCACCTCAGACTGAGGAAGAAAGCAGCGAAGCTTCTACAGAAGTCACAGAAGGATAGTCAAATCCCACAGCATGAGTTCACCAGTTCTGAGTTAAAGTACTGGTGAAATGGGTAAGGTAAGGGAGATGAGGGAGATGGGGGAGATGAGGGAGATGGGGGAGATGGGGGAGATGGGGGAGAAATAACCAATACCGTATGCCCAATGCCCCATGCCCAATGACTCAGAGTCAAAATAATGAAATAATTAATGAGTTTTCGGCAAATAGTGACACACGTTATCGCCTCGGCTTGATACTGTCTTACACGAGAGGAAATTATATAAGGCATAATGGTTAACACGTAGCTTAATAAAAATTCCATTCGTTGAAAAGGCAGCAGATGCTGCTGAAACATTTGTCCTAAATTATCGTCAAAGAAGGCTTGTATGCTTGAATCGCAGTCGGGAAATTCCCCCATCAGCAACTTAAGTCGAATAAACATTAATTCTCAGTTGAGCAGCCCTAGCAACATCGTGCCGATGGTGATAGAGCAATCTGGCATGGGAGAAAGGGCTTTCGACATCTACTCTCGCCTGCTGCGAGAGCGGATTATCTTTTTAGGAACGCCAATAGACGATGCCGTAGCCAACTCAATTGTGGCTCAATTGCTATTCCTAGACGCCGAAGACTCAGAAAAAGACATCCAACTGTATGTTAATTCTCCTGGCGGCTCCGTCTACGCAGGGATGGCAATCTATGATACAATACAGCAAATTCGCCCTGATGTTGTTACCATCTGTTTTGGATTAGCCGCGAGCATGGGGGCATTTTTGTTGACAGCAGGAGCTGCCGGTAAGCGAATGTCTCTGCCCGACTCCCGGATTATGATTCACCAACCACTTGGTGGCGCTCAAGGTCAAGCTATTGACATTGAAATTCAAGCCAGAGAAATTCTTTACGTTAAGGCTAAGTTGAATCAGTTAATGGCTCACCATACTGGTCAACCCTTAGAAAGAATTGAAGCAGATACTGAGCGCGACTTTTTTATGTCGGCAGAAGAGGCAAAAAACTACGGTTTGATTGATCAGGTCATTTCCAGGCAAAATCTTCCCGTGGCAGGGGAAAACGTCACCATTCTGAAATAAGAGGCTGGTATGTCTAAGTACGACTCCCATTTAAAATGTTCATTTTGTGGCAAGTCTCAAGAGCAGGTGCGTAAGTTAATCGCAGGGCCGGGAGTCTACATCTGCGATGAATGCGTTGACTTGTGTAATGAAATCCTAGACGAGGAGTTACTCGATACCAGTGGTGCGGCAGCACAACCAGCACCAAGGGCAGAACCACCTCAAAAACGGCGTACCCACTCTGCTAGTATTTCCTTTAATCAAATACCCAAGCCCAGAGAGATTAAAAAGTATCTAGACGAACACGTCATTGGTCAAGACGAAGCGAAGAAAGTTCTGTCAGTGGCTGTTTACAATCACTACAAGCGGCTGGCAGTAATTCAGTCTAAAACCAGTGGTAAATCTGGGGCGGATGATGCGATAGAACTGCAAAAATCTAACATTTTGTTAATTGGCCCGACTGGTTGCGGTAAAACTTTGTTAGCGCAGACCCTAGCGAAAATCTTGGATGTACCCTTTGCTGTCGCCGATGCGACGACGCTGACGGAAGCGGGGTATGTGGGAGAAGATGTGGAAAATATCTTGCTGCGACTGTTGCAGGTGGCAGATTTGGATATAGAGGAAGCGCAACGGGGAATTATTTACATTGATGAAATTGACAAAATTGCTCGTAAAAGCGAGAACACATCAATTACCCGCGATGTTTCGGGCGAAGGCGTACAGCAAGCTTTGCTGAAAATGTTAGAGGGAACGATCGCTAACGTACCACCCCAAGGAGGACGCAAGCATCCTTATCAAGACTGCATCCAGATTGATACAAGTAATATTTTGTTCGTCTGTGGTGGTGCCTTCGGGGGCTTAGAAAAGATTGTAGACCAGAGAGTTGGCAAAAAAGCAATAGGTTTTGTGCAACCGGGAGAAGGGCAATCGAAGGAAAAACGAGCAGCAGATACTCTCCGTCATCTAGAACCGGATGATTTAGTCAAATTTGGCATGATTCCAGAATTTATTGGGCGCGTGCCAATGGTAGCAGTAGTAGATCCCCTAGATGAAGAAGCGCTGATGGCGATTCTCACTCAACCACGCAGTGCCTTAGTGAAGCAGTACCAAAAGCTGCTGAAGATGGATAATGTCCAGTTAGATTTTAAAGCAGATGCTTTACGAGCGATCGCTCAAGAAGCTTACCGCCGTAAAACTGGTGCCAGAGCATTACGTGGTATTGTCGAAGAATTGATGTTGGATGTAATGTATGAGTTACCATCCCGTAAGGATGTGACACGCTGTACAGTTACAAGGGAAATGGTCGAGAAGCGATCAACAGCAGAACTGATAATACATCCATCTTCACTACCAAAGCCAGAATCTGCTTAATAGTCATTAGTCATTGGTCATTAGTCATTGGTCATTGGTGAAAAACTAAGGAACAATAACCATGTACCAGGGACAAATGACAACTGACAAAGGACAAATGACTAATGCCTTATATTAATGTTCGTGGCGTTGAGCATTACTACCAATGGATCAAAAAACCATCCGGTTATCTGGTTAAACCAGTGATGGTTTTCATGCACGGTTGGGCTGGTTCGGCTAGATATTGGCAAAATACTGCTGATGCTTTATCGGAGCAATTTGATTGTTTACTCTACGATTTGCGGGGATTTGGCCGTTCTCGCGGGAAGCCAACCATAGCGCAAGCAAGTGAAGCTGTTGCTGAGTCGCAATCCCCCCAGGAAGAATTAGAGGCAATCAAAGAGCTAACCTATGAATTAGAGGAATATGCTGATGATTTGGCAGCTTTGCTAGATGGGTTGCATATTCACCGTGTCTACATCCATGCTCATTCAATGGGTGCATCTGTTGCCACTTTATTTTTTAACCGCTACCCCCAACGAGTAGAACGAGGAATTTTAACTTGTAGCGGCATTTTTGAGTACGACGAAAAATCTTTTAGTGCTTTTCATAAATTTGGTGGCTATGTAGTGAAATTCCGTCCCAAATGGTTGAGCAAAATTCCATTTGTTGACCGGATGTTTATGGCCAGATTTTTATATAGTTCCATACCACATTCTGAGCGTCAAGCTTTTTTGCAAGATTTTCTCGAAGCAGATTACGATGCAGCTTTAGGTACAATTTTTACTTCAGTCAGTAAAGCTCAAGCTGAATTGATGCCCCTTGAGTTTGCCAAGCTGACAGTACCAACTCTACTGGTGGCGGGGGAGTATGACAAGATTATTCCAGCCGAAATGGGGCGTCAAGCAGCCGCACTGAGTGACAAAGTGGAATTTGTGATGATTCCTAACACAGCGCATTTCCCAATGTTGGAAGATGCACCAACTTATTTGCGAGGGGTACAGGAGTTTTTACGAGTTTCTATAATAGAACCGCAAGAGAGTTAACTTATTTTTTGGGCAGGCTGACACAAAGGGGGAGAGGTTTGGAAAGGGTTTATAGTACAATACGCTTGGGTTAAGGCTAAAACTCAATACGGTTCACAAAAGGCTGAAACTCTTTTTTTTACGAACCACAGAGGCGCAGAGAACACAGAGAGAAGAGAGAAGGAGGAAATGCTTAACCCAAGTGTATTGGGCTAAAACTCTGTTACAAAATCAATTTTTTAACGAACCGCCTTCGCGCAGCGTCTCGTAGAGAAGACGCCAAGGACACAGAGAGAAGAAAGAAATGCCTAACTGAACTGTGTTGGTTTATAGTATATTTTAGAGGATGTTTTAAAAGTCTTTTTATCGGTAGCAAAACGTTTTAGATCCCCCTAAATCCCCCTTAAAAAAGGGGACTTTGATTCCGGTTCCCCCCTTTTTAAGGGGGGTTAGGGGGGATCTAAAAGTGCCTAAAATCACAGCCAACCACTTTTAAAACATCCTCTTAGGACTTTTCAAACATCCTCTTAGAAAGTCTTGATAAACTTCACAACATAATTTTAGTTGCTATTTAATCAATGAACTTTTAAAAAAGTTACACGATTATGTATCGTGCTGAAATATGTGGTGCGATTCGTTCTGGATAAATCCATTCTTGAGACACTCGTTACCTTTTTTGGGTCACGGTTAGTTGCAAAATGTTATTTTCGGATAGCTTGGATAAATTCGGCAACAGCGTCGTACTGGTCGGGATGTGCGATATATTGCACTAACAATGCAGGGTCTAAATCTGGGAAGAAACCACTACGCTTTACTTCTTCATACTCGCCAGCCGAATTTAAACTAAATATCTTTATCTGGTCAGATTTCCAAAACCAAACTTCAGGCACTTTCTTGGGTTTGTATAACTCTTTTCGGTTAATAGTGCCACTAGTAACAATAACTTCAATAACAATGTCTGGCGTTTCTTTATTGCTGCCAATGCAGTAAGATTCATCTGGTGTGCCAGAAGCATACCCAGGTTCTTCTAGAGTAAAACCTCCACGACCGTAGAACCGGATTACTAACTCTCTCATGTAAGCTTCTAGCAAGTATCCAAGAGTTGTTTTCACGTACTCATGTTTATCTCCAATGGGCGACATAATTTCTAATATTCCTAACAAATAGGAGAGTCGGACATTGCGGTTGTCCTTTAACTGTGCCTCAATACCTTTAAATTCCTCCCAAGAAACATCTGCGACGGTCACTAGTTTCTCTTGTATGGGATGGTCTAGAAGTGGGATACTCATATTGCCTCTCAACAGTTCCTTTATTGCATGATTGATAAGTAGCTGAGTAAGTAGCTCGGCACAATTAAACCTAACTGGGTAAGGCTGTCATTTGTCATTGGTCATTAGTAAGGGTTTTAAGCTTATTTATGTTTCGTAATATAGTTGGGTTTTTTCGCACCAACGTACTTAAATCAATATATAGCAATCCTAAATGAGTGGTGAAAAATATAAAATTTGAAACCGAACCGCAAAGTACGCTAAGGGCGCAAAGGGAAGAAAGAAAAAAGAGATATATAATTTTCACAAATGATTTAGGATTACTATAGATGTTTCTACCCTGCTATAATTATCTTTGGATTAACTTAAACCCAGTTCTCGTTTTAGCAAATTAATCGAGTTAGTGCCGATATAATTTTCAACCTTAATCAGCTTTGGTGGACGAATAATATCTTCGTCAGATGCTTGGACGGCTGCTTGCACTGCCGCAAAACTGGCTTGATCGCTTATGATGACCTCAGCCCGTTTAACCATAGCCTGAAGTTTATAAGCATCTTTTGGTTGCGAAGTCATTACCAGTAGTTCATCACCCCGCAAACCGTGGAGGATGACTTCTGCTGCTCGTGCAATCCCGGAACTAAGGCTAACTATGCCTACACAGTTTTCTTTTGGTAAGGTTTTTAAGAGGTTGAGTTCTTTGCTGTAGTCGTAGATATCTAGAGGAATTACTCGTGCAGCTTTTGGAGCTGCGATCGCTTCCACATTACTGATAAAATACCGACTGGTAACTACTGTCGCTGAGGTAGTTTTATCTAGCACAGCTGTTAATTCTTCCATTGCTACCAACTGGACTGGGATTTTTAGCGATCGCTCTAATTCATATACCATCAGCTCACCAGCACCCATGTCATAAGATGGAACTGCAACTAATACCCGCGCACTACAACGCAAGCGCCAGTCAATTTCCGCTAAAAATAGCTCTCTAGCTTGATTTAGTGAACATCCTTGTGAGAGCAACTCGTCAAGTGCTTGCTGGACAACTTGATAGGCATCAGGATTTTGTTGGAGAATTGGTGATTGCAGCCTGCTACCGCCCTCATGACCTTGGGCGCGAACATAAATACCTGAACCAGCCATACTTTCAACAAATCCGTCTTCCTCTAGTTGACGGTAAACTTTGCTTATGGTATTGCGGTGTAACCCTGTTTGCATTGCCAGCGCCCGTGTGCTTGGTAATTTGTAAGCAGGGGGATATTGCCGAGAAGCGATCGCAAATCGGATTTGATTAAACAGCTGGGTTGATGCGGGAATTTCGCTGTCTGGCTGAATACGGAATTGAATCATCAGCAAACCTCCTGAATACTAAGTGGGGAGTGAGAAGTGGGGAGTGGGGAGTAGGGAGTGTTGCTTTCCTACTCAGCACTTTTAACTCAGCACTCTTTGGGTGTCTAGCTGTATTTGCTACATATCAAAAATTTTATTTACCCATGAAGTTTTTCTGGTACAAATTTCTAATGCGTTCATTATTGGTAATTGATAATTTAATTGGAAATAACCTGGGCATACTGGCATAGTTATATCAAATAAACACACGGTTAGTTCTATAGCACTGGTAAAAATTATTATGACAGAGCAAGCAATAGTTACCACAACAGTTAATCTTTTGCAAGATGATATTCAAGTGTCTGCTTATTTGGCAGAGCCAAAAGCATCTGGAGCTTACCCAGGAATCGTGGTATTGCAGGAAATTTTTGGTGTCAACGTTCACATTCGGGAAGTTACAGAACGGATTGCTCAACTTGGGTATGTAGCGATCGCACCGGCACTTTTTCAACGGATTGCTCCTGGTTTTGAAACCGGATACACACCCGAAGATATTGAAACGGGTAGAGGCTACGCCACGCAAACTCAAGCCTCAGAATTATTGAGCGATATTCAACTAGCAATTGACTACCTCAAAAATCTGCCTCAAGTGAAAAAAGATGGTTTTGGCTGTATTGGCTTCTGCTTTGGCGGTCATGTCGCATATCTTGCAGCCAGTTTGCCAGATATTAAAGCTACGGCTTCCTTCTACGGTGCTTTAATTACCACCCTTACACCCGGAGGTGGCGCTCCTACCCTCACCCGCACCAGAGAAATAACAGGTACTCTCTATGCCTTCTTTGGTACAGAAGATGCTAGCATCCCAGCCGAACAAGTCGATGAGATTGAAGCAGAGTTAGAAAAATATAAAATTCCTCATCGTGTGTTTCGCTACGATGGAGCTGACCACGGATTTTTCTGTGACCATCGTGGCAGTTATAATCCTAAAGCTGCGGCAGATGCTTGGGAGCAAGTGAAACAACTGTTTAGTCAACTAAACTGAAGCATACACAGCCAAGTTTGTCATTAGTCATTGGTCACTTGTACTGAGCTTAGTCGAAGTATTGGTCACTTGTACTGAGCGACTCCCCCTGAGCGCAGTCGTTCGCGTAGCGTCCCGCAGGGAAGGGAGTCGAAGTATTAGTGAATAACAAAGGACAAATGACAAATGACAAATGACAATTTAAACTTCAGTTGCACCATATCAAATAAAAACTAATCTTCAAAAGTCATGAATTCCGAATCGAAACTTTCTCAAACAGCCAATTCGTCGTTTACAATGGACGATTTTGCCAAAGCGCTAGAAAAACACGACTACCAGTTTCAAAAGGGACAGGTTGTACATGGCAAAGTGTTCCAACTTGACCATGATGGAGCTTATGTCGATATTGGTGGTAAGTCGTCAGCTTTTCTGCCGCGCGATGAGGCTTCTTTGAGAGCAGTTACCGATTTATCGGAGGTGCTGCCATTGCAAGAAGAAATGCAGTTTTTGATTATCCGAGATCAGGATGCAGAAGGTCAGGTTACCCTTTCTCGCAAGCAGTTGGAAATTCAGCACATCTGGGAAAGATTGGCCGAAATGCAGGAAAATGCTCAGACTGTGCAAGTACGGGTTATGGGTGTGAATAAAGGTGGTGTCACCGTCGATATTTTGTCTTTGCGGGGATTTATTCCGCGATCGCACCTCGCCGAGCGTGATAATTTAGAAGCGCTCAAAGGTCAAAATCTGACTGTGGGTTTTTTGGAAATTAATAAAAACACCAATAAACTCATCCTTTCCCAGCGATTAGCAACTCGTTCTAGCAACTTCAGTTTATTAGAACTAGGTCAACTGGTGGAAGGCAAAGTTACTGGCATCAAACCTTTTGGTGTGTTTGTCGATTTAAATGGTATGGGGGCTTTACTTCATATCAAGCAGGTAAGCCAAAAATTCATCGAATCTTTAGAAAAGGTATTTCAAGTTGGTCAGCCAATTAAAGCTGTAATTATTGACTTGGATGAGGGTAAAGGGCGGGTTGCCCTTTCTACCAGAGTTTTGGAAAACTTCCCTGGCGAAGTGCTAGAGAATATGGATGAGGTGATGGCTTCGGCTGAGGCGCGTGCCAATAGATCTAATAACAAAGCTTCTGAATAGTTTTGAGGTGGGCTGTTTGTATAAAGCGTTTAAATTCCCATCTGAAACAATTTGGAATTTTGAATTTTGAACAGAAATGTTCTCCCGCAGTCCCCACCTAAAAATACTTGGAAATGTTTACATTTTAGGTGGGGTTAGGGAGAACCAAAATAAAAGTGAATCTTGATTGTAGTAGAATAACACTGGTACGGCAAAGCGAAATTTCGTAGAGGCACGACCATTTACAGCAATTATTTATTTAGGAATTGCTAGTTTTTCTGGGGTTTGGGTAGACAAAAGTTTCTACGATGCACTGAGGACGCCAGTATGCCTGGAAACGCTTAGAAGTCTTTTGGCTTCAAAAGCGCAAGAATCCCCAACCATAATCGCAAGATTTGGTTGGCGGTGCGTTCAAAGATGATTATTAGACATCTGGTGAAATTAATTATGCGTTAGCTGAAACCCTTGTAGAGACGTTGCATTGCAACGTCTCTACATTCGTTTTCACCAGATGTCTATTGGGGATTGCCTTGTTGACGGCGTGAAGGAGCATTTTGACGGAATTGATCTAATTTTTGTCGCTGTTCGGGGGTGAAGACTGCTTGAATCTGTTGTTTTTCAGACTCGCGGATTTGTCGGATTTGGGTTTTCTGTGCTTCAGTCAGATTTAAGTCAGCAAAACCACCCTTTCCTAGACGTTCGCCTGCTTGCCGTTGAGCCTGACGTGCTTGTTTTATCGCCTCTAACTTGGTCTTTTGTTCTGGGGTTAAAACTGCTTCAAATTTGGTGCGGCTATCACGACGAATTGCTTGAATTTGGTTTTTTTGTGCATCTGTTAAACCCAAGTCTTTCCAAGGCCCCCTTTCTTTTTGGGGCGTTTGTGCAAGTAAGACGGGTGAAGGAGAGGCTGTTTGAGCGTTAACAGCAAAGGAGGTTGCAGTTAAAGTTAGAGCGAGAGCGCAAGGCGCACACTTCGTGAACGCTCCAGCAACTAATGATAATGCTTTGAGTTTCATTACTTTCTGGTGGTTTTTTCCTGGTTGGATGTCACTATCATAAGAATTTATATTCAGTAGTCACATGAGCAGAAAGTCATGGTTTTACCCATGACTTTAGTCATGATTGGATTTTGACAAATATGACTGACAATAAATAAATAGTTAGGAGTTAGGAGTTAGGAGTTAGGAGTTAGGAGTTTGAAATTTCCCCCTTCCCGCATCGGGAAGGGGGTTAGGGGGCTAGGTTTTCTTCGGCTTTACTTCTAACTTTTAAGACCCTATTTATAAAGTAAATATTAAGTAGGGTGTGTTACGGCTGTGTAGGAATTTGAGGGTTTGAGATAGTCTAATTTAGCCGCAGGGCACCATATCTCCAGGTGCGTTACGCGCTGCTTTAAGGCATCCGACAATTTAAGGTTTACTTTATAAATGGTCTCTAACTCGTAAATTCTAACTCTTAACTTGCAATTCGCAACTCATTCATAACTGGAGCGAAGTGACTTATGAATCGCCCAATTCAAATTAATAAACATCCTTTTCCGTCTCTGCTTTATCTGGAGTGGACGCTATTAGGGATCACTGCATTGACGGCAGTTATACCACCTCCGTTAAGGCATTTTCGTCCTAAGCCCCCAGAACTATCAATTTGTAGTGCATTTCCAGACTTATCAGTTTGTAGCATATTGCCAGAACTATCAATTTATAGTCTGATTATTTTTGCGTTAATGGGCTTAAGATTACCCAGGAAGAACCAGACCTCTAAGGTAATCTACACAGCTATTGAAATTTTAATGATTTTAATAAAAATCGCTGTCATAAGTAATCTCTCCAACGACAGAAGCTTGGGGTTGATCATTACCTAAAACGGCACACTCGACTTCTCTAGCGACGACACCAGCTTCTACAACTAGTCGGCGGTCATAACTG
>NZ_JAIVFV010000280.1 GCF_020829445.1 Nostoc sp. CHAB 5836
CTCCTAGTCACTGGCATGAATGGGTTATCAATTCCGGCGTTGACCCCATAGTTACCGAGCTAAATGTCCGCTCTCTAAGTGGGGATGAAATCTACGAGTACCTGCTCTATGCCCTACCCCACACCGCACGACGTAACGATGGGCGACTGCGTGATAGCTATTTACAACGATATGCTCACATCAACAGTGCATGGTGGGCTAGTGGACTTGACCCGCTCAACTCCTGGCTACCGATGGACTGGGGACGGATGAAACCCGACAATCCCCGACTCGAATGGGACAAGGACACCAACGAACAAACCCAAAAGCCTGTCAAATACGAGTCACCGCCGAAAACGCCAAACCGCGTTACCTACCTGAGAGTACCGCTCCATATCTGGAAGTTGGTATCGTTGAGGTATGACGTGCCGATGCCAGAAAATATAGTTGTTACCCCAGAAGGAGAAGCGTTAGGATTTTGGGCTTGGGTCATGGCACACCCCGTAATCCCGGTATTTCTTACGGAGGGAGAAAAAAAGGCTGGTTGTCTCCTCACATTGGGATATGTAGCTATCGCTCTGCCTGGAATTTGGAACGGTCGGGTTGGTAACGAAAATTTAGAACGCTTGCACCCCGATTTAGTTCCTATGGCACAAAAGGGGCAGGGAGCAGGGAGCAGGGAGCAGGGAGAACAGGAAATTGGGAAAAGAGGAGAAAGAGGTGATTTTTCTTCATCCCCTCCGCACCCTGCACCCTGCACCCCTGCTTCTTCTCAAAAAGGCCGTAAGTTCACCATTCTCTTCGACTACGAAACCAAACCCAAAACCAAACACCAGATTTTTCAAGCCACACGGCGTACTGCTGCAACAATCATACAGCTTGGTGGAGAGTGTGAAGTAGCTCTACTCCCTGGCCCCGAAAAAGGAATTGATGATTGGGTTGTGGCTTTGGGGAAAAAGGCAGACAAAGCCGTCAGCACCATGATTGCTGATGCTCTGACCATAAACGAGTACCAGCAAAGATTCTTTGTCAATCGCGCCAGGGGACTACGTAAATACAAACCCGATGTGATAGTCAATACCCGTTATCTCTCCACAGTCATCCGTTCCCTGCCTGAATCGGGGTTGGTTGGTTTAGCTTCCGACATGGGGACAGGCAAGACCGAAATCTTGGCAATCATCAGAAGAGATAACCCCCAACTCAGCTTTTTGAACAATGGGCATCGGGTTACTCTTTTGAAGAACCTCAGCGATCGCTTGCAAACTGCCATGTACTCCGCCATCTCTTGCGGCGACTGGGCTAGAGCAAAAGCTCTCAGCATCACTGTAGACTCATTGTATAAAATGGCGAATGATTTACAGGCTTATGACATTTTATTTATTGATGAAGCCTGTCAATATCTCGCCCACTTGCTTAAGTCCAAAACTTGTAAGGAACATAGAGGGGCTATCCTCGAAGTACTGGAATACTTGGTTTACAATGCCAAACTCGTAGTTTTAGCAGATGCTCACCTCGATGATTTGACTATCGAGTTCTTCACCTCGATGCGTCCTCTTGGTGAAAAACCTTACATCATCAAAAATCAGTATCGTTCAGGTGGTCGTCAGGTTTTTTGGTACGAGGGACGAAACAGCAGCGCGTTGGTAGCCGAGTTTCACGCTCAGTTGATGCTAGGTAAAAAGTTGATGATGGTCAGCGATAGCAAGCGCTTTATCAAAAAGTTGGAACGCGCTTTGAATGGTGGGACACCAATAGATGATAGCGACGAAACACCGGAATCAGCCTCAGACCGCAAGTTACGGGTGTGGGCTATTCATTCCGAGAACAGTGGTTCGGAGGAGAACGTCATCTTTATCAGGGAGATTAACACTGCTATTCTTGATATCGACGCTTTCCTGATTACTCCCAGTCTCGGTACTGGAGTTGACATTTCCAGCTATCATTTTGATGCAGTATTCGGTGTGTTTCATGCTGTAAGTCAGTCAGCCACAGAATGCGCCCAGCAATTATGGCGGTATCGTCCCAATGTCCCCATGCACGTTTGGGTGGCTCCACGCCCTCCATTTGGTTATGCCGAAACTAATGCCCGTCGCATCAAGGAGAAAATTCTCCAGAAGAATGAGATGACCGCGTTTTTGATTCGCATTGACAGAGAAACGGGCAAACGTGGTGCAGAGAAAGACTGGGCATTGGATGCCTCTTGTCAGATTGAGGCGCAGCGCAATTGGTCTATCAATAATTTACGCGCTGATTTGCGATCGCTGTTATCAGAAATGGGCAATAAGATTGTTTCTGCCGGAGATGGTGCTGATGAGGGAGCCTCGCGGTGGATGAAGGCGGCTGGTATTGCCATCGATGAAGAACATTTTTGCAAGGTGGCGAATGCTAAAGATATTGACCGGAGGACATATAACGCTAGGCAGCATCAAGATTACCTGAAACCCGAAGAAGTTTTGGAGTGTGAAAAGTTTCGGATTCTGGACACTTACGGGATGCCAGTTACCCCAGAATTGGTTGAAAAAGATGACGGTGGGAAGCTGATACGCAAGATTGTCGCACTTGAAGCGATATTGGCAGCACCGGGGAAAATGATTTCCGATGACCTTATTGCACCGCCACCTGTGGTTGCCGAACGCGATAAATCGGAACGGGAGCGTTTATCGATTTGTACAGACTGGAGTAATCATTCTACGTCCTGGCTGATGCGTCATCGGCTGGGACTCAGAGCCGTGTTGATCGATTTGATGGCTGGGGTTGAGATTAAAGGTGACGAAGCGATGATTCAGGCTTTGGCTGACAACTCCTTACGCAACGCATCTCACGTTAAGGGGATCCTCAATCTGACTATTCCCCTTGATGAGTCACCGATGTGGATTTTGGGGCAGTATCTCTCGCAACTGGGTTTATCTACTGAGTCGCGCCGACCACTCGAAGATGGTCAACGGGTTCGGTATTATCGGCTCAATACGGAGGATGTCGAGTTTGCTCAGAAGGTATTGGAGTATCGGCTTCGTCACAGGGAAGAGAGGGAAAGGAAACGCCAGCAGGAACAAGAACTCCAGGCGGCTCATGCAGCTAGAATGCAGTCTCAGTATGGGATTAACCCGCCGTCCACACCCCCCCTTAATAAAGATGGAAGTAATAATTGGGGGGGTATGGACACAGAGGTATCACTCAGTGATTCTTGGTGGGAGCGGGTTAAATATTATGCTCAGTTAGCGATTGAACGTGTAGAGAATGGGGTTGATGCAGTAAAAGAACTACTCAGTACACTAACGATTGATGAGCGTTGTGGGGTGATGCTGGAGTTTGAGGATGTTGACCCTGATAAATTTGCCCAAATGGTGACAGATGCGCCCGATTGGGTCGAATGGATGGGGTGAGAAAGTGGGGCTTAGTACAACATTTCATTAATTCGTAGCGAATTCTCTTTGCGTTCCTTTGCGCTTCCCTTTGCGCCCCTACCCTGCGGTCAGGCGAACGCGAGTGCGTCTCCAAGAGTTGCGCCTATGCGTTTAAATTTCAACCCTCAATTCGCCACGATTTTATGCTGCATCTGTACTTAGTATTAACCACTTGACTTTTTCGGTTAAAATACTACTTGCTTTTACACAGATCACGCCGTACTGGTTAGCGAGACAATTGGTGTTGCCGTCAGGTCAACGGTTTTGTCAGCTTACACAAAACGGAAAAAGCGAATTGGAAATGACGTTGGGTTGTTATGGCGATCGCAATCGCTCACAGAAGCCGAATACATTCGTAAGTGCTTTTGTGTTACACTGCCCAGTAGTAACTATAAGAATTTTTTTCAAATGGCATTGCAACCTAAAACTTTTAGAACCTCTGATGATGTCATCAAGGCTTTAAAAGATAAAGCAACTGAGTTAGATATATCTGAATCAGACATAATTAATAAAGCCCTTAAATGTTTTCTTGGTTTGGGTATTGATCACGACTGCGATACTTCCCATAGTCACTCGCTTCGCTCGAATTCAAAATTATCAATTCAAAATTCAAAATTAATACCCCATGCATAAATGCAGGGGCTTGAGCAACAAGTTTATAAATATTTATCTCCATAAATAAATTTAGGGGCTTGTACCTGAATTAATTCAAAATTACTGAGCTATTCTTCAATTTTGAATTTTGAATTTTGAATTTTGAATTGTTTCGGTCAATTAAACATTCTCAAGAATAGAATTGAGAAATTAATCAAACTCAATAATCTTAAAGAGGCTTAATGAAGAATTAAAGACCAAAAAATTTCCGAACTGTACTACTTGAAATTAATCATCTCAAAAATGCTTAAACTATGACCGACACAAACAACAACAACAACGATGATATTAGAACGCTACTAGCAGAACTTACTCGTAGTCAATTACAAACGCAAGAACAGATGCGACAAACTCAGCAAGAAATACGAGCTACACAGTCAGCAGTAAGAGAAACAACCGCTACTGTACAGGAATTAACCAGTGATATAAATCGTGTTTTAGCTCGGAGTGCGGTGTTTGATGATGTGGTTTTACAGCTACAATCAAATCAGCAAATTATGCAAGCTAATTTCAACGAATTTCAGCAGAATTTTGCACAACATCAACGTACTTTGGAAGAATATAGAGGTGATTTTATAGAGCATCAACGTACTACTAACGCCGCTTTAAACAGCTTAGAAGCGATAAATTTAAGGCTAATCGAAATAATTGGCAGGGGACAGAATTAAATATTGACATCACCATTGGGCGTATTCTAGAAATTACCCTCTTTGAGACATACTGTTCACTGCCTTTTTGTCACTGGTTCCCTACACCCCACACCAATGTCTCTACACCCTTTTCATGGTGAGCCTTACACAGAGGGAGCAATGCGAAAAAGTGAGATCGGGATTTAATTCTCAGTTACAGATAGCGTTAGCACCTTTTTCCCAAACCTCACTTGCATCCTATTGCTCCCGGCTCCAGTCTTGGGTGTAGTGTTTTAGACAAAGGGATAATTTTTCGACTCGCGGGTCTTCGGTATAAGTTGAAACTTGATTTGACGCACACAAGAGAGTTATCTGGATTCTAGTCACCATTGGTTCCCAACAGATAAGCTACATACAAGAGAGTTAACTGGATTCTAGGAACCATTGGTTCCCAACACATAAGCTGCACACGAGAGATGTAACTGAATTTTAGTCACCATTGGTTCTATCGACATAACCCGGATTGATCACAACATTTCTCAAAGCCTTATAAAAACTAGGTTTTTACGTTTCGTGCGATCGCAAATCTTTGCCGACTAAAACGGCTGAAACATAGTCTGGATAACGCCTATGTTGAATTTGACCGCATGGCTTGTGAGAAATGCGGGTGAAGCTG
>NZ_JAIVFV010000281.1 GCF_020829445.1 Nostoc sp. CHAB 5836
AGTTTATATTACTATACCTTGGGGTTCTGGTGGCTATGCTTTTTTTTTGCTGGTAACTATAAACAAGATTAATCATTTATTCGCGTAATACATACGCGAACACTTCTTTTTTGTCCAAAGTCCAAAAGGGTTATAACTCATGAACTGGTAGCGACCGAGAGCGCGACCACAATTTAAACCCCCATCTGCACAGGTATGTATGCCAATGGCTTTGTAATCCCCGCTACCAGCGCTCTCAATCTCCGCGATCGCATTTGAGAGCGATCGCAAATCAATACCAGAGAGTGATTGATCTGTTATCGACCGACTACCATTACTAAACGTGCATGGATTAATCTTCTCTCTTACTCCAGTACGGTTGATAGTGCTAGCTTTAGGCTCTCTTGTCGCTCCAGTTGGTAAAGACGTAGTATTTGTCCTCTGTTCACTCAAATTGCCTACAAATATAGCAATCCGGTTTGATTACTGAAAGGTTTTTAAAACAAAAACTTTGCCCTGCAAGGTTTTCAGACTCAGTACACAATGTTTCATTCCAGTCGAAACGCTATATATCTGTCCAATAAATCTAACGCACGAATAATTCTAATTGTCAATATCAATTTGACCTGTCTTTGAGTATACCTCTTCGTTTAAGGTAAATATTGGCGATTTTAAAGCACATAACATGGTTATTTTACAGCATTTTTAAGGGGTAGAATATGACTTATTCTGAGCAATTAAAACCGTGGTGTATTGTCCGTGATATTCCAAATCAAGAAAATATTGTTGTGAAAAGATTCCGCCGACGTGATGATGCTGTTGCTTATCTGCAAGTGTTGAAGCAGTCAGCGAGAGATATTGCTTTTAAAATCATTTTTAATGCTCAAAACGTCAATATGCCACGGGAGAATGAAGCTTTGAACGGTTCGTTTTGAGAAGAATTTAAAATCATAAAAATACTAACTTATGGGATGATATAATCCCGTATTTTCGTTAAATTTCCACCCCATACCCCACTACGCCAGTAATATAAATGTTAAAACTGTAATCTCAAAAATTAATGGTTTGTAGCATTTTTTCAAACAAGGGGTCGCCAAAATTCATTAATCGTAGGGAAGGCATTTCATCAAAAACACTAGGGTAAAAAGTAACCATGTAATTCTGCCTTTCATAATTCAGTTGCCAAGTACGTTCGCTCCTTCTCTCAAACTGCACACCACTGGCTTTTAAAATTGCTGAAGAGGTGAATAACTGCTCAATAGTTTCTGGCGTAAAAGGGGTAAAGGTGATTGGTTTTTGAATTTCTACTAAGTCAGCTTCTAAATCCATTGCTACCATTTCTTCAATAGCTAGACGAGGCGGTGGGCTGTCTAACACAGAATCGAATTGAGACATTAAAACATCCTCTTCTTCTGGATCAGCACTCATAACAGCCCGTTCAATAAAGGTAGGGACTTGGGCTAGAATCGGCTGAAGATTACCAACAACAGTGGCAAAAGCATTAATGCGATCGCGCAATTTTCGATAAACCTTTGCTTCTACAGTGCCATCATAGTAAAAATTATGAATTCGCACAGTCGGATACCTTTGTCCAATGCGGTCAATTCTCCCAATACGCTGTTCGACCCGCATCGGGTTCCAAGGCATATCATAATTAATCAGCACACCGCAATTTTGTAAATTCAAACCCTCGGAAGCAGATTCAGTACAGAGGAGAATTTTGATTTCGTCTTGGCGAAATCGGCGTTTAATTTATTCCTTGGGAACTAGACACCACTCCCCATTTTGGTACAATTCCCCACCACGGCCTGAATAACAAGCTACTTGACTACCGTACAACTCCTTCAATGTATCCCGTAGATAGTCCATCGTGTCAGTATACTGAGTGAAAACGATCGCACTTTCTCGGTCAGTTAATTCTTGGCGTAAAATCTGAATAAAGCGAGAAAGCTTGCTATCTTCCCCAGTGTTTTCAAATTGGTGTAGTAATTCTTCAAGATATTGAATTTCCTGGGGGTCTACTGGTTCAAAGAAAGATTCCAGCCCAGCAATCACTGCATCATCCTCATTATCCACATCTACTAAATCGTCGTCACTTAAAACGCTTCCCCGTTGAGTTAACAAATAATCCAAACGACGTTGCAGAGATGACTTGATGGCATAAAATGAACTGGTTAGGCGCTTGCGGTAAAGGGTCATCAAAAAACCCAAACAAGAACGCTGATCTATTTGTGCCAGTCGGTAAAAGTGACGTACATAGTTGCTGACAGCTACATAAAGCGGTACTTCCCGTTGGGGTTCCAGCGTAATAGCGTTATCCTGCACAACTCTAGTAGGAATATCCCGCTCTAACAGTCCCCTTTGATAGTATTGTCGGAGAGTGTCGCGGGTGTGGCGGAACATCAAGTCTTTTAGGGGCGTGTTCACTGTCAAGTATTGGCGTGAGGTGTCGATAAAGTCTTCATCTGCCAATAATTGTTTGTGATTGGAGATTTTCTTTCCCCGTTGCCAAGTATCCTGCATTTTGTAAGCAAGAATGCGATCGCTCTTGGTCAAAAACTGCTCTAATCTAGAACAAGACTGTCCGCCGCGCCCAAAGTAGTCACTAGACATTACTTGCCAAAAATTAATTACTTCCTGCTTGACAGCACCTTGTAGCGAGGCGAAATAATAGCAGAAGTTATCGCCATAACTCCAATGTCCCTGCAATCCCAGCAGGTTTAACAAGTCGAAAACTTCTATGGCATCAATTTGCATGGGAGTTGCTGAGAGAAGAATCAGGGATTTAGTCTTCTCCTTCAACTGTGCCATTAACTGTAACAAGCGATTGGGCGTTTCCTTGAGGTCTTGGGGACTTTTGCGGCGTGCATGGTGTGCTTCGTCTAAGATTACTAAATCCCAAGGTTCTGCTGATAGTAGCTGGTGCATTCTGTCAGTTCTTCGCACCAAATGAGAAGAAGCCAGGATTAAATCTTGAGTATTCCAGGGATTAGCTGCTGCGGGGATAGTCCGCTTGTAGGGGTCTTTAAATTCTGTAGATGTGTAACTCCAAAAATGCAGATTGAATTTTTCCCGCAATTCTTCTTGCCATTGGGGTTGAACGCTAGCAGGTGCTAAAATCAGTACCCGCTTCACTTTTTTGGACAACAGCAGATAACGCAGAATTAAACCAGTTTCAATTGTCTTACCTAAACCAACTTCATCAGCGATGAGAAAACTTTGGGGAAAATTTTGAGCAACGCGGCGCAGTATTTTAATTTGGTGTGGCCAGGGGTGAATGGGAATTGATTTTAAACAAAAGTCCAAGCAGCCGGGATGTTCATGAATATTGGCAAGTTGAGTAAATGCCAACCGTTCTTCTTCCCTTACTTCTGTAGAAATAGCTGAAGGGTCTGATTTTAGTTCCGGTTCTAGTTGTGCTTCTGGTTCAGTTGATTCTATTTTTGTCAGAGGTCTAGAGTCAAATTCAGCTTGGGCATTCCAATCAGGTTTAGTAGATTTTGCGTAACGCAACAGCTTTTTCTGTACCGCCTCTGGAACTTCAAAGACTCGCACGTTAGGCGATACGTCATACCAAAGTTGCTCAAATCTCGCTACTTCTTCTTCAACTCTATCTAGTTCCCTACCTCCTTCCCAAGAACAATAAACGTGAAAGGATTCTACATTCCTCTCCCAGCCACCTATAGATTCGTTATTGGAACCGTTAAATGCTAATTTCTCGCCCTTGCTATCAGTAAAAATGCCAACCTTTTCGTGAAATATATGCTGTGGATCTAGTTGCTGTGTACTATCTTCAGGTAGTCCATTTTCTTTGAGAGGAATAGCAATTTTAATATCGAGATACTGGTTTTGAATTAACCAACTGAGAATTTCTAAGTGTTTGAGTTGGGCAAAACTTTCTGGTGGCTTTAAGTCTGCATCTAGACGAGATAGCAATGCGTCTCGCAGTTCGTATCCCTGTTGAATTGCTTGTAAATCTTGGGGGCTAAACTGACAGCCCATGATTAACCGCATTCGCCCTTTGTTGTGCAGCATTGCACCTAAACCCCGTGCAACTTTACTCAGGATAGCACTGCTAAAAAAACCTGCTTTCCGGTCATATTGAATGGCACACTCTAAAGCAGGAATGTAGAAATCAGTGATGGTGTTGTGGGTGTTGCTAGTGTAGCTAATTTTCCAGGGATATTCACGCAGGTTTTTCAACTTTCTAACCAGTTATCTAATTTTAATTATCAATAGAGTCTATAGTTCTGCCTTGATAAGTATGGCGCTGTTGGTCAATTTCTGTAAAGATTTCTGTTAATTACGGTTGGTTCTTCCAAACCCCAAATAATTGATTTAGTCTAGCTAGTCTCTCTGAATCTGTTAATGGTGGTTGTGGTTCTGTAATTTGATTGGCAATAAATTCTACATCTATGATTATTTCTGTTCCATCGGGAATATTATTAAGTTCTTCTAGAATTTCAATATTTTGACCACGCTTGATACCTCTAACCTTCATATTTGATTATCTCCTGTAATTATTAGTTTCCGGTTAATGGTTAAAGGTGAACAGTCATCAGTCAACCTTCAACTATTTTTTGTGTGTTGGGGTCAATTCCTTATAGTTTGACATATTGGGTACTGAATCAGCAAATAAATTAGGTAACGCTGATAATACTGTCCCCATGTAAATACTACAATGGTTGAAGAAGCAATCATTTGGTGTAATTGTGATGCAATCAATTTTCTGGAGTGTAGAAGAAGTAGCCCTAAGAGCTAAACAGTTTTATGAAAACGGTATTCGTCAAAATGTCGAGTCTGGTGACAATATCGGTAAGATGATTGTGATTGATGCCGAAACTGGTGAATATGGGATAGATCCAACTGGTGTAGAGACAGCGTTAAAGTTCAAACAGAAAAACCCTAATGCTAGATTATTTACTATACGGATTGGTTATGATGTTGCTGTAAGTTTTGGTGGTGCAGTGGAGCGTACTGCTGAATGATTTATGGAAAAGTAATCGATGGTAGGGCAATAGTTCCAGTGGTTTTTCGTTTACCTTCGCAGCCAGATTTTAATTTGGATTTTGTCATTGATACTGGATTTAATGACCATCTTACTTTACCATCACAGGCAGTTAGTGCGATGAATCTTCCCTTATATTCTAGTACCGAAGCAAGGTTAGCCGACGGTACTCAAGCTTTATTATCTATACATTTGGCAACAATTGTATGGGACGGCATAGAAAGATTAATTCCAGTTTTAGCTGCTGTTTATAAACTTTTACTAGAAACTT
>NZ_JAIVFV010000282.1 GCF_020829445.1 Nostoc sp. CHAB 5836
CTGCGCTCGGAAATACCGAGGATTTTGCAAGTGCTATAAAGAGAAAAGTAAGCCAGCTAGAAAGTGTCATTGGGGAAATAAACTTCTAGCTGGGTTAGACCTCAAAGGGGGCAAGAGAAGCGGAAAATCTCAAACATTAACCACCTCCCCTGCTTCCCCTAATCCTTCTCTCAAAATCAACCCAACAAGTGCCAGGTATCCCAATTTTCAGTTATGCGAAACGGCATAAAAGGTGCAGTTTTCAAAAATAGACATAAAAAAGCATAAAAAAGCATAAAAAACCCGCGACAGGTGAGTAGAAAGATTCATCACTAAAAAAGTAATAGCAATTGCAGTAAGAGAAGTGTGGGAAAGTTTCGCCATCACTCGATTGAGACTAAATCTTCTTTTAGCTTGCCCAAATTTTCCTTCAATACAATTACGAATTCTCTCAGATTCTAAATCTTGTTTCTTTTTTTCTTTACTAACATTGGCTGGTGGTCTTCCCAAAGGAGGACCACTCATGATAATACCTCTTTCTTTGCACCAAGCTCTATTCTCTCTTGTGCGATAAATTTTATCTACATGAACCGATTCTGGATAATAGCCAGTATAATTTTTATATGCTTCTACTTGTGCTTTTAAGTCTCCTGATTCATTAAAATTATCCCAACTAATATGGTCTAAAAATACATATCCATCAAAATAACTAGCTGATAATTTTGCCCCAGATTTCCCGGCTTTACCACGGACAATTGGACGGATATGTGGTTGGCTTATGGTTGTTTAGGTAAAGAGGATATATTTTGGAATGCCTCATAATTGCAAGCTGTAACTAGAGTAAATCCTAAGATGCCCAATATTAGCCAAGAGAGAAAATGTCCCATGATGATCTCAATTATTAAAACTGGAAAGAAACTGTTCCTTGAATTGTAAAAGGTTGTCCATAATAAACACGAGCGCCTAGGGAACTTTCAAAATAGTCTATGTCAAATAGATTTTTGAAATTGAGTGCAGCTCTGAATCGCTCTCGTTTATAGAAAATAGAAGCATCAGTCCGCAGATAGCTAGGCACAGTATAGGTATTGTTAAAATCAACGCGATCGCCTACAAAAAACAACCCTACTCCCGCCCCTAAACCTTGTAAATTACCTTTTTGAATCTCGTAGCTTGTCCACAAGTTAAAAGAATTATTGGCGCTATTTGACAATCGACTTCCAGGGGTCAAAGTATTATCTTTAGTAATGCGGGCATCAATGTAAGCATAACCCGCAAAAATATTCCATCCTGGTAAAATTTCACCCGCCAGATTTAGCTCAACCCCCCGGCTATTCTGTTCACCAACTTGGATTGAAACGTCGCGGTTGTTGGGATCTTCTGTCGTGACATTGGTACGAGTTAAATCAAACAATGCAACGGTTGCTGAAAGTCGATCATTCAAATCTGCTTTTACCCCAACCTCATACTGATTACCGCGTTCTGGCTTGAAGGAAGAGTCAATGCCAAAAAAATATGATCCGCCTGGTGGAGTAAATGAACTTGTGTAACTGGTATAAAGAGAGATTGCAGGGATGGGTTGATAAACAATCCCAAACCGAGGACTGAAGGCACTATCTGACCCACTGCTTTCTGTATTCTTGGCGAAATCTTCATATTTTCGATCGATAAGGTCAAACCGCCCACCCAATAAAATCTTCAAGTTATCCATCAGTGCCACTTGGTCTTGCAGATAAATTCCTAATGAGTTTGTCTGCTGTCGCAACCCCGATTCACCAAAAGTACCAATAACCGTTGTTGGCGAGCCACCATAAACTGGATTAAAAATGTTAATTGATGCCGCCTCGAATAAAGGAGCTATTGGGCTGGAATTATCAAGACGATTTAAATCAAATCCAAATAATAGCTGGTGTTGAATTGAACCTGTGGCAAACTTACCAATCAGATTTGTTGACATCGCATAATTTTCATTTTCGGAAGAGCTTTCTGAAAACGATCGCAGCCAAGTTCGATTATCTGCATCTAAACCGTTAGAATCCGTGCGTCGTTGATCGAGATCACGATGTACAAACCTAAAGGCATTGTTTATCGACCAGTTTTCGTTAAACTTATGTTCTAGTCGGTATCCCAGCCTGATAATTGTCTGCTCAACACTATCAGAAGGTTCAAAAAGGTTAAGATTACGAGACACTTTCCCGTTTGGGTTAGGTAATAAACTACCAATCACAGGTACACCAGATGCATAAGTATCTCTTGTTTTGATGTATTCTGCCTCCAAGGTCAGGTTAGTTTTCTTGCTAAGTTCCACACTGATCACAGGCGATATATTTAAGCTTTCACCTTCAAAAAAATCGACAAAACTACCTGAATTTCTGTAGGCTAAATTGAGACGATATAAAACTGTCTTCGAGTCATTTAGCGGCCCCGATAAATCAACTGCACCTCGATAAAAACTATAGCTACCAACAGTTGCATCAACAGTATAAAAAGGGTCGGGCAAAGGACGTTTAGATACAAGATTGATGCTTCCTCCTGGATTACCCAAACCAAATAGAACTGATGCCGGGCCTTTGAGAACTTCGACTCGCTCAATACTGGAAAGTTCACTCACTTGTCCGGCTAATGTGTCAATGAGTCCATCTCTCAGAAGATTCGTCTCTGTCACATCAAATCCGCGAATGTTATAGAAAGTAAATGGCCCAAAGTTAAAACTCTGATTGACACCAGAAGTATTTCTGAGCGCATCTTCTAAGCGAGTCACCTGTTGGTCGCGTAATACTTCTTGTGGTATTACTTCAATTGATTGAGGAATGTCACGCAAAGGTGTATCAGTTTTTGTCCCAGTCGTAGTATTTGTTACGCGATATCCATCTTGCTCACCCGTCACCACTAACTCAATTGGCTCATCCGGCTGTGCTGGTGGTTCGTTTTGGGGTGTCTCAGTCCCACTTGCTGGCTGCTGTGCTTGTGGTGTTTGGGGCTGCTGTGATGGCTGCGTTGCTGTTGCAGCAGAATTTATCCCAAAAACCAGTCCTGCATTATCATCAAATAACTCAACTGTCGGTGGCTCTACATCACCTACCACCGTCACTCGAACAGTATTTGCATCAATATTTGTAGCTGTTATCTCAATAATTCCCGTAAGTGGTTTTTCAGAACGAAATGTGAAAGCCTCACCACTGGGTAAACGTAGTTGTGCATTGGGAATATCAGCAATAAAATTATTACCCGTACTGCGATTTGTAACTTGCAGTTGTTCCCCAAGGGTTGTCTCTAAAATTACCTCCACACCTTTGTCTGTGGGATTTGCCTTTACTCCCGTAATTGGTATGACTTGTTGATCCCCACTTCTTTGTTCTGGGTTAGGGGGATTGGTTGGTGTTGGTGACTGTACCAGCATTTGAGCGCTAGTCGCGGGGAGTTCGATTTCGCTGAGTTGACGAATATTTTTACTTGTTTTATCCGACTTTGCTCTTTGCAGTGAACTGGCAATTTGAGACTTAAAGAGTCGGGATTTCCTGGTGCTGGGAGCTAATACCGAAGATTTGCGGCTCGTTATTTTTTTATCTGTACCTGCAAGCTGCTGATCTAATGTAGATTTTCCTACCCTCTGGGTAGAAGATTTGCCTTGAATATCCTCTCGTACTTCCTCACCTTTAGCAGGAGTGTTGATCACAACAATAACCGCACCTGTTAGCAGCAGGGTTTGAAAAAATTTATCTAACTTCATTGATCCGCTTACACTCAATCACACTACTTGGTCGTACCCGAAGACATAATGACAATCTTTGAAAAGAATTGTCATTTAGGTTTAAGCTAGTTGAATCATATTATGAAGTGATGCAAGACACAAGATAATTAATAATCTTTTTTATTTAATTGAGATGCCAAGCAGTAATTATTGTTATAGTCATGTGTTTGCTTGACACAGAATCAACGGTTGTACTAGTAGCTAAAAATACTTAGGGACTTCCAGGAAATAAAATATACAGTAAATAATAATGATAATCATTATAAAAGGCAGAGGAGTCTTGGGTTGCTAACAGCAACCCAAGACTCCCCAAATACACATGAAAAGTCTGCACTTCCCGGGGCTGAAGAATGCTATTTAATGATGTACTATTATTAATTTTCGTTAGAAAAAACTTGAAAAACTATTTTGAAAAACTATGTTGCTCCATAGGAAATATCAATAAACCATTTACCTAAATCCGGGAAAGTTTCATGATTTGAATCAGTCAAACGCCGGATTTGATTCTCAACTTTTGACATAGCTTCAAATGTTCAGTTTAACTCCTAGTTTATAAGTTTCAGTGACTAGTTTAACAACAGGATGCTTCCCATTCCATGTCATATTATGAGCAAAATTTAAAGCAGTTTCCACTTCATCTAAAATACTCCCGTTCCAATAATTTTCTAGAACAGCCCAAGTCCGTTCGATAGGATTATATTTACTGTGATACTGAGGGTAGTAAGCTAAACGTAAATTCAGTTTATATTTCTGAGAAAATTCAACTATGCGTTTCATAAATTGTGTACGCCGAGAGTTATTCTCTCCTCCATTATCTTGATTAATGAGCAGAGTTTTTATTTCGGAAAATCGCCAACTTTCTGATTTCCAAAAATCTGCTAAAATATCAACGATAAAATCACTAGTTACTTTGGATTCTGTAAAATACAAAAATAGCTCATCAAGCTCTGGATATTGATACCATAAGGAGCCACAGTTGTTTTTGGGTGGAAATCATGGTCATCAGTTTTCGTTGGTACTCGATTTTTACCACCACGGTCAAATGAGCCGATATTTACACGAGCTTTCGCATCTAGACTTAAGCGTAAAATACTCTTGTCATCCGAAGCTTCTTGATGAACTATAGCTAATTGCTCAAAGATTGCGTCAGTTTCAGGAATTTTTTTTGAGGTTGAATTTTTGCAACTCGTTTGAGGCGATACCCTAAATCGTTTAACTTAACACGAATTGTTTCTGAACTTGGCAATTCTTCATCTGGATAACCAAATTGCTCAATTAATTGATGTCTCACTTGGGCAGATCAAAGGCGGCTGTACAGCCTTTGACTTTTAAAACTTGGATCTATCTGACTTTGGCCATCAACCAACTTTTTGATATCTGATAAAAGATTTGGCAGATGTGATTCTGCTTTATAACGTCCTCGACCTCTATAATTATCTACACAAGTAATACCAGTAGTT
>NZ_JAIVFV010000283.1 GCF_020829445.1 Nostoc sp. CHAB 5836
AACTTGCTTTTCAAACTTGCTTTCCACAACTATTACTGTCGTTAATTTTACTCTACTTTGAACGAATGCGAAATTTCATACTTAGTTGTGGAATTGACATTCAAATTTCCCGGTGCAAGATATGAGTGGACTTAATATCATTCCTTGCTTGGGTTTCACGTTAAGTTGACACCAATGGCGAGACGCCCACCCCACAACAAGTAGTTGAGTCTTTTTTTATCGTAAATTAAAGGGTTTAAGACCCCTACATCATGTAGCACCCATTTCAGTCGGGGTTTAAATCCCCTTATGTAAGTAGAGCGACGCAAATAAAGCTAACTGCCTAAGCTGTCACTTGTACTGCCCTTAAGAGCGAGACGCAGTTCGACTGCGGTTCCATCTCTTCTTAGGCTACGCCAACGAGCGGAGTCGAGATGCTCACCGTAAACTCACCAAGCGCGAACGCGAGTGCGTCTGGTAGAGTTGTCGAAGTATTCGTCATTTATAAGGGTTTAAGGTGTATTTATGTTTCGTAATATAGTTTGGTTTATTCTTGCCAACTTACTTAATTTCTTTAATTTTGAATTGTTAATTGGAAGTCCCTAAGCCCAAAAAATAAAAATAAAAATAATGGTTCAGCTTTTGAGAAATACTTGTAATAGTGCAAGGGCTAACCATAACACTAACTTGCAAAAAATTGCAATCATATATGTCACATGAATAATGTGATCCAGAACACTTCCTGTCCATTTTTTTCAATCATATCATCTTTGTAATTGCTGATGCAGCATAAACATATTTGATAACTTTCTATAAGTTTCGATTAACCCGGACTACATAACTAAAGTGTAGTCATATAGATATTTAGTGGAGCAACAGAAGTTTATGATCTCAACCACAACTTACACTTACGACGTTAATGGCAAACTGATATCTGAGAATATAGACAACAACAGTGATGGGGAAATAGACTCAGTTATTAACTACCGCTATAATTTGACATCTTTTAGCATTGACAACAACAGTGACGGCATCACTGATAGTGGCGGCATCTATAGTTATGATGGCAAAGACAAGCTGACATCCGAAAGCATTGACATCAACGGCGACGGTATCGCTGATAATGTTAAAACTTCTACTTATGATGCTAAGGGCAACCTGACATCCTCTACTGATGATTGCAACGGCGACGGCATCGCTGATAATGTTGAAACCTCTACTTATGATGCTAATGGTAACAGGACATCCATAACTATTGACAGCAACGGCGACGGCATCGCTGATAATGTTGAAACCTCTACTTATGATGCTAATGGTAACAGGACATCCATAACTATTGACAGCAACGGCGATGGCATCGTTGAACGTATCGAAACCTATACTTATGATGCCAACGGCAATGAGACATCCTATAGTTTTGGGGGTGGCGACGGCATAGTGGAATATGTCGAAACCTCTACTTATGATGCCAAGAGCAATCGGACATCTTTAAGTCGTGACAACAATGCTGACGGTATAGTTGATAGTGTCGAAACCTATACTTTTGATGTCAGCGGCAATCGGACATCCTATATTACTGACAACAACGCCGACGGTATAGTTGATAGTGTCGAAACCTATACTTTTGATGCCAACGGCAAAAAGATATCAGAAACCTTTGACACTAACGGCGATGGCATAGCAGATACACTCGCAACTTATACTTATACTTATGATGCCAAGGGCAATCAGATATTCTATAGTAGTGACAGCAACGGCGATGGCATCGTTGAAGATGTTGAAACCTCTACCTATGATGTTAACGGGAACTTGACATCGTGTAGTTTTCGTAACGACACCATTGAATATATCGAAATCTATACTTATGATACCAATGGCAATCGGATATCCCTTAGTCGTGACGACAACGGCGATGACATCGCTAATTATGGCGAAACCTATACTTATGATCCCAATGGCAAGTTGACATCCCTTAGCCGTGACGACAACGGCGACACCATCGTTGATTATGTCGAAACCTATACTTATGATGTCAACGGCAATCGGACATCCCTTAGTCGTGACGATAATGGCGACACCATCGTTGATTATGTCGAAACCTCTGCTTATGATGCCAACGGCAAGTTGACATTCTCTAGTTGTGACGAAAACGGCGACGGCATAGATTATGCCTACACTTACACTTATAATAATGCCGACGGCAATCGAATATCCGAAAGCTCTGACAACAATGCCGATGGCATCGCTGATTATGTAAAAACCTATACTTATGGAATCGCATCCGCCAGCTATGACTTTAATAACGATGATTTAATTGATGCGGTTGGAACTTATATCTACGACTTTAGCGGTAAGCTGATCTCACAGAAGATTGACAATAATCGTGATGGCATCACAGACGAGATTACTGCTTACAGTTACGATGCTAACGGCAAACTCACTGCACAAGTAGTTGACAAAAATAATGATGGTCTCCCTGATGAGATTACCACTTACAATTACGATGCAAATGGTAAACTAACTTCGGCAGATATTGACAATAATCACGATGGGATAACTGACGCAGTTGCTAGTTATCTGTTTGATGCCAACGATCAACTGGTCAGCACAATCACTAAGGATTCAAATATACCAAATATTACTTTAAACGCTGACGATGTTGCAGATACACTCATTGGTGGGACTGGTAATGACAACATTTTTGCTAAAAATGGCAACTATCAACTCTTTGGATTAGCAGGAAATGATAAATTAGTTGGTGATCAGGGTAATGACATCCTCAACGGCGGCGCTGGTGGTGATACCCTCACAGGCGGTAATGGCGCTGATAAATTTGTATTTAACAGCCTAAGTGATTCGCTGCTGTCTGGCTTTGATAGAATTACTGATTTCAGGATCAGTCAAGATCAAATTGATGGTCTGAATGCAGTTTCAGCCGCTAATTTGGTTCAACTTGGTACTGTTGCAAGTTTAAATATTGTCGATATACAACAAGTATTAACTACAACTGCCTTGGTGGCTAAAGGTGCGGCAACTTTTACCTTTGGTACAGGCAATAATGGGCGGACTTTTCTAGCACTCAATGATAGTACAAATGGATTTTCTGCTCTCACAGATGCCGTGATTGAGATTAGTGGCTACCAAGGTAATTTATCTGACTTAGCCATTGTCTAAAGTTAAAATGAATCTAGAGACGTAGCAGTGCTACGTCTCTACAAGGGTTCTGGGTAACGCATATTTAATTAGTTACGTGAGTTTAACGAACTTTGGGGGTTTAAGTCCTAGCCTTTGAAGGGCAGCGCGAATTGAACGCCTAAATCTAAATCCCCGTCACAAAACGTAATTGCGTTAGCGCAGCGTTAGCGACGTACGAGCGTCATGGGCGAAAAAGCGAATTGCGAATTGGTTTAAGTCTCCCGGTTCAATAAAAAAGTAAGTTTTGTGTTGGGGTTAAATCCTCATTACAAAACAAAATTTACGAATTACGTTAGCGTAGCGATAGCGAAAGCGTTGCGGTAGAGAGGAACGAGCGTCCGCAGGAGCGTCATTACGAATTAAGAATTATTTTAATTTCTACCAGATGTCTATTTGGGAAATTCTGCACGTAACTGATTGACTACCCGATCTAGTGCTACCGAATGGGCGGCTTTGAATAATAAACGATCGCCTGCTTGCACAAATGTCTTCAACCTAGCCACCAACTCAGCATGGGTTGCAAAGCATTCCGATGGTATACCCTCGGCACTAAGGGCGATCGCTTCGGCATCTTGTCCATCTACTAAAACCAACAAACCGTCTAAATTCAACTTTCGCACTGTTTCTCCCACTCGCTGGTGCAACTGCTGCGATCGCTCTCCCAATTCTTTCATTGCACCCAATACGGCAATTTTCCGCTTTCCGGGTGTATCTGCCAATAATTGCAACGCTGCTATCATAGCTTCTGGTGCAGCATTATAAGTTTCATCTAAGATTACCACATCATTGGGTAAACTAAATCGCTGCGATCGCCCTGTGGGCATATCCACCATCACACCTGTTTTCAGGCTTGCCCAATCAATTCCCAACACCTTTGCCACCGCTAAAGCTGCCAAGAAATTAGTGGCATTGTGACGACCAGGCAACGGCAGAGGCAGCTTGAATCCTGCGACTTCCACAGTCTGGTGATCAATTAATTGCCCTTGAATATCCCCACCAGAAAAACCGTAAGTTATAACTTCTCCTTGCCAAACTTTCGCTGCTGTAGTCATTAATAGAGGATTGTCGTAGTTGAGAATTGCCACACTATCAGTAGACATTTCCACTAACAGTTCACATTTTGCCTGAGCGATCACTTCTTCCGAACCCAGTAACTCAATATGTGCCGTCCCCACATTGGTAATCACTCCAATTGTTGGACGCGCTATTTGTGTCAGTTCGGCAATTTGTCCCCGACCCCGCATCGCCATTTCAATCACGGCGTAATCATGTTCGGCGCCAAGTTCTAGGAGAGTTTTCGGGACACCAATTTCGTTGTTGTAATTTCCATAAGTTTTATGAACTCGTCCCTTTGTCCCTAAAACTGCGGCGAGCAATTCTTTAGTTGTAGTTTTACCTACGGAACCTGTTACGCCAATTACAGGAATGTTAAAGCGATCGCGCCACCATCTGCCAATTTTTTGATACGCCTTGAGGGTATCTTTTACTTGTAATGCAGGAAATCCCGGATTTTCGTATTCCAAATCCACAATTGCAGCTATTGCACCCTTGGCGATCGCAGTTGGCACAAATTCATGTCCATCAAACTTATCGCCTCGTAAAGCTACAAATACTTCACCCGGCTTCAGGGTACGGCTATCTGTTTGTATACCGCTACTTACTTGTGTTAAAGCATTTTCACATAAGTTTACAGTCTGGGCCAAAATAACTTCAACCAGCTCGGTTAGGGTGGCAGAGCAACGCATAAGTAATTTACAATTTAAAATTCAAAATCAGAAAATCGGATTATGACACAATAGTGCATTCAACAACAAGATTTGCGACTTATCGAAAATAGTTGAGAAAATTCTCAACTATTTAACGTGGTTCGGTCGTTTCAGGATTTTTAAATCGGCTGAAATAGTCAAAAAATGACCAAATAGAAATCGGATTCCTTAAAATAAAATTTTCTATGTGATTTTACGGAGAAAAATAGCTATTCAATGTTAAATCATAAAGT
>NZ_JAIVFV010000284.1 GCF_020829445.1 Nostoc sp. CHAB 5836
TTGGGCGAGGGTCAGATTGCTGGGGTATGCTTTACTCATGTCGCTCTCTCGGTGCTGTCTATTATCTATTCACAGCGTATACCCAGAGAGCTTTTTTACCATCTCTCCGACTTTTCAAACAACCTCTAAAGACGACTGAGAAAAGGTCATAGTCCGTTAAAACAATTCGCAATTCGCAATTCGCAATTCGCAATTACGTGAAAGTGACGGGGATTTAGACCCCGACACAAAACGCGCTGTCTGTAGAGACAGGGGACTTAAACCCCCAAAGTTCGTTAAAACGTACTTTAGCTATAAGAGAGGAACTTCAGTTCCGGGTGGTTTATGTCTAGAATGAAATAGCCCTCCCCCACACGCCTTAACAATTCAAAAATAAATAAGTAGAGCGACGCAAATAAAGCTAACTGGCTAAGGCTGTCATTTGTCATTTATAAGGGTTTAAGGTATATTTACGTTTCGTAATATAGTTTGATTTATTGTTGCCGACTTACTTAATTAAAAATAAGTTAACTAGATATTTTACTAAAAGCTTACCTATTCTTAAACTTGCACAATTATATTAAGGAGTAAACAATTAACAAAATCCGTCCTCTATCTAACTGATAGATACTTTAAACCATAGACCTTTTGCAGCATTATTATTTTTCCCTTACTAAATATTAATTAAAAATTCTAGTTCAGCAGTATCTAACTGACTTGCTTGTAATAATCACAAAATAAAGGTATAATCATTGCTGTGATTGTGTGTAAAATCCCCGAAAGTAAAGTGTCCAAACCACTTTATCATGACTGGATTATTGTAGGTGTGAGTGAGAGTAAAAACATGACAAAACAATTCTGGAATCTTTTTAAAGTTAGTCCGGTCGTTATAGCTGCTACGTTTTTCGCTGCCAATAGCGCCTTAGCTGCTGAAGTTAACGAAAAAGTAACAAATGTTGCTCAGTTATCTGAAGCTCAAGATTCTAACAACATTGGTCAGGTAACATCTGTTTCGCAGTTTTCCGATGTGCAGCCCACAGATTGGGCATTTCAAGCTTTACAATCCCTAGTTGAACGCTACGGCTGTATTGCAGGTTATCCCAACAGTACCTATCGTGGGAACCGTGCTTTGACCCGTTATGAGTTTGCCGCAGGTTTGAATGCCTGTTTAGATCGGGTTAACGAACTCATTGCTACAGCTACTGCTGATTTAGTTAGCAAACAAGATTTAGCTACTTTACAACGCTTGCAAGAAGAATATTCTGCTGAATTAGCAACCCTGCGCGGTCGTGTAGATGGATTAGAAGCCCGCACTTCTGAGTTGGAAGCAAATCAGTTCTCCACTACCACCAAGTTGGTTGGGGAAGCAATTTTCAATGTATCTCAGCCTTTTGGTGGAGATAGAGCAGTTGCATTTGGTAACCCAAATCAAAATTTAGATAGTAATACCACTTTTAGTGACCGCGTGCGTTTGAACTTGTACAGCAGTTTCACTGGTACAGACCAGTTGCAAATCCGTTTGAATGCTGGGAATATTGCCCAATTGGATGGTGGAAGTACATCAACGACTAACCCAAGACCCAACATAACTGGTACTAACATGACCCGCTTGGGTTTTGACGGTGGTACTGACAACTCGGTTGCGGTCGATAAAATCAACTATGCTTTCAACTTGACTGACGCAGTACGTGTAAAAATTGATGCTAGTGGCGGTGAATTAAACGAAAACGTAAATACCTTCAACCCTGACTTTGCAAGCTCTGGTAGAGGTGCGCTCTCTCGTTATGGACGTTTCAGCCCCATTTATCGTCAAGGTCAAACTGGTGCTGGTGTGACTGTTACCTTCAATCCTGCCGGCCCTATCAGCTTGAGTGGTGCTTATTTAGCTAGAACTGCTAATAACCCTACAGAGAATAATGGGTTGCTTGAGGGTGATAATGCCATCTTTGGTCAGTTATCTTTCCAACCTACCAAAGCCTTTAATGTTGGTCTAACCTACGCCCGCACTTATCAAACTAATAATTTCAACAACACCACCAACAACAACCTTTTCCAAGGTACAGGTAGTGCTTTTGCCAATAATCCCTTTGGGAATAACACTGCTACCGAATCCAATAATTACGGTGTACAAGCTACCTTCCAACTTAGCTCTGCGTTGGCTATTAGTGGTTGGGGAGGTTACACAACTGCTGATGCTAGGACTGGTACTAATGTCGGTGCAGACGCAGATATTTGGTACTGGGCTGGATCACTTGCTTTGAAAGACTTTGGTGGAGAAGGCAACGTCTTAGGTGTTATCTTTGGTCAACCACCCAAAGTTACTGGTGGTAGCATTAAAAATGTTGCCGGTAATATTGACCGAGACGATGATACCTCTTATCACTTAGAGGGTCTTTACAAGTTCAAGCTTTCCGATAATATTCAAGTCACTCCTGGCGTATTGGTAATCTTCAATCCAGAGCATAACGATGCTAACGACACCATCTATGTAGGTACTTTGCGTACTACCTTCACTTTCTAAAATTAGCAAAGCTGAGAATTAGATAAACAAAAGCCCGCCTTGAGGTGGGCTTTTGTTTAGATTTTTCAATCTAGGGGAAGCATCATTATAGCGCTTGGAGTTTGGATGCAATACAGTCTGACCTCTCTCCAAACCTCTCTCCTAAAAGGAGAGAGGCTTTGAATCTTACTCCCCAACGCTACAAGGGTTGGGGCTGGGGGTTAGGTCTGTATTGCACTCAACTGAGGCTTGAAAACGTTGGGTTTCGTTCCTCAACCCAACCTACATAATTTAATTTTTTGGGCTTAACCCAAGTGGATTGCATTGTAGTCCACGCCTCTGGTTTTCTCCTTTGCTGTAATATAGCGGTTCTCACTTCGTTGCAATACAGTCGGAACCCCACCCCTAAGAACTTACGCAAAATCTCACCTCCCGCAAGCTCTTAGGGGTAGGGGGTGGGGTTGAAGCGTACCTCATGCAACTGAGAACCGCTATATAACAATATTGATATATTTAAGTACGTTGGTGCGAAAAAAATCAAGTATGTTACGAAAGGTAAATAAGCTTAAAACCTTTACTAATGACAAATGACCAATGACAAATGACAGCCTTAGCCAGTTAACTTTAATTGCGCCAACCTACTTAGAAGATATGCTGTGCCTGAAACCGTGTTGTTTTCTACCAGGAAGAGGATGGGAAAAACTAGCGATGCGATCGCAATCATTGACAAGATGACTAGGAGCGATCCTGAACTTGAGGTAATGGTGGAGTCAGCCCAAATTCTGATGAAAAAAATTGGCTATGTAGGATTACAATCTGGCTGATTAGATATATCTTTTGAGGGGCGATCGCTACTCCAAGCCCACCACACAGAGCCACAGTGACAGTAGTAGAACTCTTGCCATTTACGACCACGGTCTTGTGTAAGTACAGGCGATCGCCGATTTAGCCAAACTTTTTCAGCTTCTCGGCTATTTGAGTGGCAATTAGGACAGCAAAAATCATAAGCGTGTGTTGCTTTATTAGTCCATTCAGGCGGGAGGGGAGCAAAAGCATCCATGTAGTTACAAGTGTAGTCTCAATGGTGATTCAAAACTTTCCGGTTTTGAATTTGGCGGCAAACAAATACGATCAAATCCCGCCGCACTAGCAAACTGCTTAATCAATATTTTTATGGCTTGATTTGAATCTATTCAAGAGTGCGATCGCATCTCACAAATCAAAGGTTAACACGAAAAGTTTATTTTTTACACACTTAGTTACTATGCACATTATGGCTAATAATTAAATTTATGGAGCCAAATGTTGAAATTCGCCGTTTGTTAGATGTGATGCCTGCTTCTGCTCGGATGACGACAAAAATCGTTAGTAAGCCAGAGCAAGCGAAAGTGATTGACGCCTCCTTTCCTCAACCCTGGAATCAGGCGCGACCCATATATATTAATTTTGATTTGTGGCGTCGCTTGACAAAGCCCCAACGAGATTTGCTGCTGTTGCAAATGGTTAGCTGGTTGACGGGGGTGAAGTGGTTTAAACGCGACATTTATCAAGGTGCGGTGCTGGCTGGCCTGTTAGGTGGGTTATTGGAAGCAGGACAGTCAGATATAGTGGGTGTAGCGGTAGCTGGGGGATTAAGTGCGATCGCTGCTTTTGGGATCTGGCGCACTAATAAATCTCAAGAGTCAGAGTTAAACGCCGATACAGCCGCAATCCGCATCGGACAACGGCGTGGTTATTCCGAAGTTGAAGCAGCGCAGCACTTGTTATCTGCAATTGAAGCGGTAGCCAAAATTGAAGGGCGTTCCAGCTTAAATTTTACTGAGTTGATTCGTTGTCAGAACTTACGAGCGATCGCCGGTTTATCAGCAGTGGGTATGCCAGAAAGTTATGATAAGTAGATTGGCATTAAGTCTTGTGGGCTAAAGGGTACAGAGCCAACAGCCTAGCTTCAAACTAGCTGCAATCTATGAGGCTATTCTACACTGGAATTAGAGAATGTATGTTTAACTGACTTATATCTCAAAAACTGGGGAGTTTTGTCATACCTTCTCAGTATTGCTTATGAACTGCTTACCTCGTGTGGTCAAACTTACAGCAGAAATCATGTATTTTGTTCCACATCCGTCGTCAGGGCACAGCAATGTTCCCTACCCCGTGGTCTATTTACTTGAAAATAGCTGTAACTTAAATTCTGTCAGTTACTAACGGAGTTGATAGGAATGAGTACTTTAATTGTTATTGGCTTGATTGTCGTTTACGGAGGCGGCGTTTGGAAGTTTTGGAATGGCTTTGGGCGGACTAATTTTAATCCAGCTTTGACCAATCGGATTGGTTTATCTTTGCTATGGCCAGCTTTGTTTATTACAAATCAATCTTATCGTCGAAACTTTAGAAAGGCGTTGAAGGGCTAGAGTTTACTATTAGACATAGGAGTGAAAAAGAATATAGAGACGTAGCAGTGCTACGTCTCTACAAGGGGTCTGGGTAACGCATATTTAATTTAACCAGATATCTATTAACCCAAGTTGCTAGTTACGCGGGAGTGCGATCGCACGTGACCACTTAAGCAATAAAATGCCCTCCAGTCAGAAAATTCGGAGGGGCATATGTTAAATGAAACAATTGCGATCTATGCGATCATCG
>NZ_JAIVFV010000285.1 GCF_020829445.1 Nostoc sp. CHAB 5836
AAATCAAGTCGGTTCAAATGAGCCGACTTGATTAAGCATTTAGCTTCTGAGATCAAATTTCTGATTGCTTGGCTATAGCTCAATACCGTTCAGTTAAGGTGCAACATCAATTGGAGATCCCCCTTAGTCCCCCTTTTTAACAGTTATCAGTTAACAGTTATCAGTAATCTATTTATCTCGCAAGTTTTTGCCTACGCCGTACAGGTGTCAGGCGTTGGTGGCGCTTCTTTATCCCCCACCATAGGTTGCCAAGACTGATAATGCGGATACTTGATAACTGATAACTGTTTTAAGGGGGGTTGGGGGGATCGACGCTTAACCCAAGCGTATTGACAGATAGCTAGCTTTTTTATATTTGCGATGGCAACGAAGTGAAGCAATCACAAAGTGTTTAAACCCACGTTCCGCACCCTGCGTTGTCACATAGTGTAATTACTAACTGCCATTTTTTAGTTCCGTCGAACTCGCGTTAAAATTTACAGCAGTTGATAAGGGTTAGCTTGATGAGTCCGTCACTTGAAAAAATTTTAAGCGACATTGAGCAATTAACTCCAGAGGAGCAATTGACGGTGATAGGGCATTTGCTGGAGCGTGTGAAGAAACATATCACTCAAGCGCAACCAAAACGCAAGTGGAGCGATTTAAAGGGTATAGCATCCTATCCGCTATTGGGTGAAGATGCGGCTGAATGGGTTTCGCGGACTCGACGGGAAGGAGATGAGCATCGAGAACGCTTGTTGCAAGGAGAGGAATGATGCCATTGAGATAAACAGCATTTAAAGAAGAGCAAATCAAAACTGTGATTCAGTCCCTTTATTGCCGCAGTTAGTTTCACGCCAATTTAGGGAATCCTATGCATAAGGCTACCCACATTTAACATAAAAAATGCTAGTTAGCCGATAATGCTTAAATTCGGACTCTAGAACCAAAATACATCTAAATGCAACTAAAAGATTTAATAGAGCGAGGCTACTTCCCGAAAGAGTTGCCACCACCTTTTAATACATCAACACTTGCAAACAATGTAAATAGTATTATTTAATCTTGGGCTATGCTTTTTGAGCAGAATGGAACAACATCAAGCCAAAATTTCATATTGATACAACAAACAGGAGAAAGTAATAACAACTTTAAAAAAAGAAAACGCAACTCATTTTATCAATAGATTTAATTCCTCAAAATCTACTGAATTTTCTATTTCAAAAGGAAAGTTATCAAGACGATTTATACGTATTCCTAACCCTAAGCATTTCATTGCCTTATCTGAGATAATAACAAACAACTGGGTATTATTTGAAAATGTTTTTAGATTATCTGAGTACTCAAAAAGTTTGCCTGTTCCTGAAAAAGATATTAAAAAACGTTCTGTACATACTAAGAGCAAAACAGTAGCTGATTTCAGAAATCAACTTATTGAAACCTCATTTAGCAAGTTGATAGAAATTCGTGTTGACATATCAAAATTTTATTCAAGTATCTATACTCATTCGGTAACATGGGGATTCTTAGGAAAAGAAAAAGCGAAAAATTATTTTAACCAAAGAGAGATATTAGATACACTAATTGAACGTGGAGATATTGATGCAAAGTTGTATAAAATACAATACGGTTCATTTAAGACTAAAACCCTTGTCCAGTGGACAGTGTAGAGACGTTGCAATGCAACGTCTCTACAGGCCTATGGTTCTCCAGAAAATCCTTAACCCAAGCGTATTGGGTTGGGTTGAACGTTCGCGCAGCGTCCCGTAGGGAAATGAAACCCAACATCAACTTTTTGGATTTTAAATTGTTAAAACGTAGTTTATCCAAAACCCTTCAATTGCAATCAATCAATTACGGCGATGCAAAAGTAACATCCTCATATAAATCTGCAACAGCACACCGAAAATCTATACTTGCCAGATGAATGATATCTTCTTGTTTATATGGATAAAGTACCCATTGTTTTTCTGGGTTACGGCGAAAGCACTCAACACTTAACCGAGTTTGACTCACAAGCACATATTCCTGAAGTGACTCCATCTGTCGGTAGTCAGCAAATTTATCACCTCGGTCAAAGGCTTCTGTTGTCGGAGATAGCACTTCTACAATTAAGCAAGGGTAACGCAGAAAGTTGTTAAAAGCTCTATCTCTTTGGTCACAACTTACCATAATATCGGGATAGTAATAGATGTTAATCGACTCAATATGTGCTTTGGTGTCTGAGATATAAGCCTGACAACCACTCCCGCGCAAATGATTTCTCAACATTGAAGCAATATTAAGAGAAATAATCACATGGGTATTACTTGCCCCTGCCATTGCATAAACCTGTCCCTGTCTATATTCATGCTTGGTAGGACTAGTTTCTTCTCCTTTGAGATAGTCTTCTGGAGAAATATAGTTAGAATTGGGAATTGCGACCATCTGTAATGACCTTGTGTGATGCCTTGTATCTATTTTAAGAGAAGCTTTACGGCTAAATCCGCATAAATCTAGCTATTGCTAGATGCTGCAATTCTCTCAAACGCTATAATCTACATTTGTTGCACCGAGAGATTAACTTGTGGATGTCATATTAGAACGATCGCACCAATTAAAACAAGCCTTAGTTGATTTTGTCCTTGATGCTGAAGGCGAACTAGCAAAAGCACTGGAAACTTATGCAGCAGAACAGTCGCGCCGTGGAAGTGGGGATAGTACACAGCAGGATTTAATTATCGATAGCTTTCTGACAGATGGGAAAGTTGGTGATAAGTCTCCATTAGAGTTGTTTATCGAAAGCAATCCAGATTTAGAAGAGAGCGATCGCAACCTGATAAATAGTTGGCATCATAGTTTTATTGGCTTATTTGCCATAACTAATATTCTACCTGATGGCTCTGAATTGACAAACTGGTTGACAGATAAGCGCTACATCGTCAAGCCCAACAATACTCAAACATTACAAGTAATATCTCGGTTGAAAGTCGGAGAAATCTTGCTCACTCGCATTTCTCCTGTCACCGATAGCTACTGGACGTTTTCTGGCCCCTACACAATAATGGGTAAATTAGGTAAACCAAAACTTGCTGTCGCAATTGGAAATTTTAAAGAAAACTATAAAAGTAATCTTTACAGCGATGCTCCCGACTTGCTAGAAGAAGCTTGGCAGTCAGTAGAACAATATCATCAGCAGTTTGTAGACTTTTTTGGCACTGATGAAATCACACTATCTGGATACCATCTTAATAAAAAAATAGCGGAATTTCAAGAACTAATTACTGAAAAAACCTTGGCAGCCGCAGGAATTGATACTTCTAAATCTCTGGCTGAAGTGGCAGAAGCGGCTGGCATTGGAGACGATGAAATCAAAGCAGCAGCACAAGAATTTGGTGCTGATTCCAATGTCGTTTCTCAGATGTTTAACAGCAAAAGCGGCAATAGTAAAATGGTTATGCCAAAGGTTGATTTACCTGCTGATCTCAAGAAAGCAGAACAGGTAACAGCCCTTTCTCATCCCCGTTGGGGACAAATGTTTTTACCAACATATAGTAAAGTACAAGCAATTTTATCAGCAGAGGACTGGCAAAGTGTCCAAGGGGCGGAAAAACTAGTTCGTTACTACCTCGAAGATAAAAGTATTAATGCTTTTATCTGGCATCGATTAGGGCAACAGTATCCAACTCAATTAGAAAATGTGTTAAAAGTGTTTTTGCAACGTCCAGAGTTTAGCCTTGAAAATGACTTGAATTCACTTTTGCAAGAATTCCACAAACCTATTGAGCCAGAGTTACCAGACATTGCCAGTGTACCCATACATTTGCATAACTTATTTCAGGAAGCTTTAGGAGAAGTTAACAAATCTAAGCCGAAGGCTAAGGGACAACAAAAGCTAGCAAAGGGTTTTCAACGGCTTAACTGAACTCTATTGTATCTGTTGGCTTCGTCACCCGCTTTGAACTTTAGTTCTTTGGCTTTTAGCTTTAACCCAAGCGTATTGCGCGATACCCATCATTCATTACCCAGGTTCAGCCTGAGTTGAAACTGTTAATACTTGCGGTGGTGTAGCATCCGGCGGATAGAGAAAGTCTATTTCTACTAAAGAGCGATCGCCTGCTTTCATCTTTAATAAAACTAATGGTTCTCCTGCTTGACCTCTGTTTTGCACTAAATGCACAAACTCAGTTTGTGGCTGATTTTGCTCATCTTTGTAACGTACCCGCACTGTCCCCCGAAAGAATACTTGAGGGGCTGGTGTACTAAGAAAGCGTAACCCCGGTTTGACTAATTGATCCTCCTTGAGTGGCGTTTGTATCGACACACTAACAGTTTGAGGACTTTGAGTATTGTTGTATAGCGGCAACTTAAGACTATATTGAATTCCATAGTTACCATGAGCGCGATATGCGGTGTCAGGATAGCGCACCAGCATAGCAGCACTTTGAATTTGACCAGTTCCTAATGTACCGCCATCTAGGGTACTCAGACCGTAAGAAAACACTTGACCAGGCACAGGAATAGTCAGATATCTGGCTTTAGGATTATCTACTAATAAGGCTCTCCATCGTGAACCACCAGCCACTCCAGCCACACGCCCATAAATTCTTGGTTTCCCAGTTTCCTCTAAGGGAGTGGGCGCTTGATCACGTGGGCCAGCCAAATCGCCATTATCTAGTAAATTCTGCCATTCTTCTAAAGTAGGCCATCGCTCACTACCATCAGGATTCACCCGCGCAAACATGGCGAGACTAGCAGCATAGACAGTGCCATTACTTTGCAGTCGGATCAATGTAGACCGACCATTGAGGGGTGGTGTCAATCCCTCCACAGGAATTGGCAAATTTAGTAACATCCGACTTTTCTTTGGTGGAATCTCAATTTGGGCTGGGAAAATCTCTTGTCGCACTCCCCTAAGCACATCAGACATGACGCGATCGCCTGGGCCAGCAAAAACTTTACCTAAAAGATTTTGACTAAAAGATGGTAACTGAATAAATGGTGCATCCGGTTGACTCAAATAACTTGCCCCTTGCCAAATATTCACCTTCACCGATTCTGAACCGGGGTTATGTAAAATTATCCCTAGATAGAGCGAGCGCAAATTCTCTGCTGGTT
>NZ_JAIVFV010000286.1 GCF_020829445.1 Nostoc sp. CHAB 5836
TCTTGATTTATCGTCATTGCGTAATTGGTAAGTTGAAAAGTGAGCTACTACAACATTCAATAAAATCCTTATGCAATAAGGATTTTGAGCTTAACCCGGTTTTCTGTTCCAATAATACTCACGCCCCAAGCACTGAAAGATTGTCAGAAAATTCGTGCTGATGACGCACCATCCTACGCCCCTGCTTATATTTTGCAGAAGGTGTGGCTGTCTGGGTTAAACCATTGGACAACTAAAGCATTAAAAGAAGCTTTCGCCAAAGATTTGAGTTTAAATATATTTGTCGATGCCGAAATCTCAAAGCTCCGAGATACCATCCGCCAGGGGTTGCAGACTGGTAACTGGGATATGAAAGTAGGAGAAAAGCTGTTTATAAAAACCGATGACGGTAAAATTACCCTACCCGACTCCATAGAATTTTCTGAACGGATGGAACTCTACCGCCGGGGAATTCTGGAACCACCGAAACCGCGAGAAATTGAACTGAATGCTCAAGTCTTGTCCAGTACAGAATCGGTAAAACCTGTGCGGATAAGGTGGAAAGCATCGGGGGCTTTGACGATTAAGCTGTATCAGGATGGAAATTTGGTTGCAGGGGAGTTTCGCCCTAGTGATGAATATGAGACAGCGATCGCTAAAACCACAACTTTCAAAATCGTAGCTGACTACGGCAATGGCGAAGTAGAGGAAAGGGAAACCCCAGCGAAGATATTGGCTTATGGTACTGGAACACCCAGCACACCAAGCGCAGGCGAAGATGGGAAGGGTTCTTGGGATGATCTGACTATATTTAAAGCCAAACCGGAAGAATTTGATTTGGAGGGAACACTTGATCGGGTATTTAATGAATTAAGCGATCGCATCCAAGATAATCAAGTTCAGGGTATCCAGTCGTTGGAAATCTCCGTTGGGCAAGTAATGGACTACCGCAAGTTGATGACGGCTTTCCCTATGTTGATCAAGCTAAAAGTGCAAATCGACCAAACGGCAACTATTACTGTTAATGAACAGTTTATCCGGTTAGAGTACCAAGGGCCAGTTAAAGGATTTCAGAGTTTTCAGGGGGCTGTTAACACTTTGCTAAGTAGCCCGGATGTAAAAGCTGACGTGTCGCTGAAGCTAGTATTTGAATTTTCATCTCCAGTGCAACCAAACGGCGCAGAAATCAGTAATATCAAACAAGCCCTGAATCGTAATCCGGTTGACAGGCTGAATTTGACGGCGAAAGTAACGTACTGAGATGCAAGAGTTTCAATTGCGAGTGGTTCCTACAGACAACAATAACTTTGCCCTGGAGTTGTATCAATGTGCTTATAAAAAAGCCGGTGAAAAAAAGCGTCCTTCTGCCAAGCGTATTGGGCGTTTAAAGGGCAATGCTTTAATTCAGGTGAAACAGGCAATTTATGATTCTTTGAAGGCGAATAATTACGACCCCAAAACTCTAAGTCATAATCGCCAAACTCCCTATGTTTTGAATGAAGAATCAGGGATAAATTTGGCGTTGCTATTTCAAACTTTACAACCGCTTTCTAAAATAGAACGCATTGCGAATATTGCCCAAGGGATTAGAGCCATGAGTTATGAAGAATCGCACTACTGGTTTGCCAAGATTAGCAATGGTAAACGTAATCAGGCTTTAAGAGCAATTCGAGTATTGCTTGGTGATTAGCTGCAACTGCTACGCATTTGGCATTCGGCAGGGGAGACGATAGCGATCGCCCCTGGCGCGACGACTCCTAGAACTACTGCTACAATCCAAGCAATAATCGTTAGCACGCGGCTCCACATTGATAATGCTGCGTTCTCGCGCAAACCTTAATTGGTGGCACAGTTGGACTTCTGGTTGATAAAGCCCTGTGAACATCATCATAAAATCGTTCACAGCTTGCTCGGCAGACTTAACATTGAGTGCAATGACGCTGGGTTGAGCGATATCTTCATCTTCAACATACCGTTGAGTTCGCCGTTCTTCCTCACTCAATGCTTCTTGTTGTAACCTACCAGCCGGAATCAATTCATGGCAGTGCAGGCAACCACCATAAGCATAAGGAAGTACGGGTCGAGTAGCAGTAAAAATATCTCCAACTTGCTTTGTTTGCTTATTGACAGGAACCTTAGCACCAATCTGAATCCCTGGAATCAGGTATTGATGCACCAGCGCGTTGAAAACTAGACGGCTTTGCATCGAGTCTGCTGCCAAGAACAAGAAATCGACATCTACTAGTAACTTTGCGTTGGCGTAGCCCGTCGTAGACATCGCTTCATCGACGATATTTCCCACAACCGCATCATAGCGGATGGAGGGATTAGCAAGTTTTGCAACCCGGCGGGCGACATGGACTTTATAAGCAGCCAATCGCTTGCCGAGTTTTTGCAACCACGGAATCGGCTGTTTGGTTAACCAAGTCATTGCATCCCAAGGATTTGTGCCAACAATTCGCGGTCGATTAGTTAATTCAACGCGGTCAAAGTCGATGGCGACGATATGTCCAACTCCCAAGTGAGACAACCATTCATTGATCAACGAACCTCCGCCGCCAAGTCCGATGATTCCCACCTTTAAATTGGCGAAAACTTCTTGTCCGACATCGCCAAACAAGCGTGCGTGGCGGTCGTACATGGGATTGGCGGTACACAGTCGGGGTTGGGGCGCAGGATAAAGTCGCCGGATATGCGAACCGATGACGGTCATGTGGTCGAGTTGGAAGCGACCAGAGGGAGTCCAGATATCCCCTGCTACGGCGTTTTTGGCAAATACTAGCGCCCCCACCGGGCCGCCACGAGTAATATCGAGCAGCGCCGGATACCCTCGTTCGTGGGATGCCATATCATCAGCTGAGAAGCAAACTTGGTCTCTACCGCCATGACAATGTACGGCGAAGTAGCAGAGATTCTGTTCTGCACAGTAACCTGATATCTCAGCTACAAACTTTGCAGTTAAAGCACGGTAGCCGCGAGTGCCAGGTACATAGTCAATCCTGTCTTGCGCTAGAAAAACTTCACGCGCCAGCAGGCGGATACCGCGAGGAGTTTCTACAATACCTGCTGCAATCACCGCGCCATGTTCATCACCATCGCCAGGAAAAAGATGCTGATGAAGCTTTTGATAAAGTGGCTGATCAATTCTGAATTCAATAGATTTGTTCATCGGCTTCTCAACCACGTAAGAACCTTAGTTAATTTGGATGCAGCCGTATCAATAGCTGGATTCAATCGATTGGAACGCCTCGATACTTGGATTGCAGGCTGATTTCGCCAATTAGCTGAGGAGAACCCATCACCTTGAACTAAACCATCAACCCGACGTAACCCTGAATCTATATAGTGTGGGTAGACATCTGCATAGGGATACTGAAAGGAAATTGCAAAGCCTACCCAACTGCTGGAAGGCACATACTGTTCACCAATCAGTAGTTTATGGACAATGACGTTTGCGCCACCCTGCGCTTCAGCTTCCACTTCGACGGAATGTCCTGGAAAGGCTTGCTGAATTTCTGCGATCGCCTGTTCAACTTCAGGTGTCATTGATATCTCCTATGAGTTGTCATCAGGTGCAGTGGCGCGGAACTTTTGCCCCTCATGCAGGGTAACGGTTTCGCAGTCTCCAATTTGCTTGAGGGGCGAATTGCCTTTGACCTCAAACAGCACGAAATCTTCCTGAATCGCTACACCCTGCTTAATCGCAGCCTGTTTAATCTCTAAGCCTGTAGCCTTATGCTCTGAGAAGGTTACAGGGCGTTCGTTGACGGTAACAGTGATTGTTTTGGGTTTTTTCGCCAATAATTCTGCGTCTTGCTTAGATTCAATCTGCATATAAGACTCCTTTTGTGTCTAGATGTGCTTTAGGGGAGTAATTTCTCAAGGATGATAGTTAGCCGCAGGAAAGTCGGAACCTCGCTGTCATCCTATTTGTGTTGAAATACTGTCCTAATATGGGATAATAACTTTTGCTACAAGGATCGTCAACATCAAAAGGAAGTAATATCCTATAAAAGGAAAGTTATATCGATGGGGCTAGTTGCGAACAACACAAACCGAATGGAATTAATGGAGTACATCGGAGAACGCATTCGCTATCTGAGGACGAGTTATGGGGGTAAGGGGCTATCCCAAGAAGCCCTAGCAAAAGAAGTGGGAACAACTGCAAACACCATTTCACGTTGGGAAACTGCGACGTATCGCCCAGCAATTGAAGACCTCGAACGCCTCGCTCGGTTCTTTGGAGTGTCAATTTTAACTTTTTTTCCTCCAGAAGAGGCTCCGCTCAGTGAGGAAATAGCTGCATTGTTGCGTGTAGTTAAACAGTTACCCCCTGAAGATTTAGCAGAATTGCGTACTTACGCTGAATTTCGTAAAGCGCGAAGTCTCTACCAACCAGGAGATAAATCGAAATCAGGGCGGAAGAGGAAAAAACAGAATGACGCAGAATAAATACTATGAGGAGATGAAGGAACTTGCACGTTCGGTTCGGTCAGAATATGGCTTGACAACTCCGCGAGTACGCAAGTCAGATATAGGACGCATCTACAAGGCACATAAAATCAAATATGATTTGTGGCCCCCAAAAAATTCACCCCCTACAGCGAAATTCAAAAAGTTGCGGGGGGCTTTCTTTTATGATGAGTGCGGTGCAACTATTATGATTAGCCGTTCGCTACCGGAAGCTCCAGCACTTTTTACAATGTGTCATGAACTGAAGCATTTTCTCGTTGACCGCAACCTGAAATCTCTATTGTGTGGAGAATACAATCAAAATGAAAACATTGAAGTTGGGGCAGAAATTTTTGCTGCTGAAATGTTGTTTCCAGACGCAGATTTTATTGCTGGTTTAGTTGAGATGGGAGTAAAAGAAGGTGAATGCACCCCAGAAGATTTGGTGCGATTAAAGCATTCAACAAAAGCAACAATTTCTTACGCAGGAATGGTGAAGAAAGCCTATTTTCTGGGGTTTGCCCGTAATGGCATATTGGATAATGTCAAATGGATGAAACTAGAAGAAGAAATGTACGGAGTTCCGATTTATAAGCAAATCCAACGCCAACGCAAGCAATAAAATCTGCGT
>NZ_JAIVFV010000287.1 GCF_020829445.1 Nostoc sp. CHAB 5836
TATTGACGAATACAGTAGCCCTAAATTAACTGTGAGAAAATAATAGTGTTTTGAATGTAACCAAGTATTGGGCAGGGCTATTTCATTCTAGACATAAACCACCCGGAACTGAAGTTCCTGGCTCATAGCTGAAGTCTGTTAAAACGGACTATAATCCAATACGGTTCACTTAATCTTTTTTTTACGAACCGCAGAGGCGCAGAGAACACAGAGAGAAGGAGAAGGAGGAAATGCTTAACCTAAGCGGATTGGATTATAATCTTTTTTCAGTCGTCTTGAGACGACTTTTGCTATTAGACTCAGAATTAATTCTGAGGCGGGCTAGATGAGAATGAAATGGCCCTGGAATTCTTCTTCAATTTCTTGTTTCATCCTGCAACATCTAACTGCTGATGATTGAGATAATAATAATGTCCCCGCTTGGCCATCAACTCTTGGTGAGTCCCACTCTCAATCAACACGCCTCTATCCAGCACTAAAATCAAATTTGCATTCCGCACTGTTGAAAGGCGATGGGCGATTATTAAGGTGGTTCTACCCTGAAGAATTGTGTTTAAATTGGTCTGAATAACCCTTTCTGATTCTGCATCTAGATGGGAAGTAGCCTCATCCAAAATCAACAGCTTGGGATTACCTAACAACGCCTTAGCGATCGCAATTCTTTGGCGCTGTCCTCCAGATAACATCCCCCCTCCTTCACCAATCTGGCTTTCATAACCCATCGGTAAATTTTTAATAAACTCGTCAGCACCCGCCAATCGCGCTGCCTCAATAATCTCTGCTAAAGTTGCCCCAGGATGTGCCAAGCTAATATTTTCCCGAATGGTTCCGCCAAACAAAAAGGTATCTTGGTCAACTACCCCAACCTGCTCGCGTAGAGAACGCAAGGAAAGGCTGGTAATATCCTGCCCATCAATCAAAACTTTGCCATCTGTGGGGGGATATAACCCCAAAACCAGCTTAGAAATTGTGGTTTTACCTGAACCACTGCGTCCTACCAAAGCAACCATTTCCCCACTTTGTACTTCAAAACTGAGGTTTTGTAAAACATTGATATCGCTTTCAGGGTGATAGCGAAATGTGACGTTTTCAAAGCGAATGTTACCTTGAATTGCTGGTAAAGATTGCCGCACCTGCTGCTGCAAATCCTCTTCTGGTTCCGTATCCAACACATCATTAATGCGTTCGACGGCAATCACCACTTCTTGCAATTGATTCCACAAAACTGTTAATCGTTGGAAGGGTGTAATAATATTTCCCAACAACATATTAAATGCTACTAATTGCCCAATGGTTAGCTGGTTGTGAATCACTTGGTATGCTCCAAACCACAGCAAGATGGTAGTGATCACTGCTTCAATTGTGTTGCTAAATATTTGCAGACGATTGCTGATAATTTGCCCGGAAAAGTTAGTTTTTATTTCCTTACTTAATAACTCTTCCCAATGCCAACGCACTGTCTGTTCCACCGCCGTGGATTTAACTGTTCGTATACCAGAAAGAGCTTCAATTAGATAGCTACTTTCTTTAGCAACAGCATTAAAGATTTCGCGAGAAATCTTTTGTAAAAAAGGGGTGGCAATCAATGCCAGCAGGAAAAAAGGCGGTACAATCACCAAGACCAGCAACGCCATTTTCCAACTGTACCAAAACATCAATCCTAAATAGATAACGACAGTGAGTAAATCTAGGAGGATGGACAACGCCTCGCCGGAGAGGAACCGTTGAATTTTGCGGTTTTCCTGGACACGAGAGATAATATCCCCCACATAACGCGACTCAAAGTAACTCAAGGGTAGCCGCAACGTATGGCGAATAAATCCCACAATCAGTGCTAAATCGAGCTTATTGGCTGTGTGGTCTAACAAATATTGCCGCAACCCTGTCATCGCTACACGGAATAAACTAAAAATTAGTAACCCTAACCCCACCGCCGTTAAGGTTAATTCCGAACGCTGCACTACCACTCGGTCTAAAATTAACTGCGTGAATAGAGGGGTAACAAGTCCAAATATCTGAATAAAGACCGAAGCGACAAACACTTCCAGAATTACCAAAGAGTGAGGCTTCATCAACTCAAAGAATTGCCAAAAGGGGGTGGAAGTCTCTTTGGTGTCCTTGAGCATGGCTGTGGGTTGCAGCAGCAGTGCGTAACCAGTCCAGTTGGCTTTAAATTCGGCGTGGCTGAAGGTGCGTTGTCCAATGGCGGGGTCGCCGACAATGACGTGTTTGGGAGTAATTTGGTAGACAACGATGTAATGTTTACCTTCCCAGTGAGCGATCGCAGGTAATTTTTGCTTCGCCAATTGGTCAAGACTCGCTTTCACCGGTCGTGTGGTAAACCCAATACTTTCCGCCGCCGCCGATAACCCCCGCAGCGATGAGCCATTGCGGTCAACATTGGCTATATCCCGCAAGCGATTTACACTAAAGTTTTTCCCCCAATAGCGAGACACCATTACTAAACAAGCTGCACCGCAATCCGATCCACTCTGTTGGGCAAAATACGGATAGCGTCGAATCACACGCTGTAATAAATGCCCGACTCGCTGCGTGGAGTTGGGAAAATAAGCTTTGCTAATCTTTTTCTCGCGTAACTCTACTGCTGGCGTTGACAAAATATTCGTTTCATGCAGTCGGTTGAACTCAGATGGTAGTAGTGGGGCGTTATCTGAGTCCACCTGTTGGGGGTTACGCGATCGCGCCCTAGCCCACAAATGCTCCCGAATTTGGGGATATTTAGCCATCAATGGCCACAACACTTCACCAGGAACAAAGCACAGTTGCAAGTTGACTGAAGCCCTCGCTGCATAAGGTTTAAAGTCACCCTTCTTAAACAAGGTAAATTCCCCAAAAGAGTCTCCCGCTTCCAAAGTGGCGATTAACTCATCGGTACTATCTAGCAATCTGACCTTACCAGCGATCGCAATATAGATTCCTGGTTGAACATGAGCTCCTTGCCAGAATTTGCCGACTCTGGGATTAATAAATTTACCTTGTTGAAGACAGTGTTGAAATTCCTGTGTGGAAAGAGAATAACCCAGAGTATTGTTGAACTGTTGCAGAGAAAGCAACTGAGCGGATATATCTTGCGCCATAAACGTCTACATCTTTTCCTAATTTTGCAAAGTTAACAAGTAACAATTCCGAATGATCGGGAAGAGTTATCGATTTCAGGTCACTAATCAAAATTTTGGAACTATGAGCCTGTTCAGCGCTGCTTTGTTCAGCATTACTGGGTTTTGGTAGTGTGGATAACCCCATCTGTTTTAGCAGTCGGTTCAGATGGCGATCGCTCACCTCAATCCCAAATTCTTTTGCCAGATGTTTCCCCAACCAGTTTGTTGTCCACCGTCGAAAAACATAGCCATAATCGCGGGGACTGCTATTAACCAATTCTTTCAAACGTTCTAAATACTGGTCATTTATTGCTTTCGGGCGACCAATGGGACAATCTTGCCATTGGTGCGCCATCCCAGCCTGGGCTATGTGCATCCAATACCGTGCTGTTGCTGGACAACACCCCAAAATTTGACAAATTGACCTTTGAGTTTTTCCCTCATCTGCCAACAACATGATTTCAATACGTTGTCGATAAGATTCAGGTAAGCTTTGTTCCAAACTTTCTAACAGTAATTTCCTCTGAAAAGATGTTAAATACTTACTGTCAGTCACACTTGTATATTTTGTTTCGATTTTAGTTTGGCAGTGGGACATAGGCGTACAATTGACTAGTTTTTGAGACATAGGAATCTCTAGGAATTGATGCATAATTTGCTAATTACTCCTAATTTAAGTACAAATGAGTAGAAATACGCAAAAGCTAATCTTTCCTTGTATTTGTAATAATTACCACATTTTGTTATTTATTTCATGCAAGAAACTTCCTTTTATTACAGCAGTTTTCATGTATTTAGACTACAATTATGAGACCTAACCCCCCCAGCCCCTTCCCTACAAAGGTTTTAAGCTTATTTACGTTTCGTAACATACTTGACTTTTTTCGTACCAACGTACTTAACTGGTGAAGACTTAAATCCAAGAGTTGAACCACATTCGCAGCTTATAATCGTTAGGGGAGAGGGGTAAGCCTAAATAAATGGGCATCCAGAAAATAAAAGCAACCAGAATGATAAAAGTAATGGTGACACCTAGCGCCCTCAGTTGTTGATAATAACTGCGAAGACACTGATCAACAAACCAAGCGATCGCTAAAAATACAAACACCACTGCACACATATAGTGGTAGATGAAAACGCATCTCGTCACTTTCACCCAAGGTAATAAGTTAGCAGCATAATTTATTACTAAATACAGGGCAATCCAAGTATCAACACTAAGAGTTGCTCTAAAAGAAAAACGCTTTTCCTCGACCCAAGGAATTACGACTTTGGACACCAACATTGCTACTAAAAACAACATTGCAGCAACACCGAACCACGACAAAAATGGATTGCCCATTGCATGGACATCATAAATAACTTGTCCAGCACCAGGAGGCAAAGGCGGCCCCATTACAGGTAAAGATTCAGTGATACTTTTAGCCGTTTCATAATAATATGCCATTGGTCGAGTCATCAACGGCCATTTGTACCAGGCAGCACAGTAAGGATGCACGTCAGCACTATTGCCACCTAAATCTAAGTGAAACTTCAAAATCTGCCGATGTACTGCAATAAATCCATATGTTTTATCTAATTGAAGGTGGGGAATCCAGATGATGCTGTAGATAAAAGCTGGGATAATTCCTAGATAAAACAGCATCTGAAAAATGTTTATCTGAGTTAAGTTTTGTAGTGGTGTATGAGATGATGGAGAATAAGTACTAACTCCTGATTCCTTCGATAAGTGGGATATTGTTGTTCGTCATAGAACGCATCACCCGTACAGCGAAATAATTCTCTGTTAATTTCTTGCCACTGTGCGTTAACTACATTGATTTGTTGCGCCATCAATGCCCAAGTGCAATAGTTTACAGT
>NZ_JAIVFV010000288.1 GCF_020829445.1 Nostoc sp. CHAB 5836
GATTGTCAAATACTTGCTATCTAAAGATTATCAGGTATTCACCAATCCCAAAGTATATAATATTGTTTATATAGAGGGTATAAATGGAGACTGGAGTCTCAATCGTGATACGCCCAATCAATTTAATGATCGGCGGATTGTCATTGAAGTAATAAATGGTGTTCCCAAAATCGTAGATCACTGGGAAGCTACTACAGAACCAGGGAGGCATTACACTTATAATCCGATGAATCCCAAAGGAGCAGCTAGGATTCAGTTTGGACAATACAAAGCTTGGGCTGTTGGTATTCATGGTACAGCAGAGCCTCATGAAGCATTAGTGCAAGTTGGAGATATAACTGTTTGTAGAGATTTCAACAAAGACTTTAAACGGACTGGCGACAAGCCTGATACAGGCGATAATTTTTATGTGAATCAACACTACGGCTTTGATTTTCCTCAGAATGATATTCGCCTTGCTAGTGCGGGGTGTTTAGTGGGACGTAGCCGTGAGGGACATAGAGAGTTTATGGGGATTATTAAACAAGACCGCCGTTATGTCGCTAATCGCAAATATGTTTTCTACACTACCGTGATTCCTGGGGATGATTTATTTAAAACGTTTCCAGGATGAAGTCATGAGTAGGGGTTATTTGAATATAACAACTGATTTTTAGGGGTTAACCATCTTAATACATCAGATGTCGGGATAAGCGTAGTTAATCGACATGCAGCAGCAGCATCTGCGTGTCTTAGCATCCAGTCCGAGATTAGCGATCGCGCTCCAGCAAGTACAATTGAGGTACAACCCTAGTTGTACCTCCAGAGGCTGACAAGATGAAACGGACACTTTATATTCCTGATGAGTTGTGGACGCAACTTGACGAATACTTAAAAGACCACCCAGAGCAAAACCCATCAAGTGTTGTACAGGCAGCACTGGTGGAAAAGTTACGCCCCAAGAATGGTTCGAGGCTACTATCCCTGGCAGGAATCGTGGAAAATGCTCCTACATACGCTTCCGTGAATGAAGATTATTTAATACAAGGATGAAGCGTCTCGTTTTGGATGCAGGCCCCCTGATTGCCCTGGTTTCTGTCCAAGATGATTACCATCAGGAATGCAAGGCGGGTTTTAGGAAGTTACCAGCGTTGTTTGGTGAGGTTCTTACTCCTCTACCAGTGCTGTTTGAAGTTTACAAATTTGTGCTGCGAGAACAATCGAGCCGTGCTGCAATGACTGCATTAGCTGTGATTAGTGAGAACACAGTGATTGTACCAGTGAGCATGGAAATGTTTCAGGAGATTTACAGCATGGTTCGCCAGATACCAGACTGGCACGGAAGTTTAGAGGATGCCTCTGTTGTAGCGGTAGCTCAACTTTATGATGCTAGTGTTTGGACATTAGATTACAGAGATTTGAGTTGGTTCAAGAATCTGGAATTGTGGTCGCCGTGATCTGACGTGAAAGCAAGTAGTATTTTTAACCTAACAACGAAAGTTGTTAATACTAAGCCCCACTTGGGAGCGATGCGATGCAAGTTAGATCGGACTTTAATTCTCAGTTACAAAGCTAGATTCTCAATAAAAACAGTTATTTGGCTGCGATCGCAGTATTAAATTGGTGATTTAGTACCCGAATTACATCACTATCCGCCTCACCCCACCCCAGTTTTGTCTAAAGCCAAAACTTCCCCTCCCGAAGAGCGGGGAGGGGATTGAGGGGTGGGGTAAAATGACTGTGGAATGAGATTTCTGACTTAAGTTGACACCAATGGTCTGTATAGCCGCACCTGTGTCAGGGCTAGTAATAAATTAGACTTTTCAAACAACCTTTTAAGTTTGTTCTTGTGGTTGTCCTATCTGTTCGGTCAGCTTCTGTTGATCTTGCCTGCGTTTTTTGGCGTAAAGTTGAATAGTTACTGCCATCAAAATAATCATGGCGAAAATAGCCCAGGCGGCGATATCTGTAGGTAGATTATTCTTAAACACAGCCAGCAACACAATTGCGACTAACATAACTGTAGGTGCTTCATTTAAAGCACGTAATTGCTGACTACTCCAGCCACATTCATCTACTGCTAACTTCTTCATCAGCCGAGCGCAGTAATGATGATAGCCAATTAGAATGGCAACAAACAGCAGTTTGATATGCAACCAACCCTCTTTTAAAATATCCGGTTCAGTACTTACTAAACCGATAGCCATTGCGATCGTCACAAACATTCCTGGGTTAGTGATGATATGATAGAGGCGCTTTTCCATAATTTGATACTGATTTTTCAGTATCGTTCGTGCTGGTTCAGGTTCAAGGTTCGCTTCAACGTGATAGATAAAAAGCCGTACTAAATAGAACAAACCAGCGAACCAAACTACAAATCCGACAATATGAAAGGCTTTAAACCATGAATAAGCCATGAATTCTCATCTCCTTTACTTATGATTGTGAAGCATTTTCAATGGTAATAAAAAGTTCACAAATGCAGGCGGGGATAACATTTATCAATCTAGCAAAAATCCCGAATTAATTCTTGAACACAGATAAATATCTATAATTTATCTATGTTATTTGTGGGTTCATTTTTATAATATCGATTTTTGCCAAAGGTGTATTGTCAATGACCATCTTTACGACGCACAAAGGGTAAAAGGTCTTCTAAAATTGCCTCGTGGTAGTGTTCTTGAGGATAATGTCCAACGTTATTAAGTTTGATTAATTCGGTGTTTGGTACGGAATTGGCAAAATTTTGGGCAATGTCTACAGGTAGCCAAGGGTCAATCATACCCCATTGAATCAGAATTGGTTGTTGCCATTCTTTAAAGCCAGATTGTATTTCTGTCATTGCTGAATCAAGCTGTAAATTGCGAATACTTGCTAAGAGACTTCGACCAGATGCAGAAGTTTTCAAAAATGGTTTTCGGTAAATATCTAAATCTTTATCTCCTATGCGATAACGGCTACCACCTTCTAGCGTCCGGTCAACTAGTAGGGGATCTTGGGTCATGACTTCACCTACCAAAGGTAAACCCATTTGTTTAATTTTCCAGGGTAATTTAGCAGCAGATGAAACTGGTGTATTTAAGATAACTAAATTGGCAATTTGTTCTGGATGACGCAAAGCATATTGTAGTCCTACAGAGCCTAAAAAGCCTTGGACAACTAAGGAAAAATGTTCAAGCTCTAGGGTTTTAATAAATCCTTCTAAAGCTGTGATAAAAGCATCAGGAGTGTAAGCAAAATCTCGTTTTTCTGGTTTTGCAGAAAAGCCATAACCAATCCAATCGGGAGCGATCGCTCTTGTACCCTGATTCGCTAAAGCAGGTATAATATGCCGCCAACTGTAACTTTGTGAAACTAAACCGTGTAGCAACAACACAGGCGCTAAGTCAGTTCTGCCGATTGGTAAAGATTCGCGATAAAACCATTCCAGTGAATCTACATTGATTTTATGTTCTGTTATTGACACGCTATTTTCCTATATTGGGCATCCCTTCTCTGGGAGACGCACTCGCGTTCGACAACTCTTGGAGACGCACTCGCGTTCGCTCAGGGCAAGTGGGCACTAGTTATTTCCCCCCTGCTCCCTCATCTCCCTCATCTCCCTCATCTCCCTCATCTCCCTCATCTCCCTCATCTCCCTCATCTCCCTCATCTCCCTCATCTCCCTCATCCCCTCTACTCCCTGAGCAATAATCATCTCACGAATCGCATAAGCTGTGGCAGGTGCTAGTAAAACGCCGTTGCGATAGTGTCCGGTAGCCAGGAGGATGTTACTAAACCCTGACAACTTACCAATAACTGGGGCTGGTCGTCCTTCAGGACGGGGACGTAACCCCGACCAAGTGCGGAGAATAGTTGCTGTGGCTAACTCTGGGCAAAATGCGATCGCTTGTTCTCTAACAGATTCCAGCAGTTCTTGATTTGGCGATATCTCGTTTCCATTATTGGGAAATTCCACTGTTGCGCCTACCCAATAATCTGTGCCGTCCACAGGAACAATATGGACATCGTTACCTGCGATCGCTGGCTGGAAGTCGGCATTGCCCAAGGGATGCCCCACACGCATTTGCAATGCTTGCCCCAGCACAGGACGGATATCAACCATCTGATTTAATTTTGCCGTCAGTGGTGTTGAACCTAGCCCTGCTGCGATTACAAACCAATCAGCAGCTATTTTTCCCTCTGTAGTTTCAAGTTGATTGCAAAATTGGAGAGAAGATTCAGGCGTTGAGATTAGGGTATCCAAAATAGCCACACCAAATTTGAAAGTTACACCATTTTGCTGGGCAGCTTCAACCAAAGCTAAGGTGAGGGAAGTTGGATCAATCTGGCGGTCTTGCGGAGAATAGACAGCACCAGTAATTTTTTCGTTATTAATTTGAGGACAGATATTTTGGAGTTTAGCAGTGTCCCAAATTTCTAAATGCCAGCCTTGAGATTGGCGAATTTCTACCAGCTTTTCCCATGCCGAAATTCCCTCTATCGAAAGGGAGGAATCAGACAAAAGCATGAGAATTCCCTGACGATTAAAAGGAATTTTGCGACCTGTTAAAGCTTCTAGTTCAGGAATCAAGGTTTCATAGCGTTGGATGCTAGTTTGTCGCATCTGCCAAGCTTTACCTTTGATTTTTTGGCTGATTACGCCCATTAAAACGCCAAGTGCAGCGCCTGTGCAAGCTTGTGCTGGTAGTTGTTGATCGCAAACCGTGATTTTCAGCCCTTTTACTTGACTCAGTTCATAGGCGATCGCAGCCCCAACTACACCACAACCGATAATAACTACATGACTCATTGCTGTTTTTAAGCAAAGATGGGGGGGATGAGGGAGCAGGGGGGGATGAGGGAGCAGGGGGGGATGAGGAGATCGG
>NZ_JAIVFV010000289.1 GCF_020829445.1 Nostoc sp. CHAB 5836
TAGGCGTAGACCACGGTAGGCATCGCTGGCTAAAAATTTGTATTTCCGACCTCAAATTTTGATGACCTTAACTTGTCACCAATGCCGCCATATTAAAAGTTAAAATTAATCTGACGTTAACAGCGTCTTTTCATGATGACTTATAAGGTGTCTTTAGGCATCCCAGAAGTCACTGAGAGCAAAGCTCAAGATTAACTTGAGCTTTGAGCATTAATATTGAAAAAATACATAGAAATTACAAAGGCTAATGTAATACCAAGCCCTTCAGACAGGGCACGTAGCCGCGCCATCAACGTGCCTGTCGTCGAGAGGGCATCGGTTGTGAAACCCACAGTATCAGCAATCAGCGATCGCAGCTTGGCATGAATCGAACCTGTAGAGGAGGAGGAATTGGACGCAGTACCCAACATATTCTGCCAAAGACCGCGAATAACAGAGGCAAGTGTACCTCGACGAAAGAGCTTTGCACCTGCTAGTGGAAGCCCAGAAATTTGAAGTGCGATCGCACTTCAAATTATTCGGTTGATTTAGGGCAGATTTAGGTGAAGATTAATTTTAAATATTTGTAAGCTTTGCTATTAAAGCATTACAGCAATATATATATCCGCTCAAGGGGCGATGACATAAGCGGTAGCAGTATAACTACATACTTAAATCATGAATCCTAATTAAAGTATATTTGGCTGTAATTGTGCCACTTATGAAGCTAATTGATATTAATTTTTAACCGACGAGCGATATTCAAATGCCAACTGTCTGCTAGCCCGCCTCAGAATGAATTTTGAGGCGGGCTAGATGAGAATGAAATAGCCCTGGGCTTTAGTGCCTAGAATATAAGGACTTTAGCCCTGACTACCAACTTGCTTGCTATAACCACCTACATTTGAAGAAATACTAGGGTAGGATGTCGATCTGAAATTGAGAATATGGATCAATCTCATTTTTTGCAGCTTCAATGGGATTTTGACCACCTGTGCCGCCGTAATTAATCCGACTCAGGAATTTACCAGTATCTGACTGTAAAGCGATTTTACCGCCGTTTAAAACTTTGACGTTAAATTGAGAAAATGGATCAACAGCATCCTTCGCAGCTTCAATGGGATTTCTGTTATTTGATGTGTAATTAATGCGACTCAGATACTTGCCTGTGTCTGCTTGTAAAGCAACTTTATTGCCATCAAAAACTGTCACTTTAAATTTAGAGTAAGGATCAATGGTATCCTTTGCAGCTTCAGCCGGATTTACGTTGCCACGATTGATGCGACTCAGGTACTTACCAGTATCTGATCGGAGGGTAATGGTGTCTCCTGTTTTGAGGCTGACTAAAGGAATGGATTGAGCAAAAGCGTTGCTAGCAAAACCAAATACCAGAGAAACTACTAAGAAAGCACAAACAAGAGGCTGTATAAAACCAGCAGTAATTTTCTTGATGACAGACATATTCACATACCTCAAGTAAAAAGGACAGAACCAAGCAAATTGTGACTTATCAAACTTCTGCAAGCCGCAATTTCACTGCTTAAGCATGATTCAGAAACAATGGGTCAATCGGTATTTGTTGGAACTTAATACAGTTTGGCTATCCAACCCAATATCGACAACCGAAGTTTAGGAACTTAAGAACGAAGTTAATATTTTATGGCTATAAATGCCCAAAACTCCTTACTAGCAAAGCTTTGCACTTCTAAAAAGTTTATGAGTAAGATGGTTAAATTCGCTTAACATCGGATAAATTTTTATATTTGTACAAAGTAACCAAAATTTTGGCTGACGATAATTTTTTGTGTATATTTATTTACTTTATTTATCAGTTTGGTAAGATATCACAGAGAGTTAGTTTCGGTAGTCATAGATGTATTCATAAATACAATAAGCTTGTGATGAATCGACAAAACCCCAGACGCAAACGTGGTGTAATTCTGACCACTGAAGGATTTCAGAAACTACACACAGCTAAATGTCAAGCAGAAAGTTGGGAAAACTCAGACCAACGTTACACTTTGGAGCAACTAAGGTTACGTACTGGCTTAGATCCAGATACGCTGATGAAAGTATTTCGTTGCCAAGTTGGAGTGGATAAGCAAACCCTCAATTGCTGTTTTAAGGCTTTTAACTTGCGACTCGAAGCAACTGATTATCAATTACCTCCCACTGGGAATTCTATGGAAAATCCAGAATTGTCAATGCCAAATTGCATTGATTGGGATGATGCACCAGACGTATCTATTTTTTATGGACGCAGAGCAGAATTGGCGACCCTGGAACAATGGATAATAGGCGATCGCTGTCGGTTAGTGACGCTGTTAGGTATGGGTGGAATCGGTAAAACTTGGCTATCCATGAAGCTGGCTACTCAAATTCAAGAACACTTTGAGTTTGTGATTTGGCGAACTCTCCGCAATGGGCCATCACTCAAAGATATGCTAGGCCATCTGCTCCAAGTTTTATCAACTGATCCATCAACTCATTTACCGGAAACTGTAGAAGGTAGAATTTCTCAGTTGATTAATTATTTTAAGAAATATCGTTGTTTGTTGATCTTAGATAATGCAGAGACAATTTTAAAAGATGCTTTGTACAACGATGATCATAGTTACTTTTGTCCAGAGCATGAAAGTTATAGCCAGTTTTTCAGACAAGTGGGAGAAACATTACATCAAAGTTGCTTGGTGCTAACCAGTAGGGAGAAACCAAATAAAATTAGGCGAATGGAAGGGAAAAAATTACCCGTTCGTGTATTGCAACTGCAAGGGTTACAAGTACAAGAAATACAGGAAATATTTAATGCCAAGGGTCACTTTTGCGGTTCCCACTTCGAGTGGAATAAGCTTATTGAACGTTATGAAGCGAATCCATTGGTATTAAATATTGTCTCCACTACAATTCAAGAGTTATTTGATGGCAGAATTGGTGAATTTCTCAAGCAGGATGTAGTAGTTTTTGGTGAGATTCAACATTTGGTAAAACAGCACCTTAACCGTTTATCAGATGTGGAAAAGCAGATTACACACTGGCTGACAATTAATTATCAGCCACTTTCATTTTCAGAATTGCGATCGCAAGTATCCACTTTAGTCTCACCACAACAATTACTAGAGGCTTTGTCAGTTCTGCAAGAGCGATCGCTGGTTCATAAAAATGCTGCCCTTTTCTCTCTGTCTCCCATAGTCAGAGAATATATAAATAACCAATTAATCGAAAATCAAATTAGCTACAGGATCAAATCTAAAGAGTATCAAAAAAACGTTCCTCAGATCATACAGATCCAAAAGTAATACCATTTTGGATTGTCAAAGAGTTATGGTTATTCCGCCCCCAGACGTTCAGTTGCGGGGAACTGACGAGAAGATGGTGGAGTTTAAAGCACTGGCTGTCGTGCATCGGCACGTTATTAAGAATTACCTGAATGTTAGTATCTCGGAAAAACTGACTCCGATTGCGATCGCACAAAAATATCTCTGGGTATTTTCTCTCCCCTCAAGCTCCCCCCAAGGTTATTTTGATAGCCCACAAGAAGCTTATCCACTTGTACTGTTAGCCATCCGGGAAGGTAGAAAACCGAGATAACATTCCTTTCGGCGTTGATTGCGTTGTTCAATGAGTTTTTCTAAACCTTTGAGACGGTCTTGCAAGCCTCTTAGAACACCAATAGCTCGAAAGTCTTGAAAACTATTCACACCGAAATCTGTAAATGCCTTGGGATCTTGCTTAGTGCCAATCACTGCCATGAGCTTAACCTGGGCGAATGTTGCCTCAACGCCAGGTAGGAAACTAGTAAGGCTATTCTCGTCCCGGATGATTCCTTTGACAGTTGGAATAGCCTGGTAGATAGCTCCTGGCATATTAGGAATAAAAGCCATGTATTGGTATTGAATCCAGGCAATAGCTGAGTGTTGTGGGCCAGCAGTAAAAATAATTTGTGTCAGTAAATCAATCAACTGGTCACGGTTAGTCAGACGGGGCGGTAGAGAGGCTACACCAAAACCTTGCTCACTAATGGGTCTTTGTAAAGCTTGTATCCAATTTTGCAGTTCAAAATCCTCACGAATATCCCGGTTGGATTTGTAGTAAATTCCCACATATTGACTAACATATTCTTCTAAGGCTTTCCAGACTAGCAACCCATCATCACGATAGGGAAAATCCCCCAGTACAGAACGGTCATCGACACCGCGCTGGCGTAAATTAGTTCCAAGAGCAAAGTTGCTGAAGTTGTTAAAAACTTCCCTAACACCTTGATTTGCAAGGTTGCGTGAGCTTTCAAGAGTGCCTCCTAAAATGATATCTACCAATCCTCCAGGATTGATCAGTACCTGATCCGCAACGGCATTGATTGCCATTGTGAACTCAAAATGGGGTTTTAGTAGCACATTCACGGGATGGCGAACTGCTAGTTCACGAACAGTAGCTAGTGCAATTGGTTCTAAAACAAGATGGGTCTGCCCCAAGTGACGTACTAACTCATGGACATAAAAATCAGCCATCTGAGCGATCAGTTTCGCCAAAGTCCAGTCCACTCCATCCATCGGTGTGCAAAGCAGACTTATTCCGGGAATTTGTCCTAATTGGATGGCAATAGGGATTAAGCACGAATCTCTGCCATTGCGATCGGCATAATAGAGGGCGATTGGGGCAGTGAGAAATTTATTCTGTTTCGGAGTAACGGTATCACTATCAAGTAATGCATAATCGGTGACAAACAGATTGCCATTTTTAATGGCACTTTTGAGAGTTTCTCTAACGTACCCTTTTCTGTATACCTTTCTCAGCACGGTTTGAAAAATCTCATTCGTTATTCCCGGAATAAGTCTGCTT
>NZ_JAIVFV010000028.1 GCF_020829445.1 Nostoc sp. CHAB 5836
ATAAGATTTCAGGTAAACGCACCCACGATTTACGCATACAAGCAGTAGTGCTTGCCCATAACATCAGCCATATTTTGACTTTAAACCCAAAAGACTTTGTAGAAGTTGAAGGAATTACTATTGTTCACCCCAATAGCATAAAGAGCTAGAGGCTGGGATAAGCGTGTGATCATAGTTTTTGATAAACAACACCAATTTACGCTTAATCTGAATTAGAGGCTGAAACCCTGTATTTTTGCTGTAGAGACGCGAAATTTCGCGCATCTACAAAGCGCGGAATCCTTATTATTGCTTTGATTTTCACAATTCACATCAGACGTAACTCCCAACTCCCAACTCCCAACTCCCAACTCCTAACTTAACAATGCCCAATGCACGACTATAAAAGAAATGCGCTAAACTCGAACTAGGCGAATCATCATTGGTTCGTCACAAGACTTCTTGGAAGATATACCTATCGCAGGAAGTGGGTCGCCGCCCACTTTTTTTATTGAATTCTCTCATGGCTCATCCTTTAGTTTCACAAATTATTGATTTGGCGACACCAGTAGCAGAAGAACTGGGATTGGAAGTGGTTGGCGTGGTTTTTCACACTAACCAAAGTCCACCAGTGTTGCGCGTAGACATTCGCAATCCCGAGCAAGACACTGGATTGAGCGATTGTGAAAGGATGAGTCGTGCTTTAGAAGCCTTCTTAGACGCTGCGGAAATCGTTCCAGATGCCTATGTCTTGGAAGTGTCTAGTCCTGGTATTTCGCGACAACTGGTAACAGACAGGGAGTTTATTTCCTTTAAGGGATTTCCTGTCATCATCTGGACAACGCCCCCCTACGACGGACAACAAGAGTGGATTGGTCAGTTGATTCGCCGGGATGAGACAGCACTTTACTTAAACCAAAAAGGTCGTGTAGTCGAAATTCCCCGTTCCCTAATTACTAAGGTGCAGCTAGACGATCGCCGATAAACGAGTGATTAAAGACTAGAGGCTAGGGACTAGGGACTAGAGACTAGGGATTGGAGGAGCAGAGGGGGAAGTTACTGCAAATCTTTCCCCTTTGCACCCAATGCCCAATACTTGACTTCGCGCTTGGTGAGCGTAGTCGAACGCGAGTGCGTCCCGCTCTTAAGGGCAGTACAAGTGCCCAATAAAACTCTACCAGAGGCTGCGCCAACGACTTCGCGGTTCCTGAACGTAGTCGAAGGGCAGTACAAGTGCCCAATGCCCAGTCCTCACTCCCTAATTTTTAAAGGAGATTGCTTATGTCAATGGTTACTTTACCTGGATTAAAAGAATTAATTGAAAGTATAAGTCGCGATCGCAATTTACCCCGGCTTGCAGTTCAATCAGCTATTAGAGAAGCCCTACTCAAAGGCTATGAACGTTATCGCCGCGCCCAAAATTTAGAGCGCAGACAGTTTGATGAAGATTATTTTGAGAATTTTGAAGTAGAACTCGATATTGAAGGAGAAGGCTTCCGCGTTCTTTCCACCAAAACTATTGTCGAAGAAGTCGATAATACAGACCACCAGATTTCTCTAGACGAAGTTCAACAAGTAGCTCCTGAAGCGCAGTTAGGTGACTCTGTAGTACTGGATGTTACCCCCGACCAAGGAGAATTTGGTCGGATGGCGGCCATGCAAACTAAGCAGGTATTGGCGCAAAAATTACGAGATCAACAGCGCCAGATGGTGCAAGAAGAGTTCCAAGATTTAGAAGGAACTGTCCTGCAAGCAAGAGTCCTGCGGTTTGAGCGTCAATCTGTAGTGTTGGCAGTTAGCAGTAGCTTTGGTCAGCCAGAAGTAGAAGCCGAATTACCGAAGCGGGAACAGCTACCCAACGATAATTATCGGGCAAATGCCACCTTCAAGGTATATCTGAAAAAAGTCTCCCAAGGTCAGCAACGAGGGCCACAGTTGCTTGTGTCTCGTGCTGATGCTGGTTTAGTGGTTTATCTTTTCGCCAACGAAGTCCCAGAAATTGAAGATGAAGTGGTACGGATTGTTGCCGTAGCTAGGGAGGCAAACCCCCCCTCCCGTTATGTCGGCCCCCGGACTAAAATAGCAGTAGATACTCTTGATCGCGATGTAGACCCAGTTGGCGCTTGTATCGGAGCCAGGGGATCGCGAATTCAAGTGGTGGTCAACGAATTACGCGGTGAAAAAATAGATGTAATTCGCTGGTCGCCAGACCCCGCAACATACATCGCTAATGCCTTAAGTCCAGCACGGGTTGATGAAGTGCGCCTCATGGATCCAGAATCGCGGCAAACTCACGTACTCGTAGCTGAAGATCAATTGAGTTTGGCCATAGGCAAAGAAGGGCAAAACGTCCGTTTGGCAGCCCGCTTGACTGGTTGGAAAATTGACATCAAAGACAAAGCGAAGTATGACTATGCAGGAGAAGATGCCAAATTTGCAGCCGTTAGAACAAAATATCAATCGGAGGAAGACGATCAGGACTTTGACGAAGAATTCGAGGAGGAAAATCAGGACGAATTAGAAGAGGAAGACACTTTTGACAATCACGATGATGAATAATTAATTAATTTTGTAAAGTTTTGATACTGGAGATTGTAGTCTCGGTCTCAGGGATTATTTTCTCAAAAGCTACTTGGTATAAGTAAAAAATAGTAATAATAAACTTCTTTTTACATCCCAAATCCTGGACTGAGATCACAAAGAACCGATGAAACCAAATTATCGGCGCTGTATTAGTTGCCGGAAAGTAGGCTCAAAAGATGAGTTTTGGCGGATTGTCCGCGTCTTTCCATCGGGAAAGGTACAATTAGATCAGGGCATGGGGCGTTCTGCCTATATTTGTCCGGAAACGAGCTGCTTACAAGCGGCTCAAAAAAAAAATCGACTAGGGCGATCGCTACATGCATCAGTGCCAGAAACACTGTACCAAAGCTTGTTGCAACGTCTAGCCCCCAGCAATACCCAAAATAAAATTTAGAGTAGTTTTCTGTGGGCAAGTAAAACTCTGGCGGTACAAAGGTCAGGCAGTGGGGTTTTCTCTCCCTTTGGGAAAAGGGGAGACCCCAAGGGCGACAGCGCAGCGTTAGCGAGTCCGCCAGCGTCTGGGGCTCACCAAAATAGAGCAACTGCCATTGCTGAACATTTTTGTATTGCTCAAGTTCTGCGGTGGCAACCCGTGGAATTAAAACAAAGTTCAGCAGAGCCAAAGACGCTTTGCCTCTGGTTAATGCCCCACGGGATACCAAGAGTCGCACAGAAGCCTACACTGTACCGTAGGTCAGGGTAGAAGTATGTCAATGCCAAAATAGGAAATTGGCGTAAAAGGCATTCGGCTCTCGAATAATTAAGAGAGGCGAAGGAACATTCCCAGAACAAGATGTAATCGATTGTGTTGTGGAAGACTCAGAATCAACAAAACAAGAAACGACAAAATGGCAACCTGGTAGCGCTCAGGCGCAGTTCGGCGTCCAGGGTTCCTATAAAAATCTTTTATTTAAGAAATTTTTATGGGTATCCCTCAACCATCATTCCTGGTGGGGATGCCATTATTAAACCGAAACATCTCTCTTTCCTAATTGGAGGCACCGGCAAAAACTGAACGGCAGTCTAAAAACAGTAATCCAAGGATGGAGATGTCGCAAACCAGGCAACCATCCGCTAAAACTGTAAATTAAAGGGGAAGAGTGGATGACCAACGGCAAAGTTAGAATTTATGAATTATCAAAGGAATTGAATTTGGATAACAAAGAGCTACTAGCAATTTGCGACCAGCTCGACATTGCGGTCAAAAGCCATAGCAGCACGATTTCAGAATCCGAGGCAGAAAACATCCGGGCGGCAGCAGAAAAGCTTGCAGCTACCAATGTGTCAGCCAAAAAGGAACTAGGTACAACCAGCCATCAGCCAAATTCACCACCCAACGGCGGACGTAACCGACCTGCTGCACCCCACAAACAGCAAATTTTGGAAATACGCAAACCCAAAATATTGAGAAATACTACCTCCAACGCTCCAGAAGCGTCACTTGCTAACAATACCCAAGCTGCCTTGTCTGAAGCTAATCCTCCCTCTCCTCCACGGCCTTTCGCTACACCAGTCTCACCCCTGAAACCGGCAGCACCAACTCGACCTGTGCCCCGGACTCAATCTGAGACTCAAGAGCAACCCCCGATCGCTGACTTGGAACAAACACCTAATCCAAATCCGGCACCGGAAAGAATAGCATCCCAAAAACCGGAAAAAATAGTTCCACCCAGACCGAAATCGGAAAAACCGATCAAACCGCAATTAGTTGCTCCTCCAGCTAGACCTGCGGCAGAAGAAGCCCATGTGGTAGATGAGTTGCCAGGATCTCAAGCAGATAAACCGATCCTCAAACGCGACCAACGGCAACGACCCCCCGAAGGCGATCGCGAGCAAATTAAGCCGAGAGTCGCTAAACTACCAACTGACCAGTCTCCACCAGGTGTACCACAAAGGACAAGCCGTCCTACCCCTGCACCCAGCAGACCAGAGCCGAGGGGCAATAGACCATCTGCACCATCACAATTGGGAGAGGGGCAACGACCCAGACCAGCACGTCCAGGTGAAGCTGTAGCAGCCGCAATGCCCATCGCTACTCCACCCAGACAGTTGTCCGGAATAGGCAGCAAATCTCAAGGACTCGGTGATGAACCAATCACACCTGATCTCCTCGACTTGAAGCGCCCAAGTCCACCTCGCCCGACCAAAGGCGGCAAAAAGTGGATAGAAGAGGAAATAATTGATGAAGTTAAAGAGAAGGCGAAAGCTGGCGTCAAAGGCAAGCGGATCAAGCCGATACTTGATGATGAGTTTGAAGAAGATTTGCTCGATGATGACGATCTTGACTCACCAGCCACCGTCCAAGTCAGCCTTTCCATCGCTCGTCCTCCCAAACCCAAAGCGACTCGACCTGTACAGATGCCAGGTGCAACCCTTGCTAGCGCCCCAACCGCAAGAGCGAGAAAGTCTGGTTCCAAGTCTGGTTCTGGGCGAGACCATCACCAAAACCGTCGCCAAGAAGCTGAGACAAAGGGTGAGCGTCCAGAAAAAGTGGTGATCACAGGGCCATTGACTGTACAAGAACTGGCTGACGTTTTAGCCGTCGCCGATACAGAGATTGTTAAAATCCTGTTCCTCAAAGGCATGGCGGTGAGTATCACCCAAAATCTGGATATTCCCACAATTACCCTGGTAGGAAAAGAACTAGAAATAGAAGTCGAAACCGCCGAGCGAGAAGCAGAAGCCCGGAAAGTTACCGAAATGGTCGGCGCAGAAGACCTAGAATATCTCCACCGCCGTCCGCCAGTCGTGACAATTATGGGTCACGTAGACCACGGTAAAACAACCCTCCTCGACTCAATCCGCAAAACCAAAGTGGCTGCTGGCGAAGCTGGTGGTATTACTCAACACATCGGTGCATACCATGTGGATGTGGAACATGAGGGCAAACCGCAACAAATAGTCTTCCTAGATACTCCTGGTCACGAAGCCTTTACAGCTATGCGGGCACGAGGAGCGCGGGTAACAGACATTGCCGTGTTGGTAGTGGCTGCGGATGATGGTGTCCGTCCCCAAACCATTGAAGCCATTAGCCACGCCCAAGCAGCCGGAGTGCCAATTGTTGTTGCAATTAACAAAATTGACAAAGAAGGGGCACAGCCAGAACGCGTTAAACAAGAACTGACCCAGTATGGTCTGACGGCAGAAGACTGGGGTGGTGAGACAATCATGGTTCCAGTGAGCGCCATCAGAGGTGAAAATCTAGATACGCTCTTAGAGATGATTCTCTTAGTAGCAGAGGTTGGAGAACTGGCTGCCAACCCAGATCGTACCGCCAAAGGAACTGTGATTGAAGCACATCTGGATAAAGCTAAGGGAGCAGTTGCTACCCTGCTAATTCAGAATGGTACCCTCCATGTGGGAGATATCTTGGTAGCTGGCTCGGCTTTTGGTAAAGTCCGGGCGATGGTGGATGACAGAGGTAAGAGAGTAGATATTGCTTCACCTTCCTTTGCTGTGGAGGTACTAGGTTTAAGTGATGTGCCAGCAGCAGGTGACGAGTTCGAGGTCTTCCAGAACGAAAAAGAAGCCAGATCCCTCGCTAGCGATCGCGCCGATAGACAACGCCTATCCCGTCTGTTGCAGGGTCGTGTTACCCTGACAACCCTGTCCGCTCAAGCACAAGAAGGCGAGTTGAAAGAACTCAACTTGATCTTGAAAGGAGACGTACAAGGTTCGGTAGAAGCCATTGTGGGAGCGCTCAAGCAAATTCCCCAAAACGAAGTCCAAATTCGGATGCTGTTGGCTACTGCTGGAGAAATCACCGAGACAGATATCGACTTAGCAGCTGCCAGTAACGCTGTGATTATTGGCTTCAACACCACCTTCGCCAGTGGGGCTAGACAAGCCGCCGATGAAGCGGGTGTAGATGTTCGAGAATACAACGTGATCTACAAACTCCTAGAAGATATCCAAGATGCCTTGGAAGGTCTTTTGGAACCAGAGTTGGTGGAAGAACCCTTGGGTCAAACCGAAGTCCGCGCCGTCTTCCCAGTCGGCCGTGGTGCGGTTGCCGGTTGCTACGTTCAATCTGGCAAGCTAGTTCGCAACTGCAAAGTCAGAGTGCGACGCGGCGGTAAGATGATCTATGAAGGCGTCCTTGACTCCCTAAAACGGATGAAAGAAGATACTCGTGAGGTCAACGCCGGTTATGAATGCGGTGTCGGCATGGATAAATTCAATGATTGGGTTGAAGGTGACATCATCGAAGCCTATCAGATGGTTACAAAACGCCGCACTCTCACCTTAACAAGGTAGTGTTGAGGGTAAAATGGTTAGAAGTTAGGAGTGATAAATTAGTAGTTAGGAGTTAAAAGCTGCTAATTCCTAACTCCTAACTCCTAACTCCTAACTCATAATATGCATTCATTTCGCTCTGAACCTATTTTGTGGATTCATGTCGCTGGATTGGCGACATTACCTGTTTTTTTAGTCCTCTGCTTATTATTCCTGTCTGTAGGCGAGCCATTTTTACCAGTGTGGATGGAGCTATTCTTAGTTGCTGCCATTGGTGTTCTCCCCCTGCTATGGATGCAGTTGCGCCGCCCTTTTTATATATTTGCTCTTTTAGGAATAGCCCTAAAGCCAGAAAATCTGACTGAGCGGCAGCGAAAAATTCTCTGTTTAATTAATACAAAGTTAAATCGGATCCTGGCATTAGTGGCAGCAGTATTGTCGATTTTAGTGCTGTGGCATCTTTACCAAATTGCCCCATTAGTAGCAAATTCAGCTAAATTTCTGCCACAATGGCGCAGCCTTGCACTATTCCTTGCGGGATTAGCCTTTTTGGGCAGCAATCTATTTTTACAAATACCTGTAAGTGTAATGCGAGTTTTAGTAACCAATGACACAGAATTCGCTGGCATAGAGCCATTATCTTTAGAAAAGATTAAGCAAGATTTTACCATTTTGGGGGTCAGGGTTAATCAAATTCTGCCCCGATTGTTGCAATCCTTGTTTAGGATTAATACAGATTCATAGCAGCCCGTAAAGTATATTATTTCACTTTAAAAGGGCTACAAATAAGTAGCAGAGGATCAAGGGGAGCAGGGGGAGATCAGGGAGATGAGGGAGATGAGGGAGATGAATTAATAACCAATGTCCCATCCCCACTTGCCCTGAGCGAACGCGAGTGCGTCTCCAAGAGTTGTCGAACGCGAGTGCATCTCCCAGAGAAGGGATGCCCAATGCCCAATTACGGTTGAAGTTAAAATCAAGGAATGAGGAACTATGGCTCAAATTCCAGCTTCTAGCGATCGCCAATTTTCTGCTGATACTGAAATTTGGTATAGTCTAAAATGGGCGATCTCCACTAGTTCCGGTTTTCAGCGCTGGCAACTAGAACGCGATACTCAATTACAGGGAATTCGCCTGGAACAGCAGGTACAGAGGTATTTAAGAGAAACTTTAGAAACTTTAGCTTACTAAACACCAAATAAGTAGGTCGGCGCAATTAAAGATAACTGGCGATGGCTGTCATTTGTCCTTAGTCATTCGTCCTTGGTAAGGGTTTCAAGCCTGTTTACGTTTCATCACATAGTTTGATTTATTTTCACCGACTTACTTAAATCTTGTCGGCTTGTTTGCAAGGGACGGAGTTGACGGTACGCACTATCTAAGCGATCGCCATTAACTTCTACATCCTTTGTGGGATTTTTTGTGATGATATTCCAGTGGAATGAGTTGCGGCATCTAACTTTAGAGTACACGACATAAGGCACTTACAAGTAATAAAATGCCCAGCCCTCGCTTTCGCCCTTTTTCTCCTTTGCGCCAAAATACTTGGGCAATGCCAACAAATCAAAAGAAACGGCTGGGCATTTTATTTTTTGGATCTCCCTAACTAATGTATAAGTTCTGTGATCTATCTAAGGAATTTAGGTGAATCAGTGCTAATCATCCAGTATAGTTTTGCATGGGTTTTACAGCAGCTACAACGCTGCTATCTTCAACCTGATTCAACATACCGTAATTCAGCACATCACAGACTTAAAAAATGAAATATCGGGGTTTTCACATTTCTCCAGCGAAAAATGTTCGCCTTCTTTCTAGCAGTTATCTCAGCTATACTTTACGTCTGGGAGCCGGACTATCGGCAATGCTTATTGTTTCTAGTGGTTCAATACTAGTACTGAGTAAGGCTAATGCTGGTGCTACTCATCCAGAAAATATCGCCCCAACTCTCACAGCACAAGCTCCCGCAACAGCCGCAGTGATTTACGTTAATCCAGCAACTGGTGCAGATAGTGCTGGTGCTGGTACAACGTCAGCTGCACCCTACAAAAGCATTAGTTTCGCTCTCAGTCAAGCCCAACCAGGTGCAGTTATTCAATTAGCCCCTGGGAACTATAGCCAGGAAAGTGGTGAAACCTTCCCCCTCTTGTTTAAACCAGGGGTGACACTGCGGGGTGATGAAGCTACTAAAGGTCAGGGGATATTGATCACAGGTGGAGGTTTCTACACTAGTCGCACCTTTGCCAGACAGGATATTACCATCCTGGCCGAACAAGATACCACGATCGCTGGTGTCACCGTCACCAATCCAAATAGCCGGGGTACGGCTGTGTGGGTGGAATCAACTAATCCCATTATCAAAAACAGTACTTTTACTAACAGTGTCAGAGAGGGTGTTTTTGTCACGGGTACAGGGAATCCCAAAATCGAAGGTAATCTCTTTGTGCAAAATAAAGGCAATGGGATTTCAATTGCTAGATCTGCCAAAGGAGAAATTCGGAATAACTTATTTCAGGATACTGGTTTTGGTCTAGCGATCGGTGGCACTTCCACACCTCTAGTTGTGGAAAACCAAATTGTCGAAAACCAAGACGGTCTTTTTATCTCAGAGTCAGCGAAGCCCGTATTGCGTAAGAATGTCATTCAGAACAATAAACGGGACGGCTTAGTCGCGACTGTTAGTGCTTTACCCGACCTTGGCACCAACGAAAATCCTGGTGGTAATCTTATTCGCAATAACACTCGTTATGATGTAAACAACGCCACTAAAACCGGTCAAATTATCGCTGTTGGCAACGATATTGATCAGAAAAAGATTTTCGGCTCAGTAAATTTCGTTGCTGCAACTGTTGACGTACCGCCTGGAGGGCCTGTCGCCTTTAAAGATGTGCCAGCAAATTACTGGGCAAAAACTTACATCGAGGCTTTAGCCTCCCAAAATATTATTGCGGGTTTTCCTGATGGTACCTTTAAACCCAATGAACCTGTAACTCGCGCTCAATTCGCCACTATTATCACTAAAGCCCTAACACCACCAGCCAAACGTCCAACCATTCAATTTAAGGATGTACCAAGCAATTTCTGGGCTTACGCTGCAATTCAATCTGCTTACCAGAGTCAATTTGTTTCTGGTTATCCTGATGGAACTTTTAAACCACAGCAGCAAATTCCCAGAGTGCAGGCGTTAGTAGCTTTAGCTAATGGTTTGGGCTTAACTGCGAATAATCAGAACGTGCTTTCCTTCTACACCGATGCTGCCCAGATTCCTAATTATGCGATCGCTCCTGTTGCTGCGGCAACTGCACGGCAACTAGTAATCAACTATCCCACAGCAAAGCAACTCAATCCTAATCGTGAAGCAACTAGAGCCGAAGTTGCTGCCTTTGTTTACCAGGCACTTGTCAATGCTGGACGTGCCCAACCAATTCCCTCATCTTATTTGGTAATAGTTCAGTAAATGTCTATAGCGCTTCTAGCGTTGAGTCCAATACAGACCTAACAAAAGAACACCCCTTCCCTGGCTCTCTCTAACCATTGGTGTCAACAAAAGCCTGGAAATGCCTATCTGTTGGCTTCGTCACCCGCCTTGAACTAAAGTTCTTTGGCTAATAGCTAAAGTCTACTTCAGTAGACTAAAGATTTTTCCGATTATTTAGTCATCTAAAAGATGACTTTCGCTATTCTTCTTGGAACTTCAGTTCCTTGCGGTACATAACTTTCACGTTAAGTTGACACCTATGCTCCCTAACTCACTCCTAACAGAAGAGGGTTAGGGAAAAATTTTTGTCAGTCCCTTGGTTAAATACTACCGCCTGGCAACGATGTTCTTCCCTAATTTATCACTCATAGCCGATGATAATAAAACTAAGGTATTCAGACTTTATACTAATTTAAGCTCATGCTACGCAAAATCTCTTTGGGAACACTCGGTTTAACCATCGGCGGCATATTAACCATCATTGGCTTCGTCGCCTATGCTGATAATAATGCCACACTCAATCTTGTCGGATTTTTTTACGGGATTCCTCTATTGTTGGGAGGGCTGGCGCTGAAAGCTAATGAACTTAAGCCAGTACCATTTACCCAAACTACGTCACCATCAGCATTGAGACTCCGCCAGCAGCAAGCAACTGATACTCAGAATAAAATTCGCAAAGACATCACCCGATATTGCTACGGTCAAGATGCTCATCTAGATTCAACACTTTCTTTTCTAGGTTTAAGTCCTACAGACCAGGAACGACCCATAGTCAAAGGGTTGCGAGAAATAGAAGTCAATGGGAACTACGCTCTAATTTTAGAATTTGATTCACCTCTAATACCAATTGATGTCTGGCAAAAAAAGCAGGAAAAAATGACTAACTATTTTGGCCCCGGATTGGAAATTCAAATAATCCAGCCATCGGAAAATACAATTGAGCTAGCGCTGATCAATACTCCAAAAGATTCACTAGTACTCGACCAACCTAAAATTGCTGGATGAGGGTGAGGAGAGACGCGATTAATCGCGTCTGTACTAGGGAGTGGGGAAAAGTTTTTTCTGGTCTGAGAGGATGTTTGAAAAGTATTGGGCGATTGGAAATCGCTACTATAAGTAAGTCGGCAAGAATAAATCAAACTATATTACGAAACGTAAATACATCTTAAACCCTTACAAATGACGAAGGACAAATGACAAATGACAGCCTTAGCCAGTTAGCTTTATTTGCGTCGCTCTACTTACAAACTCTCGTCAACCTCTGTGGACTAATACAAAATCAAGGGTTTTTAACCTGGGTCGGCAGGTTTTGCCTGTGTAGCCGCGATTTCTGATCGCCGAGGCTTTTCAAACAACCTCTCAGTTCAATTCAATAATGCCGTCGGAGTTTTGGTAGCGCATTGCTCAGTGATATCCCAGTCATAATATCTCCAGCGTGCTTCGTAGGCGAAAAAAATTATGAGCAAATATAGAATTTTAAAACCTGAGCAAAGTTACACTTTTAGTCAATACTTTTTGTTGCCAAACCCAACAATAGACATCCTGGCTGAGTTTGAGTACAGCTACGATCGCACAGAGCTAGAATTACCAAGATACCTTGCTGATCTGAGCTATTTAGAATTTTTACAAAATTATTTGCAGCGCAATATAAAGCTTTTTAACCCAATTGCTGAAATATCAATACGGGAATTTTTAATTGCACCTATCCTTGCTGAAATATGCGATCAAACAAAGGCTAAACTATATAGTGAGTATCCGATTAATGTCAGTGAAAAGCTCAAAGGTACTTTGGATTATTACTTACACAAATCTAACTCTCTATTGGTGATTGAAGCCAAACAATCAGATATCAGAAGAGGGTTTACACAGCTAGCAGTAGAATTGATAGCTCTTGATCAATCGCTAGATCATGAAAAAGCTATTTTATATGGAGCAGTTACTAATGGAGATGACTGGAAATTTGGTACTCTTTATAGAGAAGATAAGCGGGTTGTAGAAGATATTAAACTTTACCGTGTTCCTGAAGGTTTAGAAGATTTGCTACGAGTGCTTGTAGGCATCCTTTCATCTGAGAGTTAGAACCGATGTGCCTACGACGACGCTAAAGTAGGCAATGGTTTGAGTTGTTTAAGAGGTTGTTTGAAAAGTAGTTTGCTGTGATTTTAATTGCATTTTTACCCCCCTTAATCCCCCCTAATAAAGCAATACACTTGGGTTAAGCATTTCCTCCTTCTCTCTTCTCTCTTCTCTCTGTGTTCTCTGCGCCTCTGTGGTAGCCTGCGGCAAGCCGCAACTCTTGGAGACGCTGCGCGAATGCGTCTACGTAAAAAAAGAGTTTCAGCCCTTTTGTGAACCGTATTGCCTTAGAAAGGGGGAAGAATCAAAGTCCCCCTTAGAAAGGGGGACTTAGGGGGATCTGGAATGTTTTGATACCGACAATAGGACTTTTCAAACATCCTCTAACAGACTTTTAAAGAATCGGCAACATAACATATTTTACTATCAACCACTAATCAAAAAATTACTTTTCTAAACGGACTGCATACCATTGCAAATATTGCCCAGGAGCAATATCTAATTCGCAACTAGTGTCAAGCAAGTATTGTGCTTGAGCTTCCAGAGTATCAAACTTTTGTAAGTCAGGCGACAAATCTTGAATTCTGAGTTTTTGAAGAGTTGTTTTGAGCTTTTCTAATAACTCTGATGGTGTCAGAAATTGTTCTGGTTGATTTGTTTCTAGAACAACAAAGTGATCTTGCTGATACATTAAAGAGTCTGGCATTTTGAAGATTTTAGTGAATTATAAATAGGTTTTGAGTCAATACTGCTCGGTTCAGGAAATAAATTAGGCTGAAACCCTTGAAATATCGTTGTCCATAATGCCCAAATTTCAGGCGTTGAGTGCAACCCTAATTTAATCGCATATTTACTGTTTTGGGTGTTAGACGTGGCTCAAAAGCCCAAATCTCGTATAGTACATATGTATAATGCGTAAGTCCTATTAAGGTATGTACTTGCAATTTTTTTGAAAATTGCAATTTGACTTTAACAATGGGGAAATATAAAAGTAACATTTCCTGCCATAACCATAGCCGAACAAAAAGGTAACAATTGCCTTCGTGTTCCAATTATAGATTGTCTATGCAACTTAGTTATCTACCACTTGCTTGGCTCAAGAACATTGAGCGGTTTATTGTCAAAAAACAGGTGATTGTGAAGCCAGACACACCTTTGGCGCAAATCCTGGCATTGATGAAAAGAGCGATCGCTCCCATGCGATTGAGCTGCACAGCCTTTTTCAGGATAGTCTCACAATTGGAAGGCAACTCATGTCACCCATAAGCCCATTCTCTGTTTCTAAGCAGCAACCACCACTGATTCTGATAGCTGATGATGACAAGACCATCCGAATGTTGTTGCGTAAAGCTATGGAACTAGAAGGTTATCGAGTGGTCGAGGTCAATGATGGTCAGCAATGTTTAGATGCTTACGAGACTATCAAACCGGATATAGTTTTGCTAGATGCTGTAATGCCTGTGATGGATGGCTTTACCTGCTGTAAGCACTTGCTCCAGATTGCCAGGAATAATTTACTATCAGCTCTTGCCACCTTTGATACTGACTCGACCAACAATACGGTGATCTCCAAGATATGGGAGCGCACTCCCATATTGATGATCACATGCTTGGACGATGAGGAATCCGTAAACCGTGCTTTTGAAGCAGGGGCGACTGATTACGTCACTAAGCCAATTCACTGGTCTGTATTGCGCCAGCGATTGCGCCGACTGCTGCAGCAAGCGCAAGTATACAAACAATTAGAGGCGGCAAACCAAGCTTTGCATCACCTTGCCAATGTAGATGGCTTAACTGAGTTGGCTAATCGTCGCCGCTTTGACGATTATTTCAATACTCAGTGGATTAATCTGGCACAAGAAGAATCTCCCTTATCAATGATTTTGTGTGATATCGACTTTTTTAAATTTTATAACGATAAATATGGCCATCCGGCTGGGGATGTCTGTTTACAAAAGGTGGGTTATGTCTTAAGCCGAATGGCACAAAAACATCAGGATTTAGTAGCGCGTTATGGTGGCGAAGAATTTGCGGTGATTATGCCATATACCCATGCGTCTGGAGCAGTTCACATTGCCGCAGCCATACAAGCGGGAGTCAAAGATTTGCAAATTGTTCATGACGGGTCTACGGTGAGTCAGTATGTCACCCTCAGTATGGGCATAGCAACTGTTGTCCCCAGTTGGGAATCCTCACCTTCCGATTTGATTGTGCAGGCAGATAAAGCACTCTACCAAGCAAAGACCGGGGGTCGCGATCGCTTTATCTCAAGTTCTTAATTGTTATTTGTCATTTGTCATTTGTCATTTGTTATTTGTCATTTGTTATTTGTCATTTGTTATTTGTGAATAACCAATGCCCAATGCCCAATCCTAAGAAGGATAAACTGGTAATGTGAAGTGGAACCATGCTCCATTGTTGGGAGCAGAGTCCACCCAAATTTGACCATAATGCGCCAGGATGATGCGTTGGCATAAACAAAGACCAATGCCGTAACCTTCTGTACTTTCATCCCGTTGCAGACGGAAGTGGTTTTCAAAGATGCGATCGCGATTCTCTACAGGAATACCAGGCCCTGTATCCCCAATACTAAACTGAATTTTTTGGGTAGTGCGGTGCAATCCGGCAACGCTAATTTTGCCACCTTCTGGGGTGTATTTGATGGCATTATCCAACAGATTCACTAGCACTTGACGGATGCGTTCTGGATCAGCATATACGTATGGCAAGTCATTAGGAATATCTGTATCTACTTCTTGGGATTTGGCGGTGTAGCGATCGCACAATTCTTCCAGCACATCTAAGCACAGTTTACCTAGCTGTACTTTTTGTGGTAGAATAGGAAACTCTGTATCTTTGCCGCGACCTACCTGCAAAAGGTCGGCAATCATCCGATCAATGATCTTAGTTTGATTACGAGCTTGTTTTAATAGGTGCGCCGTCATGGACGGTTTGAGACGCTGGAATTGACCTGTCTCTAAATTGTAGTTAGATTGGAGAGTTTCTATGGCGATCGCGGCAGCAGTTAGAGGATTGCGGAGATCGTGTGCCAGCATCGCAATCACCCGGTCTTTAAACTGTAGCTGCTCTTGGAGGTTATCTTTCTCCTGTTTCAAGCGAAAAATTTCGTCTGAGAGTCGGATTAGTTCAGCAGAAACTGCAACTGAACGAATAGTGGATTTGGGTGATATCGCCCTAGTATTGTCCTCTATACGTTCTTGTAAGTCTTCCTGTAATTTCAAGTAGGTGTCTACAGCAGCTTGCCAGCGAGGCCACCAGTTTTTCAATTGCGCTATGATATTACTCCCAGCCAAAACCTGTCGTGGTTCCGGGTGAATTTTGATTAAAGCTGGTGTTGCTACTAACTTAAAGTGTTCTGCTAAATAAGGTTGTTGTCCAACATCAATAGTTTGAAGTTCAAAACTATACTCAGCCTGCAATTCTTTTAAGTAAGCACGTATTCGCTGCACCTGTTGTCGGGACTTTGGACGTCCATCGATAAACAGTAACAACTGGAGTGGAGCCTCTGAATAAATCGGCTGATCCTGGGAAACTTGCATGTAATCGTGTTTCAGCACTGGTAACAACCCGGTGACGCTTTACAGAAAGTAAAATGGACTGACGGTTGTCGAATGATCGTTGTTTTTTCTGGAATTTAATATCTATTTTAGATTTCCATACTCCTATCAGAACTGCATTTTTGACAATATATCTTTTTCAGCCTTTTGGCCCTTTTTGGCTAAATTCATCTTCAAGAAACACCCAAGGCCTTGAATATAAGCCTTAATTTGCCTTGAATCAAAAATTTTTGCCATTCCCACGAGGTCAAAGGTTTAATACTATATCAATTCGGCTAGTGCAGCACCATGTCTATTCGAGTATTCGGTTTGAACAAGTGATCACTCTACCAAACGCAGATGCTAATTGTATCTAATCTATCAGCAAGCTTTTCTCAACCGCCAGTGGATATGATGAAGTGTCTTGTTTGCCTCTACCCAATCATTAGTGGGATTGGGAAAACAGCCATAGCTAACTACGTACTGCCTCCATAACTTGCGAAGCGCAGCCTGTGGCAGCTTTCCTAAAATAACCGCTACCCTATGCCAGAAGAACAGGGGATGGGTTACCTGAGAGAAAGCTTTAAATAACATAGAAGCGATCGCACTTTTAGAGTCAGCACTCACTGCTTTCGAGGCTACCAAGAAAATCTTGACTACAGTACAAGTAGCACTTTCACCAGAAAATCAATTTAGAGATACTAGGGAAACTGCTGCGACACTTGACTGCTTTACCGATGACCTCAGTCGCCAAGAATAACGAACTTACGCTCAGTTCCTGGAATTGCTTAACACTGGCATTTTCCAGCTATTGCCTTACTCAGCTTACCATCGTCAGGTGAATAATTTCTAGAATCGATTGTAAGCCAGCGTTAGCCGACTTTATCCATTCCCCTCTTTGGGTGAGGCTAAGGGGGGCTTTACTATTAGTCTATCACTTCAGTTGCTTGGCGATCGCATTCAGCTATCTCAAAATTGATTGACTTTTGCCATGCGGTACTAGTCTGCCTGATTAATTTTGATCAGTTCGTAGTCAGCACAAAGCGTGCTTAAAATAATTCGTAATTCGTAATTCACGCCATGTGCAACTTTACTCTCAAACCTAACCCCCAACCCCAACCCTTGTAGCGTTGGGGAGCAAGAATCAAAGCCTCTCCCCGTTTCGGGGAGAGGTTGGGAGAGGGGTTTTAAGAATAAGTTGCACATGGCATTAATTCGTAATTCGTAATTAAGTAAAGTCCTGACTACGAACTTGTTCACCCCTCGTAACTAACGGGATAAGTCAGTAGCTTAGATCACGAAAACCCTAAAACTCTTATATAGCAAGCATTCCAGATTTTTTCTATTTTTTCCCGAAAATGTTAGTTTGCCAGAATTTTAGGGAACTCTATAAAGAAGCATGGGAATTATCAAAACCTAATGGCTGTAAAACAAAGACAACACGGTAGCTTTTGCTACCGTTTACTCATTTTTGGAGATATCATCATCTTATCAACAGGAAGAGAAGCAGGGGAGATGGAAATAAGCAATGTCCCATGCCATTCCCATTTAATGAACAGTCTGCGCTAGGGTAGGAATTGAAACTCAATTTGTGATTTCCTCCTGTGCTTGCCTGTAAACGTTCAGCTGTATTTCTAATTTGGGCTGTTCTACTGACTTCCTTAACAGCCTGTGCTAACAGTCCAGTTGCCAAAAACCTTGAAGAATCTTTGGCCGCAGATCCGAAACTGCAAAGCAATCCAGTTGTCTTTGGAGAATCTCAGGGTAACGATCTGCAAGCACAGCAAAAGGAATCAACAGTTCAATTACCAGCCGATTTTCCCAAAGATATCCCCCTATATCCCAATGCCAAACTACAGGAAGTTACACCTGCTAGCGGCTCAGAAAACAGAGTCTCAACTCGTTGGTTGAGTTCTGACCCCAGCAACTTTATTGCTAGCTTTTATAGCAGCCAGTTTCAAACAAATAACTGGCAGGTTTTGCAACAGCCAACAGATGATGCAGGAAGTGCTTTTGAAGCACGTCGTAACGATTTGCTATTGAAGGTTTTCATTCAGCCTAAATCAGTCACTAACGCCACACCCAATCAACCCCAAACTGCCACTGAATTACTGATTGATTACGTACCCAATAGTACTGCAACGGCACAAAATACCCCAACTACAAATCTTAACGAAACTACTAACGCTGTTCCTCAACCAGGAGATTCCCAGTTTATTGGCCCGGTACCACCTGCAAACTTGGCACCCCAGGCACCAAACACCGCCAATAACCAAATAACTGCTACAGCAACAGCAGAATCTCAGGTATTCAACGATCTCAATAAGATACCGCAAGAATGGCGGCAACATATCCAAGACTTGGCTGCATTAGGTGTTTTGTCTTTAGAGCCAAAGACAACTAAAAGCAACTCTAATACTACAACTAACCAGTTTGAACCCAGTAAAATCGTCACACATCGGGAATATGCCCGTTGGCTAATTGCTGCTAACAATGCCATGTATGCTAGTAATCCAGCGAAACAAATTCGTTTGGCATCAGAAAGTACTCAACCAGTTTTTAGTGATGTGTCGGCAAAAGACCCTGATTTTGCAGCAATTCAGGGATTAGCTGAAGCTGGGTTAATTCCCAGTCCTTTGTCTGGAGACTCTACAGTAGTTTTGTTTCGTCCTGATGCACCCCTAACGCGGGAACAGTTACTGCTGTGGAAATTACCCCTAGATACTCGCCAAGCTTTACCTTCTGCTAACTTAGATGCGGTCAAACAAACCTGGGGTTTCCAAGATGCAGCGCGAATTGACCCCAAGGCTCTAAGAGCAGTGTTGGCTGATTACCAGAATGGCGAACAATCAAATATTCGGCGGGTGTTTGGTTATACGACTCTGTTTCAACCCAAAAAACCAGTAACTCGTGCTGAAGCTGCTACAGCTTTGTGGTATTTCGGCGCTCAAGGTGAGGGTGTGTCAGCTGCTGAGGCTTTGAAGTTAAAGCAAAGTTCAAATAATTCGTAATACCTCGACTCCCTTAAGAGCGGGACGCACTCGCGTTCGACCGCGCTACTTGGGCTGCGCTCCAAAATGAATCACCTTTAGCTCAAGTTATGCCCGCGCAAAGTATAACTTGTACTGAGAGCATAAAAGTGGGCGATTTCCACCCTTTAGCATCTAAATTTTGCCATTGCTTTGTAATTTAGCTATTTTTTGTTAAGGAAAGATAAATCTAAGTACTTACAGCGTTTTTACCTGTGTTTGATGAATTTTTAAGGCATAGTTAAGTAAAACAACGCAAATTAACTCAATAGAGGTACTTCGTTTTGAAGTAACTCAAAAGACAAGTTGTCAGATTATCGCCTCTTGATTAGGGATTTTGAAAAAAGAAATTATCCAAAATTATTTGTAAATTTTTCGGGGCGCAAGGTTTTGCGCCCCCAGTTCGCAAAGCCTCCCGCAGGGAAGGGATATTTTTTTAACTGGAAATCCCTGACTTTTAAACAGACTAAGAAATACCACAGGTAAAACAAATATGAAAAAACAAGCGATCGCAGTCGGATTTGTTCTATTTTCTTTCATGTTGCCGACCAAAGCCTCGGCTGCGAGTTTTAATCAGCTTTATGTATTTGGCGATAGTCTTTCCGACACAGGCAATATATACAATGCTAGTGGTCAAACATTCCCTCAAAGCCCACCTTACTTTGAAGGACGTTTTTCCAATGGGCCGATCTGGGTGGATTATCTCGGAGATCAACTAGGATTAAAGCCCACTTTATTGACTGATGTAGATTTGACAACTATTCCTCCCACACCAATTCCTACCCAAGGGATAAACTTCGCTTTCGGTGGTGCCAGCTCTGGTTTAGATAACGCTGTCTCTCCCAATCAAAATTTACCGGGAGTGCTGAAACAAGTCCTTAGTTTTGCTGGAACTCTGCAAGCAAACAATCAAACTGCTAATCCAGATGCACTTTATACATTGTGGGGAGGGGCGAATGATTTCTTTTTTCTTAATCCTGAAGATTCAGCCACGCCAATCAATAATATATCTCTGGCGTTGAATACTCTCGTAGGAGCCGGCGCGAAAAATATTTTGGTGTTTAACTTGCCAGATTTAGGACAAGCACCAGGAGCTAAAATTGAAGGCCGCAACCCTACAACTCTTAGCAAATCAACTAGTGAGTTTAACTTGGGTTTAGCACAAACTGTGAGATCTTTGAATCAAAACCCGAATCTCAACATCATCTCTATTGATACTAATTCTTTATTTTATCAGGCAAGACCATTCGGTTTTACTAATGTAACCGAGTCTTGTCTATCTAGGTTAGATATATGTAACGCAGGTAACAACAAGTTTCTCTTCTGGGACGATTTGCACCCAACGACCACTGCTCATCAGGTGATAGCAGAAACTGCATGGGCGGCGATTGAGGCTCAGTCTGTTCCTGAACCTTCAATAAACTTGGGGATTTTAGCTCTTGGTGCTTTTGGTGCGGTAGGAGTGCTGAGGCGTCAACAAAAAAAGTCAGCACTTATATCAGTAGGTCGAGTTGTTGACCGACAATTGTCTCATAAGTAGAGCGACGCAAATAAAGCTAACTGGCTAAGGCTGTCGTCATTTGTCGAACAGAATTCTTCAAAAGGGTTTAAGGTGTATTTACGTTTCGTAATATAGTTTGGTTTATTCTTGCCGACTTAGTTACAACAGTTGAAAAATAAACTAACTGTATTGATGTGGGATTACGATCGCTTATTTGAAATTATTGCTCACTTAGGAGCGATCGCAAACTGTATTGATTTGTTAAAAACTTTTGGCGAAACTGAGTTTGAGTGATATGTCGAGGCTTTGACTCGAAAGAGCGATCGTATATCAACCTAAAATAGCCAGAAAAAGGTCTTGCAAATATTGTTTGCGTTATGCGTTCAATAGACATCTGGTGAAATTAAATATGCGTTACCCGGAAACCTTGTAGAGACGTAGCACTGCTACGTCTCTACATTTTTTTCACTCCTATGTCTAATATAGTTTTTAGTTCTCTTTCTATCCACCAAGGCGATGGTTTTTACACCTATTTGGCTAAATGCTTGATTTATGTCAAACTTGACTATTGAGCAATACTTTTATCAAAGCCGATGATGGGATTTGAACCCACGGCCTGCTGATTACGAATCAGCTGCTCTACCACTGAGCCACATCGGCGTACACAATCTAAGAGTATAACATGATTTAATCATGGCAGATCAAAATCCCAAAAATCGCTTTAACCCTGAACAATATGCCAGCCTCAAAGCAGAAATAGCTGCTCCTTATCGCGGCTTACGACAATTTATCTACATCGCTTTTGGTGCTTCTGGCTTGCTCGGCGCATTCGTCTTTTTTTTTCAAGTGCTTGCTGGACGGGATGTTGAGAGTGCTTTGCCTAGTTTAGCTCTCCAAATAGGAATCGTTGCCCTAATGGTCTTCCTGTGGCGCTGGGAACAGCGTGGGCAACGACCCTCCCAATCGGGTAAAAATCCTGATTCCTGAAGAGATAAATTTTATCTGTTAATTTTTACTAATGCTTTTATGAAGATTAAAATATCCAGAGATAAAAAATAAAAAAATTATTAGGAAATTCCAAAAAGCAAAAATTTCTGAGAGACTAGAAATCGTTGAAACGGGGTCAGCCAATATAAAGACCCTGACCATAAAACCAATCACATTCAAATGGGGTCAGCTGTATTTAAAGACCCCAAATTTTATTTTAAAAAAACCGAAAATTAATAAAACTCACATGAAACCTCATCTGAGTTGAGAACCGTAGTTTTTGCCCTCACCCTAAGTCCCTCCCCCAGATCTGTCTCAATATTGTTCGATTAAGAATATTCGTAGGTTGGGGAGCCACTGCGCCCTTGCGGTTAAGAGACTTGAACGCGAGTGCGTCTCCCCTTCTCCCACTCGTGAGAGGCTAGCGCCAAGGGAGAAGCACGTGGCGTTTGAGGAACGAAACCCAACATTTTCTTTCTCTTTGTTGGGTAACGCATTGCTCAACCCAACCTACAGATTTTTATTTTTACTCTTAACCGAACCGTATTGAGATCTGTCCGAGGGACTTTGAAATTCTGGCTCCTGTTCTCCCAGATCTTGGAGAAGGGGTTAGGGGATGAGGGCAAATCCATTTGAAAAGGGTTGAACTACACAGAAGCGCTATGTGCCCCCAGAAGGTGTGATTTTAAGTTAACTTTAAATTTAAAGGTAGTTAAAGATGGGAAAAAATAATGGATTTACAGACTATAAAAGAACGAATTGCCTCAGTTCAAAGTAAACGCGAGTACCTGTTAAGCCTACTGGAGCAACCAAACCTGGGAACTTTGAGAATTGATGTAAATCAGGCTTTGGAAGAACTGGATGAATTAATTGATGAATTTAGACGCACTATTCCGGTAGAGTAGAAATTATCAAAAACTGCGTCGGTCTAACCCTGAACTTCAGCTATATCGGCGCTTTTTACTACTATCATGCCCTCAAATGCCCAGAATTTAATTAAGCCTGAGTTGGCGAAGCAGCATATCTGTATCATTTATCCTCCAACCGAACTATCTCCCGCACGCTGACCTAACTGTCTAACTAAGGCAATAAGTTCGCTTGTAGGTACATCTTTCTTGCAAATGTCATCAAAGCTAGACATTACCTTTGTCCCATGAAAATTTACGTCTTCCACTGAAGAGTAAGCAAGGATTTGAGTGTTTGGGGATATAGCTTTAATGTGACTAGACGCACTCCAGCCATCCATAACTGGCATTTGTAAATCTAAAACAATTACGTCAGGATGGCAACGTTTAACCATTTCTATAGCTTCTTCACCATTACTAGCTAAACCTACTACTTGAATATTTTCCTGACAAGAAAAAACTAATTGTAAGGTTAAACGGGTCAGTTCGTGGTCATCAACTACTAGAAGGCGCAAGGTAGAAAGCTCACAGGATAACATTAACATTGAGAGGAAAAACGAAATTATTTAGAATAGCCTCTCTAGTTTATGGGAAGATGTGCCAGCACTAACTCTATCCTACGGTTGAATAACTTATATGAAAGGATGACATCATGTCCGCTTCATTACTTATTAAACCCAAAGAACTCCACCCCTTAATCCCCTCCCCGCTCTTCGGGAGGGGAGACGAAGCGCAGCTTTGGCTCTTTGCAGTGCAGTGACTGTGGGAATCATAACTAATTAAGTAGAGCGACGCAAATAAAGCTAACTAGCTAAGGCTGTCATTTGTCATTTGTCCTTCGTCATTTATAAGGGTTTAAGGTGTGTTTACGTTTCGTAATATAGTTTGGTTTATTCTTGCCGACTTACTTATGCTATGAAAAAAGTTTTTGCTGTATCAAGACAACCAAGTTGTGAATTTTAGATAAAGTCGAGCTTAGACAATTGCTCAAAAAATTCAAGTTCTCTAGGACTTACGCAACTGGCATATTATTTGGAGTTTGTAGTGAACGCGAGTGCGTCTCGTTGGCGCAGCCTAAGAAGAGAAGAGAGGACTAAAGTCTTCTTTCATCAGGGCTGTTCGCGGAGCGTTCCCGTAGGGTAGCCCTGACTACAAACTAAAAGCTTTTATTTTTTGTGACACTTGCGTAAGTCCTATTCTCTAAAACAATACCTTCGCCAATTTACGAGAGTGGGTTGATGACGCTTGCACCATTAACTCGCTGTTCTCTGAGGTTTGGCAAAAACAATAAGTCCTAAAAATTCCTTTAAGGTTTACCACAAGGTTTTTTTTAACGTATTGCTTGCAGTATAAAGGTTCTGAGAGTCCCATCTACCTCAGAAGCTAAAGGTTTATGTATGGAGATTTTGCCAGTTTTTGCCAAAATTTTTCTAGGCTCTTATTTTGGCAAAGGTATTGCTAAAAATAACCAAGTTGAGTTAGTTGTCAAGGTCTAAATAACTTATTTTTTATCAATCAAGTTTGAGGCTACACCACTTGAGCGTAATGCCATGTTCATAAGAATTTTTTGTGAATTAGCTTCTGGAGAATCATCATAGGGACGCCGTTGAATGTAAGTGCCATCGGCTTGTAATTCCCAAGCTTGGCGATTATCGGCCAGCATAATTCCCATAATTTCTTGCAAATCTTTAGCAATATCCGGGTCTTTCACTGGGGTAATTACTTCGACTCGGCGATCTAAGTTGCGGCGCATCCAGTCGGCACTACCAATATAGATTTCCTCCTGGGTATTGTTATGAAAATAAAAAACCCGAGAGTGTTCTAAAAAGCGACCAACAATGCTGATGATGCGAATGTTTTCACTGATGTCTTTGAGTCCTGGACGCAAACAACAAACGCCCCTGATAATTAAGTCGATTTGCACTCCGGCGCGGGAAGCTTCATATAAAGTGGCGATGATTTGTGGATCGACTAGGGCATTCATTTTGGCAACAATCCGCCCAGAAAATCCATTTTGAACATTTTCGATTTCGCGGTGAATTAGTGCTAGAAAGCGATCGCGCATATTCACAGGCGCAACCAGCAACTCTCGATAAGACTTTTGCAGGGAGTATCCTGTCAAGAAATTAAATAAATCTGTGATGTCAGCACCCAATTCTTCACGGCAACTAAACAATCCCAAATCTGTATACAGTCGCGCCGTTTTGGGGTTATAATTACCAGTGCCAATATGCACGTAGCGACGTATCCGGTCTTTTTCGCGCCGTACTACCATGACGGTTTTACTGTGGGTTTTCAGCCCCACTAAACCATAGACAACATGAACTCCAACTCTTTCAAGTCGCTTTGCCCAGTAAATGTTGTTCTCCTCATCAAATCGCGCCTTTAATTCCACCAGCACAGATATCTGCTTGCCATTTTCAGCAGCAGCAATTAAAGCGTTAACTATGGGCGAGTCGCCAGAAGTCCGGTAAAGGGTCATCTTGATGGCTAATACATTCGGATCGTAGGCAGCATGGGTAATAAAGCGCACCACTGTTGCCGAAAAGGATTGATAAGGATGGTGTACTAGCAAATCCTTTTCCCGAATCACAGCAAAAAAATCTTTTCCTTCGTCCGTTTCCAGTGCTTCTGGGTCTAAACTCGGTTCTCTCAGCCTTTGCAGGCGTAATGGGACAACAGATTGGCGTGGTGGATCTTTGAGTTCTGGCAATGGTAAGGACATAAAGTACATTAAATCCCGCAGTCCTAAAAGACCATCTACCTCGTAAACATCGCCATCTGTTAATTCCAAATCTTGCAATAATCGCGATCGCACTATTTCAGGAGTTTGGGATTGAATTTCTAGCCGGACTGGACTTCCACCTAGCCGGCGTTTTCGCAATTCCTGTTCGATCGCTAACAACAGATCATCTGCTTCATCTTCTTCTAAAACCAAATCGGCATCACGGGTAATGCGGAAGGGATGATATTCTTGAATATTCATCCCTGGAAATAAAGATTCCAAATTATGAGCGATCGCCTGTTCTAAAGGTACACCGATCCAGTGGGCAGGTTTGTCGCTGTTTTGATCTCTCAACTCAGGCGGTATCGGTAAAAATCGTGGTAGAACACTAGGGACTTTAACTCTGGCAAAGAATTCTTCTTCCGTGTCTGGATTTTTGACCACAACAGCCAGATTCAGACTGAGATTAGAAATAAACGGAAAGGGATGACTAGGATCAACAGCCAGGGGAGTTAAAACTGGAAAGACTTGTTCCTCAAAATAACTGTTAAGATGAGTTCGCTGTTTTGGATTTAAATCTATGTAATCCAGGATATGGATACCGTGATTTACTAGTAGGGGACGCAGTACTTGCTCAAAATGTTGGTGCTGTTTCTTGACGTGAGGAGTGAGAGTAGACCGAATATCGTCCAATTGTTGTTGTGGTGTCCGACCATCGGGAGTTAACAGACTAACTTTCGCCTCTACTTGTTGCTTTAAACCAGCAACCCGTACCATGAAAAACTCATCCAAGTTAGAGTTGAATATTCCCAAAAACTTCAGCCGTTCGAGAAGAGGCGTGCGATCGTCACAGGCTTCATGTAACACCCTGCCATTAAATTCTAGCCAGCTTAACTCTCGGTTAAGATAATATTGTGGATCGCTGAGATTAATAGGAGTAGCGCTTTTCTTAGATTTTGCCATAATGACTAAAGGCAGGCAGGAGTAGCCCATTTAACTGGGGGATAATAAACATAATAAGTTAAATGGTGCATGGAGGCGAAGCAGCTTTTCGGGGAGGAAAAAGGGAACTTCATTAGACATCTCCATAAATTAAATATGCGTTACCCAGAACCCTTGTAGAGACGTAGCAGTGCTACGTCTCTACATTTTTGGAGATGTCTATTTGTCCTTAGTTTCCTTCGTTGCCGTGGCAAACGGCAATTGCAGATTTTGGTCGTAGATAAACTCTTTGTTAATTGCTACTTCTCGTGTGGGAAAAGTTTCGGTACTGGTCATGCCATCTTGATTAGGAACTCGCAATGTGTACCTACCAATAGGAATTCCATCCAGACGATAAAGACCAAATTCGTCAGTCACTGCTGATAAGACGCGTGTGCCGGCAGCATTGACTAGTTCCACTTGCACTTGTGGCATTGGCTTACCTGCCACATCAGTGATGCGTCCTGCTAAACCGTATTCTAATCTTGTGGTGAAATCTAAACGAGTCACAGCCGACGCGGCTACTTCTGCTACTATACTAGTTTTGACGGTAGCAAGTTCTATAGGCAACCGATCTGGATCAAGTTCAACAACGTAGATACCTTCTGGGAGGTTGCCAACAAAGAATTTGCCAGAGGAGTCAGTTTTAGCTGTGCTAACTCTGTTGTTGCGACTATTTAAGACGCGGATATTTGCCCCACCTAAGTCAAAGTCTTTCTTTCCTCCTTCGACTACAATTTGCCCACCGATCGCACCTTTTTCTTGTCCCAAACCAGAAGACCTAGCTGGAATAACACTACCTCCGGCAAAAGATAAATCTGACACTAGTAAAACAGTCAGGCGATCGTCTCCAAATCCACCCAAAAGGTTTCTACTTCTGGAAGGAATGCTTTGATATTCCACCCTGGCAAATAAGCCTGGTAGCACCTGCATACTAGCACCAACAACTGGCCCGACATCGCCATCACTGTAAGCAAGTCCTACTCTCCAATTCAAGCCGTTGGGGTTCGGAGAATTATAATTTAGGGTCGTAGAGTAACGATCTGCTAAATCGCCACCAAATTCGCTACCGAAAGATAACTGATATTGTCGGTTCAAATTATAGGTCAAATCTGAAGTGTATACATTACCAAAAGTATTTAAACTAAGTCTAGTTGAGCTATTTGGGTAATAGAAAGCAGTAAATAAATATCGCCCATCCAAATCGGGTCTACCCCATAAAGATAAGCTCTTAAAAGGAATTAGAGAAAAAGTAGGTGAAATATAACTAGTGCCTGTATATTCGTCTTGGCGATTACGGGCAATAAATCCCAAGGAAAAATTATTACTGAAACGATATTTTGCTTCCAGGCTATGGTTGAAGCGATCGCGCAATTGACTAGTTGAGTTATATCCATTAGGAAACAATTGCGAATTCCCGATAACTTCTAACCGACCCAAATTTAGGCTGAAATCGGTTGTATAACCAAGTTGACCACGTGATGTACCGATACTACTAGCGAGAACAAGTGGATTTGCCAGTCGCCAAATGAAGCCTGCTTGTGTTTGTACAGTACCCGGAACAGCTTGCACAGAACCTTCAAAAGTTAGATTATCTGAAAATCCTTGGCGCAATTGATAAAATCCAACCAGCTTACCTGATTCGGAACCGTAATCTCCAAATAAGGAATCCTGTGCTAAATTGCCACTTAATCCCAACCCACTTAGCTGCACATTGCCACCTGCTGGAAGCAACAAATCAGAAACATTGATATTTAAAGAGCGAATTTCAATAGGTATACTAAGATTATTGCGATCGTAGACCAACAGTTCAATTTCATTGGTGTTACCAGTAGGTAAATTTACATCAATAAGCTCATATCTACCATTGAGTCCAACCTGTTGTTGTGCAAATACAATTCCCCCTACTCTTAGCTGCACAAAACTTGCTGGTGGTACTTGACCTTGAAATGTTTGTAAAGGTCTACCTCGTCTGGGTAAAAGTTCAGATGCACCGTACTGTTGTGAAAACCTATCGGCAGCTAAATTACTATAACCAAGTTGTACTCCCGTCAAATTCATCCCGTTCAGTAAAGGATGCAAACCAACTTGTTGCCTACCGATTTGATAGCGAAATTGATTGGTACGTTTATAAAAAAAGTATTCAGAAACATCAGGTTGATTGACAAAAGTATTATTCAAACGTACCCGCCAACTGCCTCCTGCTAGTCGTCCCCCTAAAAGAGTAGAACTACGTACCCGTGTGTCTCTAGAATCGTTGGTAATTTGTAATTCTTGCCTTAAATTGGAAAAGGCGCTGCTAGGAGGTATAACTTCAGGTTGTAATTCAGATACTGGCTGTGGAGAGTTCCCACTATCACGTCGCCAGGGCAAATTAATACTCAAAGTTAAATTAGCAGCATCAAACTCTATCAAAGTAGATAATTTTTCTTTCAGCAATGTCTGACTAATATATGTTATTCCCTCAATTTGCTTCAGGTTACTTGTTTCTAAATTAACAACTCCCAGAGGAGTTTTTATTTGTGTTTTACCTTCAATATTTTCAACACTGAAACTAGCGATTTCTGCAAATTCTTGGAGGGGAACTAAAATAGTATTAGCATCCATACGAATATCTAAACTACCAACTTCTCTATTGTTGATAATCACCCCGACCAAAAATTTTCCATTTGTTGCCTTGATATTTTGAGTAATAGTACTTGTTCCTGTCTCTACAGGTGTGGAAGTATTCCTCAGTTTATCTACTGGGTTAATATCATTAGTAGACTTTGTATTTGTCACTTTGGGAGTGCTATCTGTAGTATTGGTAGGATTTTCGTTGCCATTTTTTGCTTCTGTGGGAGTATTTGCAATCAGCTTAATTGCCGAATGAGGAATTTTTGATGAAACTGGTAAAGCTATTTTAATAGTTTGATTAGTCGAAAATTTAGTTACATATTCTTGAGCTTTGGTAGCAATAGTAATGGTTGCTGTTGAATGGTGAGACTGGATCTTATCAACTGTATAATCTAAAATTTTTACTTTTAGCGTTGTAGAAATAAAATCTTTTGTAGAGGCGGGTATCATGTGTTTATCTTGTCTTGATAAACTCATTTTTTTCTTATTTAAACGTTTATCAAAAACATTTTTTTGCTGTGTTAAAGTAATAGAAGCTACAGGTGGCGTAGGTGGTAAAACTAGATGCAACATATCTTAGCTAATCACAAAAACTATATTGAAAGTGGGAAGATAATTCAGCAAAGATTGATAATCAAAAAAGCAATGAGGATGTTTTGAAAGTATTGGGCGAATATAATTCCCTACTACACAAGCATTCGCGTAGCGTTCCCTAGGGAAGTCCACCTCCAATAGCAATACTGCGTAGGTTTTGCATAAAAAATAGAAATGTGTAGGTTGGGTTGAGGAACGAAACCCAACATTTTCATGGGTTTGTTGGGTTTCCCATTGCGTCAACCCAACCTACGAATATTCACAAAGCGTGCAGTATTGCCTCCAATAGGGTTCGGTTAAGCCCAAAAAATGAAAATATGTAGGTTGTGTTGAAGAAAAAAACCCAATATATTGCAAGGTTTCTTGGGTTTCACAACCTTCAACCCAACCTACAAATATTCTTAACAAAACCTTATTGAGTCCACCTCTAATAGGATGTTTGAAAAGTCCTTTCGTCGGTAGCAAAACGTTATTGATCCCCCCTTAAAAAGGGGGGCTTTAATTCCGGTTCCCCCCTTTTTAAGGGGGGTTAGGGGGCAATACGGTTTAGTTAGCGTCAAAAACCTTGTATTGCGTAGGTTGGGTTGAGGAACGAAACCCAACCGAAGAGCGGGGTTTGTTGGGTAACACTAAAGTTCAACCCAACCTACAATTATCCTTAACTGAACCGTATTGGGTTAGGGGGGATCGATAAGTGCAAAGATACAGCTAACTACTTTTCAAACATCCTCTAATAAATTCAGGCGCAGTATAAAATCAACTCTGCCTGATTATTTCGGCTTTTAATTAAGCAAAAACTATTTACTACGAAGACGATTTCTCAAATTTCGAGAACCAGAAGACCTAGTTTGATTTGAGGCACTAGTAGTAGCTTTTGGAACAGTAAAGGGAATACCTTGATCGATTTTTACTCCGTTCAATTCGCCGTTAATATCTAATACGTATTTACCCGGTTCTAATGTTTGGGTAATAGGTAATTCGAGTTGATGACGAGTATTAGGTAGTACGGGCGCTAGTGGTAAACTTCCCGCTGCTAATAAATTATCTGGGAGCTTTTTTCCTGGTTTTTCCAAGTCACCTATAGGTTTTGTAGCCGCAGCTCCTGGGTATTTAGCAGCAGGCCAAATGGCATATTGACCTTTTAGGCGGACATAACCATTACCTTGGCTAGAAATATCAAATAGGGCTGTTACACCATTGGATTGAGGAGCTACAGTAACTGAATTGAGTACACCAACTCGCTTGATGTCTCCTACATAGCCATAGATAACAACCCCTAAGCGTCCTACAGAACGCACACCCTGGGATTTCTGGCTGGCAGAAGGAATTTCTTCAAAATATAGTACAGCACGGTATTCACCTGGTTTAGGTTGAACTTTGGGACGAATAGCAAAACGTATAGTCTGGGCGCTGCGAGGGGGAACGGTAAATTGAGAGGGAGTGAAAACAGTCCACTGATCTAATGATTCTTCAGTGGAAGGCATTTCTACCAATTTATTGTTTTCATTCATCTTCCAAGTCCGCACATAAGCTTTGAGTTCAATCGGCTCAGAAGATGGGTTGAGTACGCGAATCGCTTGAGTGCGAGTTTTGCGGCTAATTTCTAGTTCAATTCGGTTTGGGCTGACACCAATATTCAAAGCTGTGGCGCTTGATATCCCCAGGGAAAATGCCCCTATTAAACTTAAGGCTAAATGTGTGGCTCTGCGAAACATATCTTTACATACCATTTTTAGGTAAGTATTATTTACTACTAATGTTGGTTTACCGTGACCGTTATTACACCCCCATAGCCACCTGCAATTCCGACATTAGCGAGATCGAATTGCAACCGCACACCCCCCTGAACTAAAGCTGTGTTGGTATTCTCATCACGAGATATCTCGATAATGGGTAACGGTTCCACAACAACCGGCATTGTTTGGTCAGAACGGTAATTGCTACTAAACCCATTATTTTGTCCATTTTCTGCTCTCAGTTCATAAGTGGCATAGAGAGAACCCACTTTGTCTATAGGAACGCGCATCTGCCAAAGCTCTGGTAACTCGCGGGTAATTACCGTATGAAACTGGGGAGGAGCTAGTAGGTCTTGCTCATTCCTCACTGTCTGACTAACGGGAGCAGGTAAAATTTCCCCTAACTGTTGGGGAGGAATGGTCAGTTGTTGAGGGGTTGATATCTGATAGATTTGTGTTGGCTCTGGCAAATTTAGAGATTGGGCTACAACTTGTGACTGTGGCCAAGTCAGAAGTGCCAGTAACATACCTAAGCAAGACTGAAAATAAATTGTCTGATTGCTAACCATTTGGCTGTAACTGTCTTTAACCACGAAAATGGCATTATCTGGTTGGCATCCTGCTTGCCTAGTAATGGCAGCAAACAAGATGCCTACACCAGTAATCATGGAACTATGGAGCTGTTACGCTAACATTTACGACACCTCCGGTGTACGCACCAGCCTTCGTAGCACCACTCAAGTTCAAGTCTAGATCTGCACCACCAACGTAAGGTGTACTTAAACCAGGTGCTGCACCTGTGTAATCACCATTGATGGCGGCAATGGTTGCACTACCACCATTTGCACCTGTAAGAAGATTGGTAGCACCAGGAGCAGTCAAGGTGACAACAATACCGTTATCGGGGTTGTTAGACCAAACAGCATATAATTCATCTACGGTTTTTGTGATACTACCGCCTGTTAAACCAGTAAATGGACTAGTTCGATTGATAGAAGTAGCACCGGTCGTGGTAGGAGGCGCGTTGAAGTTTGTTCCAATTCCAGCTGTAGTTACTGCCGTACCTCCTGCTAAGTCAGCTTCAGTAATAGCTAAATCAACTGTTTGGAAAGTCCGCAAATAAAGTACTTCTGGCACAGTAATTTGAACAGCCACGTTTTGGTTAGTAGTGAGCTGGGCGTGGGCTGGTGCTGAGAACAAAGAACTACCGACAACGGCGGTACCAGCAGCAACGATAATGGCTAGGATGTTATTTTTCATGATTCAAATTCGCTCCTCAGTATATTTATGTGAATTTAGTTAGTTTTGAACTTCCCAATTGGCTTCACTATTTAGGAGTGATAGGACTTACGCAAAATAATGAAAAAACGAACCGCAAAGGGCGCAGAGGACACAAAGGAATAAGAGTTTCAGAGAGTTATTGCGTAAGTCCTAAGTGATTTTCCAGGCTTCGGAAAGTTGTTTGAGACATTGATATGGAATTGAGCAAAGGGAAATTCTTACTTTATGACTTGGTTATAAACATCACCTCCTTTTCATAAAACCCACAATTCTGTTCCATCCGTCCCGTTGGTGGCTGTGAAGAATAGTTGTGTACCAACGACAGTCAGATGGGTAGGGTTGGCATTGCCTGTTGAGTTAATATCGCTCACCCTTCTTGTACCTACATCTGTGCCGTCACTACTCCACACTTCTCTATCGTTTGCAGACTCAGAAGCTACAAAATAGAGGGTATTACCAAAATTAACGAGACTACTAGGAAAACTGTTGTTTGGATCTGGGCCTTCCCAGATATCGTTGACTAGAACTGTACCTGCATCGGTGCCGTTACTCTTCCACAGTTCTAGTCCTGTTGTGCTGTCATAGGTTGTGAAGTAGAGAGTGCTACCGACAGCAGTTAGATACAGTGGGCCAAAACTAATATTCGGGGCTTTTGTCAGGTCATTTTTGACCCTCACAGTTCCTGCATCAGTGCCATTGCTCTTCCACAGTTCTTGCTTGAAGTCACCATTGCTATCTGTGACGAAATATAAAGTATTACCTAAACCTCTAAGTTCGGTTGGCCCAAAACCACCTGTACCAGAGGTAATATCTTTGACAATAGTTGTTCCTGCATTGCTGCCATCACTCTTCCATAGTTCAAGACCCTTAGTACCATCATTGGTAGTGAAGTAGAGAGTGCTACCAATTGCAGTAAGTGTGGCAGGATCTGAACCCAATGCACCAGGTCTGATGTCCTTGACAAGGGTGGTTCCAACTGCGGTACCGTCGCTTGACCATAGTTCAACACCGTTAACTGAGTCACTGGCGGTGAAATACAGTTTGTTGTTAAATGCGATGAGATTGCTGGGACTGGAACTTTTGGAACCTGAGTAGATATCTTTGACCAAACTAACTGTCGTGCCATCGTAAGCCCAAAGTTCATTGCCGTTAGTACCGTCATTTGCAGTGAAGAATGTTTTATTACCAACTACAGTGAGATTGTTGGGGTCTGAACTACCAAGTCCAGGATTGATATTGCTCACTCTATTGGCTGTCGTACCATCGTAAACCCAAAGTTCTCTACCGTTAGTACCATCATCAGCGCTCAAGAGTAACTTGCTGCCAAAAATCGTGAGTTTGTCTGGGTTAAAACTGCCGGGGTTAATGTTGGTGAGCTTGGTTGTACTTGCTAGGCTGCCGTCACTCTTCCACAGTTGGACGCCGTTGCCATCGTTGGCAGTAAAGTACAAGGTGCTACCTAGCGCCGTGAGATTATTCGGGTTAGAACTACTTGAGCCTGGGAAGATTTCAAACTTCTCAATTTGACGATCGCTTAACAGACTTAGGTTGTAAAAAGTGTTAGCACCAAGAGAGTTAATCCGAACGTAATAAGTACCCGCTACAAGGTTATTAGTGACAAAGGTAAATTCTGGTGTATTTTCTGAGAGATTAAAGCTTTGGAGGGTAGTTCCGGTGCTGTTGAGTAAATCCACACGAGGATTATCAGATAGGCCAAGAAGAGAGACGGTTAACTGACTCTTATAAAGCAGATTGAAACGGTAATAATCGTCTGTGTCGATATTGCCAATAAAATCGCTAAAGTTCTGGGAACCATCTAGAGTGCCAATATTTTTAGCTGTACCTCTCGTGTTTGGCGCTATATCAGGGGCAATAGGAGTAGAGGAAACACTCAGATCGTAGTTAGTTGCTGCACCAGAAGCCGGGTATACTCGGATATAGTATGAGCCTGCATTCAAGCTGTGGCGAATAATGTCTGGAGTAATACCAGTCTGGCTAGAAGTCGCGATCGCTGTGCCGTTGCTGTGGAGCAGTTGGACGTTGGCATCTGCTGTTTGAGGTGTTAATGTCAGACCAACTAGAGCGATCGACGTTAAATCAAAACGGTAATAGTCGTTACTATCAATGCTATTTATATAGTCTGTGAAGGTTGAAGCCGTAGAGCTTAAGGTATTAATATTGCGAGCCGTCGCCAGGGTGTTCCCTGCATTGTCTACTGGGTCGGCAGCAAAGTTAAGATTCAAAGTGTAGTTTGTCGCACTTGTGGAACCAGGATAGACTCGAATGTAGTATGTACCGCTAGCAAGGCTGCGACTAATTGATTCTGAATTAGTATCAGTTTGAGTGGAAGTTTGGATAATTGTTCCAGAGTTATTCTGTAATTCCACATTGGCATCACCTCCTAAACCATTGAGGTTCAAGCTGAACGCCCCACTATTTACTACGTCAAATTTGTAGTAATCATCGTTATCAAGGATGACACCTCTATTGCCAACATAATCAGTGGTAATATAGTTACTAGTTAGAGAACCAATGTTGAATGCTTGCGCCTGGGAGTCGTCACCGGCTTTATTAATGTTAATTGGATTAGCTGAGAGGCTGAGGTTGTAATTAGTGCTTGCACCACTCACTGAACCGACACGGACATAGTATAAACCTGGATTCAGGCTGCGAGTGAGTAATTCTGGTGTTGTACCGCTAGAATTGGCAGTTTGGAGAGTAGTACCGCTTTCGTCATACAGTATTAGACTTGCGTTACCAGTTAAGTTATTCAATCTCAGCGTCACGGCGCTAGCGGGGTCGCTGCTGCTAGCACCAATGCGGATTTTGTAAAAGTCGGTAGGATCACTACTAGTAACAGAGTCCTGAAAAATACTGGAGTTGTTGCTGAGTGAACCACCTATATAGAGTGCAGATGTAGTATCTAAAGCTGTACTTCTGCTACCTCCTGGATCTGGAAATCCTGTATATGTTGTTGCCATAGTATTTTTTCTAAAACTCCGATGCTTATAATGGCTGCAAATTACTTGTAGTGCAATACCCTTGGGTTAAGCCTAAAACTCTTTGTCAAAGTTAATTTTTTTAACGAATCGCCTTCTCTTCTTAGGCTGACGCCAACGCGAGTGCGTCTCGTAAGAGTTGGACGCAAAGAGAAGGAAGAAATGCTTCACTCAAGCGTATTGTTTTTTAATCGTAAATTGCTCTAAGTACAGCTTTGCTTAAAATCGTGGCCAATTGAGGGTTGAAATTTAAACGCAAAGGGGCGCAAAGGGAAGCGCAAAGGTTCGCAGAGAATTCGCTACGAATTAATGAAATGTTGTACTAAGACTCTAATCATTGGAGCAAGGTGATAATTGGATGACAGCTTTAGAAAAAATTGCATTAAGTAATTACAGGCTATTTATTTGTAGTAGCTTTTTATTGTTCTCTCAAATACCTCCGTTAGAATTTATTTCAGGTAAACTCTAACTTTTACATAAAATATAGTGCTACAGTAAATTTACGTAAAATTTTCAGATGGAAATTTGAATTTTAAAGTATTGCCTAATTCTGCGATTTCGATATTGTGTTCATTCGCTGAATGTACATTTCGTCATGTAGATTGATCATTTTTTTTCAGTAAATAGGGCAACCAATTTTAGTTATGGGGTAATAATTGCGTTAGCGTAGCGGGGCGCATTGGTGTCAAGTTAACCTGAAAGTTATGTCCCGCAAGGAACTGAAGTTCCTTGCTCATAGCTCAAGTCATCTAAAAGATGACTAAATAATCGGAAAAGTTTTTAGTCTACTGAAGTGGACTTTAGCTAAAAGCCAAAGAAATTTATTTCAGGGCGGGCGTGTCAGCCAACAGATAAGCTGTTCCACATTTAAGTTGCATAATTAGGGTGCTGATGTTGCCCACCCCACAAGAGTTAATACTGCGTAGGTTTTGGCAAAAAAATAAAAAACGTGTAGGTTGGGTTGAGGAACGAAACCCAACCGAAGAGCGGGGTTTGTTGGGTAACGCATTGCTCAACCCAACCTACAAATATTAAAAACCTACGCAGTATTGCCACAAGAGTTATATTAATTTTGAATATGCAAACTAGGTGTGGTTTCAATACTGCTCGGTTAAAAAGATTTGTAGAAGATTTGTAGGTTGGGTTGAACTTTAGTGTTACCCAACAAAAAGAAAGAAAATGTTGGGTTTCGTTCCTCAACCCAACCTACGCCAGAATGATTTTTAAGTTTAACCGAGCAGTATTGGGTGTGGTTTAGCTTAAGAGATTTTTATAGGACTTACGCAACTGGCATATTATTTTGAGTTTGTAGTGTTGGTGAGTGCGTCTCGTTGGCGTGGTCACTGAGCGTAGTCGAACTCATGTTAAGAAGAGAAGAGAGGAGTTTAGTCCTCTTTCATCAGTGCGATCGCAATAACTTTGCGGCCTAAGTACAGATGCAGCATAAAATCGTGGTGAATTGAGGGTTGAAATTTAAACGCATAGGCGCTTCGCCTTCCCGCAGGGTAGGGGCGCAAAGGGAAGCGCATAGGCGCTTCGCCTTCCCGTAGGGTAGGTTCGCAGAGAATAATACTTTAACAGGCTTTGCTAAACAGTCAGAGGAAGCGAAAGGACTAACAATTATTAAAAAACGTTAAGCTATATTGAAATAGCCACGCTGTTGACTGAATATCATATTTAGAGCTATTAATAAAAGTTAATGAAAGCTACACATATTGATATAGAAGCGATGAGGTTAAAAGCTCTACGCCAGTATCAAATTCTTGACACGGAACCCGAAGAAGCCTACGACAATCTTGCTCAGTTAGCGGCTTTTATTTGCGGTACTCCCATATCTTTGGTAAATTTCATTGATGAAAATCGTCAATGGTTTAAGGCAAAAGTAGGTTTAGATATATCAGAAATGCCCCGGAGTGTTGGGTTATTTTATCTATGTCAAGAGCAGCGTAGCGTTGTGGTAGTTCCTGATACTTTAGCTGATGAAAAGTTGGCAAATAATCCGGTAGTGACTGGCTATCCGTACATCCGGTTTTATGCAGGTGTACCCTTAATTACTCCCAGGGGAGATATGTTAGGAACTCTGTGTGTAATTGACCAAGTTCCACGGGAATTGAGCCAAAAACAAGTGGAGGCGCTTGTGGCTCTGAGTCGTCTGGTAATCGACCAATTAGAACTCAGATATCATGTGACTGAGGTATCTCAAATTACCGATAAAATAATGGCATATGAGGAAGCAGCCCGCGCCCAATCTGAAGCTGCCAAAATCCGCATTACTAATCTTCTGGAAAGCATCACTAATGGGTTTTTTGCCTTAGATAAAAAGTGGCAATTTACTTATATTAATGGTCAAGCAGAACGGCTGTTGCAAAAAACTCAGAATGAGCTTTTGGGTAAAAACATCTGGGAAGTGTTTCCAGAAATTATCGGCACAACATTCCATCGTGAGTATCACAGAGCAATCTTAGAACAGGTGTGTGTGGAATTTGAGGAGTTTTATCCGCAACTAAACTGCTGGCTTCATATCTATGCTTATCCTGCAAAAGACGGCTTGTCTATTTATTTCCAAGATGTTACTGAACGGCGGCGAATAGCAGAAGCACTACGAGAAAGTGAACAACGTTGGCAATTAGCATTACATGGTAATAATGATGGTATTTGGGACTGGAACCTTAAAACTAATGAAGTGTTCTTCTCAACTCGATGGAAGGAAATGCTCGGCTATAAAGACCACGAAGTTTGCAAGCATTGGGATGAATGGAGAAAACTAATCCATCCCGATGATCGAGATTGCGTACTTGAAGCTTTCCAAGACCACTTTGCCAGGAAAACACCGTTTTACGTTTGTGAATATCGAGTCCAGTGTCAAGATGGTAGGTATAAATGGATTCTAGATCGAGGACAGGCACTTTGGGACGCATTGGGTGATATGGCGCGGATGGTGGGTTCTTATACTGATATCACAGATCGCAAAGGAGCAGAAGAAGAATTAAAGCGGCAAAATATGCGATCGCAACTATTTGCCGAAATTACCCTGAAAATTCGAGAATCTTTACAAATAGACGAAATCCTTCAAACCACAGTCACAGAGGTACAAAAACTACTACAAGCTGACCGAGTTTTGATTTTTCAACTGCGTCCTGATGGTTCGGGAACAGTGGTGCAAGAGGCGGTGCTACCTGGTTGGGCCGTAATTCTGGGAAGAAATATTTTTGACCCCTGCTTTAAAGAAGAATACATAGAAAGATATCGTCAGGGAAGAGTTAGTGCCATTGAAGACATTGAAGTTGCTCATATCCAACCTTGTCATCGAGAATTTCTTGGACAATTTGCTGTCAGGGCTAATCTCGTAGTGCCGATTCTTGTCAGAGATGGCATTTGGGGCTTGTTGCTGGCTCATCAGTGTGCTGCACCTCGAAGGTGGAATAACTTTGAGACGGAGTTGTTACAGCAACTAGGTAATCAAATTGGAATTGCTTTATCTCAAGCGCAACTATTAGAAAAACAAACTCAGCAAAGTCAGGAACTTGCCCGTTCCAATGCAGAATTGGAACAGTTTGCCTATGTTGCTTCCCATGACTTGCAAGAGCCGTTGCGGATGGTAACTAGTTATTTACAACTATTAGAGCAAAGATACAAAAATCAACTGGATGCCAATGCCGATCAGTTTATCACCTATGCAGTAGATGGGGCCTCCCGGATGCAGACCTTAATTAACGATTTGTTGAACTATTCTCGCGTCAGCAGCAGGGGACAGCCCTTTATGCAAGTTAATTGTAGTATTGTCTTAGAACAGGCGATCGCTAATCTGCAAATTGCGATCGCAGATAGTCAAGCAGTTGTCACTCATGATTCTCTACCTGAAGTGATGGCTGATGCTACCCAATTAACACAAGTATTTCAAAACCTGATTGCCAACGCGATCAAATTTTGCCGTGATCAGCAGCCACGAATTCACATTGGGGTAGTAAAGGGAGATACAAATCTAGATGGAGAAAGTTTAAATTTTATCCCGTCGGCAGATGAATGGTTGTTCTGGGTGCGCGATAATGGTATTGGTTTGGAATCCCAATACGCTGAACGCATATTTATAATTTTTCAGCGCTTGCACGGTAGAGGCAAGTATCCAGGTACTGGAATTGGTCTGGCAATTTGTAAGAAAATTATAGAACGCCACGGCGGCAGGATCTGGGTTGAGTCAAAACTGGGTCAAGGCTCGACTTTCTACTTCACAATTCCAGATAGAGCTCTCAAGCAATGGTGAAAACCATCACAGCAATTATGTCTATTCAGGTTTTGTTGGTAGAGGACAATCCTGGTGATGCCCAACTCACACGCATCGCCCTAGAAGATAGCAGAATCTCGATTCACTTGAGTGTAGTCGAAGATGGTGTAGAGGCAATGGCATTCTTGCGAAAACAGGAAAAATATGTCAATGCAGCCCATCCAGATATTGTCTTGCTGGATTTGAACCTGCCGAGAAAAGATGGACGAGAGGTATTAGCAGAAATTAAAGGAGATGAAAACCTCAAACGAATTCCTGTAGTAGTTTTGACGACTTCCCAAGCTGAAGAAGACATTCTCAAAGCTTATAACCTTGCTGCCAACTGTTATATAACTAAGCCAGTAGATTTCGATCAGTTCGTTAAAATTGTACAATCAATAGAAAGTTTTTGGTTTGCGATCGTAAAACTGCCACCGGAGTAGTGGAAATGGCAGGTAAAAATATTAAAGTCTTGCTAGTAGAAGATAACCCTGGTGATGTCTTTTTATTACATGAGTTTTTAAAGGAAGTTACTACAATTGTAGTTGATTTGATTCCCGTTGAGCGGCTTGATGAAGCACTCAACTACCTAGCAAAGGAAGTTTTTGATGTAGTTCTGTTAGACCTCTCGCTACCAGATAGCCAGGGACTAGAAACCTTTGTCATCGCTCACCAACAGTCAAAAGCAACTCCGATAATTGTGCTGACAGGTATAGACGATGAAACCCTGGCAATTAGGGCAATGCAGCAAGGAGCGCAGGATTATTTAGTGAAAGGGCAAGTAACTGGTGACTTGCTGGTGCGTTCAATGCGTTATGCCATCGAACGTCAACGAGCAGACAACGCACTGCGCCAGAGTGAAGAACGATTTCGGGTTGCTCTGAAAAACTCTCCCATCTTCGTCTACAACCAAGATAGGGAGTTACGTTACACCTGGGTTTACAATCCCCCCTATGGATTGACAGTTGAGGAAATGTTGGGGAAACAAGACTTGAATATTATCCCAGTTGAAGATGCTCAACGTCTAATCACTATTAAACATGGGGTGCTAACCACCGGCATAGGAACGCGAAAGCAAGTATCAATTACAATAAAACATACGACTCGATATTACGATTTAACTGTCGAACCATTGCGAAATGAGTCACAAGAAGTTATCGGCGTGACTTGCGCCAGTATAGATATTAGCGAACAGCAAGCAGCGCTGCGCGATCGCAAATTGGCAGAAGAAAAAATCCGTGAACAAGCAGCATTACTAGATGTCACCACAGATGCCATTTGTGTGCGAGATTTAAAGAATCAAATTATCTTCTGGAACAAAGGAGCAGAAACACTTTACGGCTGGCGAGCCACAGAAGCTTGGGGCAAAAATGCTACTGAGCTTTTGTTTGACGAACCTTCACCAGAAATCGAAGCGGCTCTATTGCAAGCTATTAGTAAAGGTAAGTGGCAGGGTGAATTAACTAAACTTACCAAGCAGGGCAAGGAAATCCTCGTTGCTAGTCGCTGGAGTCTGGTGTACGACGAACAAGGGAAACCCAAATCGATTCTCACCGTTGACACAGATATTACTGAGAAAAAACTTCTAGAAGCCCAATTGTTTCGCGCTCAACGGCTGGAAAGTATTGGCACTTTAGCTAGTGGCATTGCTCACGACCTCAACAATATCCTGACACCGATTTTGGCAGGAGCGCAACTGCTACCGCTCAAATTTCCCGATGCAGATGAGCGAACTCGTCATCTACTAGAGATTCTAGAAATCAACGCTAGACGGGGCGCTGATTTAGTCAAACAAGTGCTGTCCTTTGCGCGGGGTGTGGAAGGAAAGCGCATCACTTTGCAACCCAAGCATTTGATTGTGGAAGTTGCCAAGATTCTGAAAGAGACATTTCCCAAATCTATAGAAATCAGCACTGATGTACCGAAGGATTTGTGGATGGTTTCTGGAGATAGCACCCAACTACATCAAGTGCTGATGAATCTCTGCGTTAACGCCCGTGATGCTATGCCCAATGGCGGTACTTTGAGTATGTCTGCGGAAAATCTATTGATTGACGAAAATTATGCCCGTATGAACCTGGAAGCCAAAGAGGGGCCTTACACAGTGATTACTGTCAGCGATAGTGGAATTGGGATTCCTAGAGAAATTTTAGATAGAATTTTCGAGCCATTCTTTACCACAAAAGACGTGGGACAAGGCACTGGTTTAGGACTTTCTACCGTACTGGGAATAATTAAAAGCCACAGAGGTTTTGTCAACGTGTATAGCGAACCGGGAAGTGGCACTAGCTTTAAGGTTTACTTACCAGCAGTGGAGGGAATGGAAACATTCAGCCCAGAAGATTTGCCATCACAGACAGGACATGGAGAATTGATTTTGGTTGTGGACGATGAAACTGCCATTCAAGAGATTGCGAGAACATCGCTAGAAACTCACAACTATAAAACCCTAATTGCTAGTGATGGCATTGAGGCGATCGCGCTATACGCTAAAAATAGGGACAAAATTAGTGCTGTACTAATGGATATGATGCTGCCCTCGCTGGATGGTTTAACTGCCATCCGTACTTTGCGAAAAATCAACCCCCAAGTCAGAATTATTGCCAGCAGTGGACTTATGTCTGACAACAAGCTCAGTGCAGTAGCTGCTATTGGTGTCAATACATTTTTGTCGAAGCCCTATACTGTCAACGAATTATTGCTTTCTTTACAAAAGGTATTATCGTAAAATATTGTCATTTTCCATTTTTAATCATAAGCTTATTAAGCAGCAGATACACGCCCAAAGGTATATTCTTTGAGGGTTGATTTCATCCTTGCAAAGAATAATTGCAATAATTGCTGAGAAAAAACGAAATTGAATCTTCTCGTCAAAAAGGGGAAAATTAATGCCTTTTGATTTTAGCAGTGACGGTAGAGATAACTTTATTCGCCAAGAGAAAGGTGTTTGGGATGCAATACTTCTCAGTTAAGCACTTTTAACTCAGAATCGGGTTTTGGGAAAAGGTAAACCGACATTCCGCACTCTCAATTGTCACAATCCGTTCTTACTGTTTTTTAGAAGGAAATATAGCTAATAAAGAATGCTTTGAAAGCATAATTTCTAGCTAAAAAACAAGAAAAATTTCAGTGATTATGGTGTGTGACACCCTTGGGTGCGGAATGTGGGATACACAATATCAGTAGATCACAGGACTTACGCAACTGGCATATTATTTGGAGTTTGTAGTGTTCGCGAGTGCGTCTCGTTGGCGTGGTCACTGAGCGTAGTCGAAGTGCAGCCTAAGAAGAGAAGAGAGGACTTTAGTCCTTAAAATCAGGGCTGTTCGCGGAGCGTTCCCGTAGGGTAGCCCTTACTACAAACTAAAAGCTTTTATTTTTTGTGACACTTGCGTAAGAGACCATTTAGAAAGTAAACCTTATAGCGGTTCTCGCTTGGGTGGAGTACAGTTTTGACCTCTCTCCAAACCTCTCTCCTAAGAGGAGAGAGGCTTTGAATCTTACTCCCCAACGCTAGAAGGGAAGGGGCTGGGGGTTAGGTCTGTATTCCATGCAATTGAGAACCGCTATAAATTGTAGGGTGCGTTAAAGCAGCGCGTAACGCACCTGGAGATATGGTGCGTTACTGGGGAAACTGTTGGTATGGGTTTTAAATAATCAATAGACATCTGGTGAAAAAAAAATGTAGAGACGTAGCACTGCTACGTCTCTACAAGGGTTCTGGGTAACGCATACTTAATTTCACCAGATATCTAATAGTAAGTCAGAGATACAAGCCAACCCATAACAAGAAATTTTGTTCTACTAATCAAGGACAAGAATCATGAATGCATTGCTAACAACAAGCCAATTCAAAGCTCCATCTCCAAATAATTGTCGAGATTTTTGGCAATTATGGGAATCAGAACAAGATGATTTTTACAAATGTTGCCTAAACTGGATGCTAGGTAATTCTCATGATGCCGAAGATGCACTAAATCAGGCAATGCTCAAAGCCTGGAATGAATGGACAAAATATGCAGATAAAATTACATATCCTAAAGCGTGGTTAACTCGACTTATTTATAACTTCTGCATGGATGTGCATCGAAAACGCAAACGAGAAGCCAGAAGAATTGAAAACATTGATGATATTAAATTTGCAGATTATCCAGCATTTGCTTCTAGGGGAGATTTTCCTGAATCCAATATTTTGAATTTGGAGATGCAAGCATATCTCTGCCACCAAATTGAATCATTAGCTGACAGACTGCGCCATCCTTTTATTTTACACTGCTGCCAAGATAAATCCTATCAAGATGTCGCCAAACAACTCGCCCTCTCTGAAAATAACGTTCGCAAACGAATTCAAGAGGCGCGAAGGATTCTGCAAAAGCAGTTAAAGAAGTATCTTGCAGGGGAAGATAATACTTCTCTAAATTCCCTCTCATCATCCTTAAAAAAGGTAATTCCGATAGTGGAAGAGTTTCAATCTGATGAAACACTTCGACCCTTCGACGATCTCAGGGCATCGAAAGCCCAGTGTGGTGCAGTGATTTGTCATTGGGAATCACCAATACCAACAAAAAACAAGCACGAACAAATTAACTATAAAGTAACCGTAATATGTCTGGAAACCTTGCCACTTTCTTGGTACAGTTCACCCAATTCTCTGGGCTGGAGATGAATGCTCACTTGGTTGTAGAAGAAAAACCAGCTAGACAACAACAGAAACTCGTCACGTTAAGTAAGTATATTCAGAAATATCCCCAAGGATGGAAAAAAAGATTAGAACTGGCTGATTTGCTTTACGAGATGGGAAACTGGCAACAAGCAGTTGCAGAATATCGTCAAGTGATTTCACGACAACCTCAATTAATTGATGTGCGGCTGCAACTGGGGAAAATTTTGCAGCTGATGGGACTAGAACAAGAGGCTATAGAAATATATGAAAAAGCCTTATTGTTGTCTCACAATGAAGGGACTCAGAATCATATAAATGGATTGATTGCAGTTTGCAGAGGTAAGAGTCAGAAGGCAATTATCGCTTTTAATTTAGCAGCTGCTTTAGAACCTGACAAAGTAGTTCACTGGCTGGCTTTGGCACAGGTGCATCAGAAGGCAGAAAATCCTTTTGGTACTCTTAGTGCCTTGGAGCAGGTTTTGTCAATCAACCCAGATGATGTTGTGGCGTTGATTCACAGCTATGACGCATTGATGGCGGTGGGGGATATTCAAGCAGGTAGAGAGCGGTTGAACAGGGTTATAGCCTTAGCTGGACATGATTTGCGGGTACTGCAACGACAAATTGATCAGCGTTGTCAGATGAGATTGGTATCTGGTAAAGAGGGGAAGCTGACTAAAAGTTTGATTACCTTTGCATTGCGACAGGCTCCTCATGGGGCTGAGGCTCACAAATCGCTGGCATATTATCACATTCTCCGTGGGGATTGGGCGCAAGGTGTGGAGGTGTTAGCAGAGTTTACCGCAGAACACCCACATCATCCTTATGGTTGGTATTACTATGGACGGTGCTTGTTTGACACGGGGGAATATCAGAAGGCGGCTGAGATGATGGAGAAAGCTTATCATCTGTATCCCGATGATTGTGAAATTTGTCGGGGGTTGTGTGAGGTTTTACCGCTTGAACCTCTCCCCCTACCCCTCTCCTCGCAGGAGAGGGGAGTAAGAGGTCTTGCTTCCATAGTGGAAGAGATGTTGAAGCGGTTTCCTGAACGTTGGAGTGTTTGGGCTACTGCGGGACGAGTCTTAGTGGAATGCTTTCAGGAGATTGAACGAGGGTGTCAGGTTTCGGAACAGGGGACAAAACTACAGCCCCAGTTAGCTAATGCTTGGTTTCGTCATAGACGGGTTTTAGCCTTAGCTGGTAAACATCAAGAAGCGGTGGAGGCGTTGGAAAAAGGATGGCATATTTCACCAGCAGGGGGTTATCTGCAATCAGTACCTGGGTTGGTTTGGCTGGGGGAGAGTTACCAAGTACTGGGGGATGTTGGGGCTAGTAAGCGATCGTGGGAAGCCGCTTGCGAGGGAAGTCAGGAATTGAGGGCTTTTAACCCGGCTGCGGCTGATTACTGGTTAGGGAGAGCCTTGGTGGGGTTGGGGGATAGGTTGGGGGCGATAAAGGCTTATGAAAGTGCTTTGAGTCAGGAGTTGTTGTATCCGGCTCGTGGGGAAGTTGAGAAGACTTTGCAACGGCTAAAAGGTAAGAAGCGGAAGGGCTCTGAGAGTTGAGGGCGGATTTTTGGAGAGGAAATTTGCCTGTAAGTCGAAAAATTCCGAAATTGGGGTTGGGGAACGTCTAAAGAATGTGGGGAGAAAAACCCTGAACACAAAGAAATTAATTAAAGGAAAATTATGCAAGGAAGCAAAGTCACACCAAAAGAATGGTTGGAATTCATGAAGCAACCATTTATTCCAGGTATGAGTGTTCAGTCTGTCGGGGCTGCACAGGTTATGGCACCCGCGAATGCATTGGGGGTTGGGGATTATGTTAAAAAAGCAGACGATGCTGCTACTCCAGGACCGGCACCAGGAAGTATTTTTGAGGGAATGCAGACTATTGCCGATCTCTCCAGAACCCGTGCCAACTATAATCCTCTAGATCCACAAGGCACTGGCAACAAGCAGCATTTTCTCCAATTTACACAAAATATCGCAGATGCACCTTTTTTGAGTCTAATCAATGCAAGCACTACAGAGGTCCATCAAAGAAGCACTGATGCCAGTGTATTAGTTAACTCTTTCGTAGGTGCTTTTGTCGGTATTGCAGACAATGATAAAAAACAAGTTGAGGATTCGGTAACAAATTTGGTGAACGCAGCACTTTCTTGGTCTAATCAACAGCAAAGACTTTCCAATTTTGCACAAAACTTATTGCAGACCAACCCTAGCGGAGTGGAATTCCACTTGTACAGCAGTGTGTTTGAAATCTATACCACGAACAATAAAGGAGTCATCACTTTTGAGTCTTCCTACTATCTATTAAGAGCTGTATATCAACTATCTCAAGCTTCTTGGAATGACATTAAACCAATTTTTGATCAGCAAAAGAAAACGAGTACGGAAGATTGGCTTAACAATATGAAAACCCCAACAAAGAGCGATGGATCCAGGGCATTATGTCTTTCTTAATCTGAGTTGTTGACTTATATTATCATGGTCTGATGTTCAAATGTCAGACCTTTTTCAATACTGCTCGGTTAAGCCTCTTTTAGGCATTATAGACAACGATATTTCAAGGGTTTGAGCCTACTTTCTTTCCTTAACCGAGCAGTATTGAGACCTTTTTTAGCATATACCTGGAGCAAAAAAACATGGTACACACACTTTCAAATCCTGACAGCAAGTTTCTGGTCATTACTAGCCTCATCGGGACTGACAAATCAATTGTGTTGGAGCAAACTAAAGAACTTCAGCCCCCCGTTCCTCCCCAAGGAAATCCTGAATATCAAACTTTTCTTCACAACTTTGTACACAGCCCAGCCAATGTTATGTCTACCATTGCAAGCTTTCTCCAAAGAACGGCAGAATGGGATATAACTTCGCCAAATAATTTTCAAAATTACTTGAACTCGTACAATGGCGCTCCTTTCATCAGAGGATATAGTAGCGGTATATCTGATAGTAAAACAGAATATAATTCTGTTCACTCTTTATTGTCTGGGGTTTATTTAATTGCTAATGTTCCCACATCAAGACAAAACGATGAATACGGTCTTAAGGAATGGTTGGATGGGGACTTTGAAGATACTCCCAAAACACTACATATCATTACCCAGAATTTACAAGCTACAGGAGGGAATTTGTTATTGTTATTTACGCAATCTAATTTTATTATTTCCTATTTCTGTCGTCGAAATACGAGTACTATCAATAGACTCAATCCCACTTATAAGCTTTCAGGAAATATTACTATTGCCACAGTGACGATCAGCGGAGCATATTACTTTGAAGATAATGGGGCACAATTTTTGCCATTAGGGTTTGTCAATGTAACGGATTGGATCAAGAAAGCTTCTACTCCGCCTATCCAGCCTCAAAGCTGAGGAGCGTATAATATCAATTAGACATCTCCCGAAATTAAGATTCAGATACCCGGCTACAGGGCGATTGCCTCCCAAATGCGGGTAGGCGATCGTTTGGGGGAATGTGGGAAAGGTGATCGTTTTGGGGATTTATAAGGGCGATCGCTTTTTTGTGGGGAGATGGGCGATCGCTTTTGTGTAGGGAGAAAGGCGATCGCTTTTTTGTAGGGAGAAAGGCGATCGCTTTTGTGTAGGGAGAAGGGCGATCGCTTTTGTGTAGGGAGAAGGGCGATCGCCTTTTTGTAGGGAGAAAGGCGATCGCTTTTGTGTAGGGAGAAGGGCGATCGCTTTTGTGTAGGGAGAAGTGCGATCACACTCTTATTTGGAGGAGTGCATAGGTGTAGCTCATCATAGGCGATCGCTGACAAAATATGCGCTACACCAGTGATTGAAAAATTTCCACACAGTGTGATCGCAAAAACGCTGGCTTTAGTGCGATCGCTTAGTTACACTAATTTTAGTATTGAGACAATATGTTAAAATACAGTGCAATGAAAGCAAATGCCAACAGTTCTATATATAAGGGGATGGCGATTTTTCTTTTATTCAGACGAAGGAAATGAGCCGATTCATATTCATGTGCAGAAAGGAGACAGTGAATGTAAATATTGGCTAGACATCGATCTATACGAAATTCGTCAGGCTTATTCCTATGGAATGTCATCACGAGGTACGCGAGAAGTCAAGAAGATCATCTTGCAAAACTTTGATGAAATAGTAGATGAATGGCAAACATTTAGGAATCAACAAAATGGATAAGCAATGCAGTGTATCAAACATTGACTTTAATGGAGAGTTGATGACTCTATCAGTAGATGGTAAAACTTATCAAATCCCAATTGTCCAAGCATCTAAGCGACTTGCTCAAGCCACAGATATCGAGCGGAAAATGTATCGGATTTCTCCATCTGGTTATGGTATTCATTGGTACGCCATTGACGAAGATTTGACAACTCAAGGACTAATCAAACTAGCAGAGATCGCCAAGACAGCCTAAAGTGCGATAGCAAAGCGCTGCTGCAAGCAGATCGCACATTTTGTAGAGAGAAGGGCGACGCCGTAAGCGACGCGCAAAGCGAGTCTTCTCCCAAAGGGAGACGATGCCGCGCAACGAGCGTCATAGCCCGTCGTAGACATCGCTTTTGATTTGGAGGAGTGCATAGGTGTAGCTCATCCTAGGCGATCGCACTCTTATTCGCTAAACTACAAAAACATATACTTATTATCATGTATTCAACCAGTCAACACGAACAAATTCTAGAAGCGATCGCTTTTTTGTCGGAAGATGGCGATCGCTTTTTTGTCGGGAGTGTGATCGCTTTTGTGTAGGGAGAAGTGCGATCACCTTTTTGTCGGAAGATGGCGATCGCTTTTTTGTCGGGAGTGTGATCGCTTTTGTGTAGGGAGAAGGGCGACGCCGAATAGCCCGTCGTAGACATCGCTTTTTTTATAGGAGATTGGGGAGAGTGATCGCTTTCTTGTTGGGAGAGGGGCGATCGCGGGACGGGTTTTGGTAGAACACTTTAAAGAGTTTGAACGAGGGTGTCAGGTTTCGGAACAGGGGACAAAACTACAGCCCCAGTTAGCTAATGCTTGGTTTCGTCATAGACGGGTTTTAGCCTTAGCTGGTAAACATCAAGAAGCGGTGGAGGCGTTGGAGAAAGGATGGCATATTTCACCAGCAGGGGGTTATCTGCAATCAGTACCTGGGTTGGTTTGGCTGGGGGAGAGTTACCAAGTACTGGGGGATGTTGGGGCTAGTAAGCGATCGTGGGAAGCGGCTTGTGAGGGATGTCAGGAATTGAGGGCTTTTACAGTAGTTTTCATGTATTTGAACCACAAATAGACTTCACTTCCATTCCTCTCCCCTACTATGATAGAGGCTTTGATTTTCTCCCCTTCCCTACAAGGGAAGGGGCTGGGGGTTAGGTTTCATTACTTTAAACGGTAGTAATCTGAGTTTTATCAAAAGTCTGAAAATGGAGAGTAAGTAAACGTGAGTTCGATGAACCTCTCCCTCCCAGCCTCCCTCTGGGAAACGGAAAGGGAGGAGCAACGAAAAATTCAGCTTTTTGCTCCCCTCTCCGTGTCGGAGAGGGGTTGGGGGAGAGGTCAAATAAGACTTGTCGAACTCACGTTAAGTAAGGATTTCATTTCTTTTGAATGTGTTTGATTAGCTGTTTCTAGGAAATTATAAATGCTTGTTTTAAATGAGGGGAAATCTGGATAATACTTGGAGTATAAGCAATGCTTTTTGACTAATTTCCATAATCGTTCTATCAGATTAAAATTCGGAGAATAATCAGGTAGATATAATAATTCTATTCCTAAAGTATTTGCCAAATTTTGCACTAATTTACATTTTTGGTATTTGGCATTATCACAAACTATAGTTATAGGTATACTCAATTTTAGCACTGCTAGTTTATATAGAAGTTCGCAAATACTTTCAGAATTAATATAAGTGTCATTTGTCACAGTAATAATTTTGTGAGTGATAGCATTTAATGCTCCCAGAACATTAAATCTTTTTCGACCGGAAGGTGATTTAATAAATATTCGTTGAAAACACCAAACCCACCCCAGAAATGCTCCCATCACAAAGTGAGAAGCATCAACAAAGAAAACAGATCTCTTACCTTGTTTCGCCTCGTCTAGCCTGGGTAGAAGTTCTTTTTTAAAGTTATCTTGAACCTCTAGGTCTGCTTTACCAGGTATGAAGCCTACTTTCAATCGCTGCATTCCTATTGACTTTAAGAATATTCTCACTTGAGTTGGACTGCGTTTTATACCTGTAATCTCTTCAATTGAGAACTCTGCTTTGATTTAAATCGACTGTTACAGTTGTCGTTCAGTACAAGTTCGTAATTCGTAATTTGAATTATCAATCTTGTTCTCGTGAGCAAGATTTTGTGGGAGCGCCTAATTCGTCTAAAGTATTCATTAATAAGTCATCTTGTGGCATGAGATATCTGCTTTGGAAATTTACAATATGATCAAAGGCTTGAAGATCCTCAAGCGCCTCTGATGCAGACTGATATCGTTGTTTGAAGTCATCCAATACCATTTTACTGAGAATCTTAGCTAGGGAGTGGCTCACTTGCGCCCGATCGCTCCATTTTACTTCCCCATCAGCATTTCTATCTAGCTCACGGGGTGGTACACCAGTCAAGGCTTTAATCCCAACCATGCCGACTGCATAGATATCGCTACTGTAGTGTGGACGCCCAAAACATTGCTCGCTTGGTGCGTAACCCTGAGTACCAATGCCAATGGTGAAGGGGATTTGCTCTTGATGATCAAGCTGTTTTGTGCTGACTTCTTTGACGGCTCCAAAGTCAATCAATACTAGTTTCCCGTCTGAATGTCGCCGGATGATATTACTGGGTTTAATATCCCGGTGAATCACGTTGTTTTTATGGACAAATGTTAATGTTTGCAATAAGTCCTTGACAATTTTGATCACTGCAATTTCTTCAATTGCTCTGCCTACTGGGAGTTCCTGATTTAAAGGATGACCAATTATCTGTTCTTGCACTAAATAAAATTCTTCATCTTCTTCAAAATACGCTAAAAGTTGAGGAATTTGGTCGTGTGTTCCCAATTTTTGTAGCGTTTGCGCCTCTGAGTTAAATAAACGTCTGGCAAGTTGCAATCCTTCTGGTTTAGTGTTGGCTGGTTTTAATTGTTTGACAACACATCGCGGACTACCAGGACGTTGAGTATCTTCGGCTATGTAGGTTTCGCTAAATCCACCAAAACCGAGAACTTTGACAATTTTGTAGCGTTGAGCCAAGATTTTTCCTGATAAGGCTAAATCTCGTTGCTGGATTAGGTCTTCCAAGCCATCTTGTTGGCTGAAAATCTCTTGAACAACGGGGGAAGTTTTATACTTGCGAAAAATGTCTAATAATTGGCGTTTGATGATGCTTTCTCTGACTAATGAGGTTCCCAGGTAGCAAAGTCCGGTCAAAGCGATCGCAATCATTGGTATAGTAGTGGGAAAAATCAACTGACCATAGATAAATAACCCATAGCTAATTCCTACCCAAGTGCCAGATAAGGCGAGGCTATAGAGAAATCTATTGATACTACGCTTGCGTCTGCTAATTATTAAGGCTGCATTGCCAACTAGAATTAGCACAAACAAACCCTGCAATGGTGGATTGGTAATTCCTGGGGCGATGGCTTTACCTGTCATCAAAGTGGCGATCGCATTGGCGTGAATTTCCACGCCCGACATCGGTTCAGTGGTTTTGCTAGCAGCTACTGGATGATAATCATTGTGTAACTTATATGTTGAACCAATCAGCACTATCTTGTCTTTAAAGACCTTTCCCTGGTGCAAATAGGTGTTCCAATTTTCCGGTTCGAGTATGTGCCAAAAGGGTATTTGCTCAAATGTACCCGCAGGCCCCCAAAAATAAATGCGATCGCCCTTTGGTGGGGGATAATTTACTTGTGCTGCCCTCAGTGTTGCTTCATCAAAAGACGGTGGCTTCTCGATGGAACCATCTTCACTTAACAAGTTAGAAAACTCACTTGCCAATCGATGAATTTTACCATCCACCTCCACAGGGAAATTAACTGAGCCAATGGACACTGACCCGCTACGAAACATCGATTGTGGGTCTGCCAGTTGCATAAAAGACCCTTGATGCGTCTCTGAATTTTCGTAGGTGGCTGCTAAGGTAACTTTGCTACCATATTTTTGCAAGACTGCTTGAAGTTGGCGATCGTCCGTAACTCCATAAGCACTTGGAGTATCAAAAACAACGCCAATAGCTACCGAGCGGGCACCTGCTTGGATTAATTTTGTAATTACTTGTGCGTATGCAGCACGTTGATAAGGAAAAGATTTCAGTGTTTTTAGGTAGGCATACTGTTTCGGATCTGTTTTATAGTACTCTTTGGGAACTGATATTGACTGATCATCTATTGCTAAAATGACAATTTCTTCTGGAGGCACAATCGGCCCACGCAGTTGAAAAAAGCTAGAAAGTGCCTGATTTTCGAGCAATTGAACTAATTCCCCACCAGAAGCACTCAGCAGTGCTGCCCCGATTGCCGAAGCGCCAGCAAGCAGATGACCTAAGCGAAGCATCCACTTGGATTGACGAGCTGATCCTGTCGAAGTTACTTTTGTCGGTTTACTTGACAGTCTATTGGCAGTGGAGAGATAGTTTTTAGTTAAAGTAGATGTAGGTTCTTCTGCCATGTCGTCTTACTGATTTATTTAATTCCCACACTTTTATTTATTCAGACCACGTTTTAGTGTAAGCACCTTGAAATAAGACTTAAATGACGATCTTATACATTTGTAAAGTATCTTTGATTCCTCAACAAACTTTTATTGGCAGAGCTAGCCCCAAGAGATTCATACTAAAGCACCACCTAACTTATTTTTTTGTGTTGAGTGAGTTATAAGTAGTAATTGTCTCACAAATCAGAGCCTGATATATAGCAATTTTTGCAGTAGTTGTAAGAAAATTCACCCCCCTGGCTAATGCTGTCCCCCCCCCAAGGCATCGGGCAGGGTGGTTTCATACGAAAAAAGAAAAATACATAAGTCTTGATTTTTCATGTAGAACCATAGATTTTGACCCCTCTCCAAACCTCTCCCCGTTGGCGTCAGCCTGTCGTCAGACAAGGGTCGAGAGGCTTTGAAAGCTAGTTTCAGTTTTTCTCTGTTTGTATGAAACCACCCTGGCCCCCCCAAGGCATCGGGGGGAGTACGTGACAACTCTCACAATTGGAGTACCAATGTGGCGGGAGTACCCCGGAGGTTTAGATGGGGGTCGCAATAATTTGAAATTTTCACAAATGATAGGACTTACGCAAAATCATGAAAAAACGAACCGCCAAGTACGCCAAGTACGCCAAGAAATAGGAGTTTCAGAGAGTTATTGCGTAAGTCCTAAAATGATTTAGGACTGCTATATTCTACCTGTACATTTGGTTGTGGCGAGATTTTAGTTGAGGGACTTCCAGTTAAAAAAACATCCTATCGTAGGGGCGCAAGACTTAGATACCTTATAAATATACAAGCAATTTGAGATAATTTATTTTTTGCAAGTCCCTTAACCTAACCAATAAGTACGCTATTAACGAGGTGCTTTACTGGAGGCTGTCCCAAGTCCGTCTTCTGTCTCTGGTGCAATATTGGTACTTCCCACAAAGGGTATCCTTATACTCACAGCAAAACTTATAGATAGGCATTAACTCATATCCTGCCTTAGAGGATGTTTGAAAAGTGGTTAGCTCTGATTTTAGGCACTTTTAGATCCCCCCTAACCCCCCTTAAAAAGGGGGAAGAATTAAAGTCCCCCAATTTTCCGGGGGATTTAGGGGGATCTAGAACGTTTTGCTACCAAGAAGAGGACTTTTCAAACATCCTCTTAAGCCTATGCTATACCTCTTTAGGAGTAAACTTTAGTGTTATACAGCTATGAATGCTGTTACTCAGTCAATTTTATTGGTAGATTTTGATCACAGAGCGGCTCTTGCAGTGCTGGAGGTGAATAAGGTTTAGCACCCAGTATCTCTACTCCAATGTTGCAGCCATTTTTATGCATTGAAAGAGGTAGGATAAAAGCTATAGATGAAGAGTTGCTTTATAGATATTAGCAAACAAGGCATTTGAAAATTGCTATAATCTATTGTTCCATCTAAATTCATTTATATTATTAGGTGTAAATTTGTATGGGTTCTCCAATGAATCGTCTGTCTATTTTTGTAGATGGAAACAATATGTTCTATGCTCAACAAAAAAATGGCTGGTTTTTTGACCCACGACGAGTCTTAGAATATTTCAAACATGAGCAATCAGAAACAACATTAATTAATGCCTTCTGGTACACTGGCTTAAAAGACCCACAAGATCAGCGAGGTTTTAGAGATGCTCTAATTAGTCTAGGATATACAGTTAGAACTAAAATTCTTAAAGAATATTATGATGATACCTCCGGTCGTTACTCGCAGAAAGCGAATTTAGATATTGAAATTGTTGTAGATATGTTTAATACAGTAGACCAGTATGACCGAGTAGTATTATTCAGTGGCGATGGAGATTTTGAAAGAGCAATCGAGCTATTACGATCCAAAAATACACATATTACGGTAGTATCAACAGAAGGAATGATCGCGAGAGAGCTACGGAATGCTACTGATAGATATATAGATTTAAATGATATCAGAGATCAAATAGAAAAAACCGAAGGTTAGTAGCCTTAGCAATTATTTACAAAGGTAAGAGTAAAAGAAAAACTAAGGTTGAAGATATATTACGCCATAAGTAAACATTAAACAACAAACGGCAGATGACAAACAAAACAGATCGAATCATCATTTTTGATACGACATTGCGAGATGGAGAGCAATGTCCGGGAGCGACTTTAAATATAGACGAAAAGCTAGTTATCGCCAAGCAATTAGCCCGTTTGGGTGTAGATGTAATTGAGGCAGGCTTTGCCTTTGCTAGTCCGGGAGATTTTGAAGCAGTCAAGAAGATTGCTGAAATTGTCGGCACAGAAAATGGGCCGGTAGTTTGTAGTTTGGCAAGAGCCATTAAAGCAGATATTGAAGCGGCGGCTGAAGCCTTAAAACCAGCAGTTAAGGGTAGAATTCACACATTTATTTCGACTTCTGATATTCATTTAGAATATCAGTTGCGGAAGTCACGGGCAGAAGTGTTAGCGATCGCCGAAGAAATGGTAGCTTATGCCAAGTCCTTCATGACAGATGTAGAATTTTCGCCGATGGATGCGGCCCGTACGGATCCAGAATTTCTGTACCAAGTGTTAGAGCGAGCGATCGCAGCTGGTGCAACAACAGTTAACATTCCTGATACTGTGGGTTACACAACCCCTAGCGAGTTTGGAGCGATAATTAAGGGCATTATCGACAATGTTCCCAACATCGACCAAGCGATTATTTCCGTTCACGGTCATAATGATTTAGGCTTGGCAGTTGCTAACTTCTTAGAAGCCGTCAAAAATGGCGCACGGCAACTAGAATGTACCATCAATGGCATTGGCGAACGCGCTGGAAATGCATCCCTAGAAGAATTGGTAATGGCGTTGCACGTGCGGCGGCAGTATTTTAACCCTTATTTGGGAAGACCAGAAGAATCTCAAGAATCTCTGACAAATATCGACACCCGACAAATTTACAAAACCTCACGCTTAGTTTCTAATTTGACGGGAATGTTAGTCCAACCAAATAAAGCGATCGTGGGGGCCAACGCCTTTGCCCATGAGTCTGGGATTCACCAAGATGGGGTGTTAAAAAACAAACTCACTTATGAAATTATGGATGCCCAATTGATTGGCTTAACAGACAATCAAATAGTTTTGGGCAAACATTCCGGTAGAAATGCTTTCCGGACTCGGTTGAAAGAATTGGGCTTTGAACTGTCGGATACAGAATTAAATAAAGCATTCGTCAGATTCAAAGAAGTAGCAGATAAAAAGAAAGAAATTTCTGATTGGGATTTGGAAGCGATCGTTAACGATGAAATCCAACAAGCACCCGATTTGTTCCGAGTAGAATTGGTGCAAGTTTCCTGTGGTAGTAACGCCCGTCCTACTGCTACAGTTACCTTGCGTACCCCAGACGGTGAAGAATTAACCGATGCGGCGATCGGTACGGGGCCAGTAGATGCAGTTTATAAAGCCATCAACCGGGTGGTGAATGTGCCCAATCAGTTGATTGAGTTTTCTGTGCAGTCAGTAACAGCCGGTATTGATGCTATTGGAGAAGTGACGATTCGTTTACGTTATGAATCTAAAGTGTTTTCTGGTCATGCAGCGAACACAGATATCATCGTGGCATCCGCGCAAGCTTATGTAAATGCGTTAAATAGGTTGTACGCATCTTTGCAAACTCAACAAAAGCCAGAGGAAGTAACTGCACAGAAAGTCTGAGAGTCAACTCACCCATAGTAAAAGCACCGTATCTGTTTTTAGCTGATACTAAAAAACTCCTTCCCAACTTTGGGGAGGAGTTAAGCGTTCGTTCTGAAAATTTGTTGGAAATCATATGGAAATTGTCACGAGGGGTAGGTTGGGTTGAGGAACAAAACCCAACATTTTCTTTCTTAGGACTTACGCAATAACTCTCTGAAACTCTTATTCCTTTGTGTCCAACTCTTACGAGACGCACTCGCGTTTGCGCCCTACCCTGCGGGAAGCCGCTCCGCGTCTATGCGGTTCGTTTTTTCATTATTTTGCGTAAGTCCTATTTCTCTTTGTTGGGTTTCACTACGTTCAACCCAACCTACGAATCTTCTTAATTGAGCTAAAAGAACCCCACCCCCAACCCCTCCCCGCTCTTCGGGAGGGGAGCTAAAGCGCAGCTTTTGCGGGGTGGGGTTCCGGTTGAAAAATGCCGTTCATGGTATTACTGTCTGCACAGTAGTAGCTGATGTATTGACTGAAGATGTAAACCCAGCCAGTTTGCCCAACTTCTGGGGTACAAAGTCCGTTTCTTTGCTACCTTGAACCTCAGATAAGTAGCAATCTCGCACTGCCAACAACAAACCTTTGATGGCATCTGGTGCGCCTGTTTTAACTAAATCGTCTGCCTTTTTGAAAAAATGCGATCGCCATTTACCATCGTTATTGCCATACAATTCGATTAAATACCAACCTGCAAGATACTCAGCTAAAGGGTCAAGACAAAAACGGATTCTGTCTTTGGCAGAACCAATAGTTTGAATCAGGTGCAGGCGTTTTTCCAGATAATCGAGATGTGCTTCGGGGTCATCAATACCCAAAGCTGCTAATGCAGCAATAGCATCGACACGCTTGGCGGTTCCTGGTTGATAACTTTGCTGCAAGCATTCCCAAGCAATGGTTTTGGCAATTTGATGAACAGTGCGGTCATCAAATTGATTGTCTGTAACATCACGATTGAGTTCATTGATATAACCCAGCATCAAATTAGGAATATTCTCTGGTAGGGCAGAAATATTAGATGCAACGTCTTTACTGGCGATTAACTGTTCAGCATATAGTTTAGCCAGCAAG
>NZ_JAIVFV010000290.1 GCF_020829445.1 Nostoc sp. CHAB 5836
TCCGATCTTCCACACTTTTTTTAACTGCTTCTATTTCTCCAAAATCTACTTGCACAGTTGCAATTTCAAATTCAACACCCAAAGCGGTGCTGACTTCGAGAATTTCTTGTTGTTTATTTAATCGGTAATAATCTTTGGCGTTAGTGTCTAATTCCCGCTCAAACTTTTGAATTTTACTATCAATAGTTTTTAATTTTAATCCAGCTTGTACTGCTAGTTGGTTAGTTTTTGTTAAATCGTTGCTAATTGAATCTAAATTGTCGAAAGTGCGGCTACTGACGAATTCATTCAGCTTGAGAATTGCTACTGCTCCAATTGCTGCAAGAATCCTAAGAATGCCGCCAACACGAGAGGCTTTATCTAAGACGGCACTACCTGGGACATTTTTAAAAAGTGCAGTTTGTATTTTTTCGGTTAGGTCAGTTGCTTTCTTCGTTGCATCTGCAATCTTTTTTGCATTAGCAGCAGTGCGCTTGAGCGCTTTCATTCTTTTAGCGGCTTCTTTAGCTCCGCTTTTGGTCATAAATTGAGAAGTTACACGCTTGACCCTTTTAGCTTCAAGTAACATTTTACCGGGCTGTCCATTAGCGTATTTTGAAAGTTTATAAGACCTCAATGCACTAGGAGATATTTGTTGAGAAACTACCATAACTAATTATTCATTTACAAAAAACTCGATATTTTTGCGATCGCTTTTTTTATGTCTTTATACTACGATTGCCATATCACACGGCAATACGGGGATTTTGAGATGAGTAAAGGAGGGCGGACTCGTACCACTTGGGGACAAGGTAGCGTCTGGCGCAGCAGGGAATTTAAAACGATCAGAGTACCAGTTGCCCTAGCTGATGAAATTATGGAATATGCCAAAGCTCTAGATGCTGGCATTGCCGTATCACACGGCAATACAGCCGAAATCATTCTTGATGCAATTGAGGGTTATATTGAATACAAACGCCTCAATTACCACCCTAACCAGAACTCAAAGCAACTCGACACCAGCACCCGCGCCTGGGACGAACTCCGAAAATTTCAAACGCTGGTGCAGGAGAATCCAGCCACTTTGGGCATCGGCGATACTTGTCGATCGCACTCTGGGGGATTATAATTAGCCGCTCAATTTTCTAAGTTGACTTGGCTCGAAGGGGCCATAACTTTCAGTGCCTACCCTGGTTTTCCCGTGAATCCAGATACCACCTGGGTGAACAGCGCTAATTGTAAATACTCTGTCAATGAATTTTTTGTGTTCACCCAAGACTGCCACCTCTTCACCAACCTTGAATTCTGGCAGAGGGTAAAGTTCAGACAAGTTGACCCGAATCTTATCTATAGGATTCTCAGCTTGGTAGACTTCGGCGAATGGCAGGGATTTAAAAAGCTTCCACACCATTACTTGTATATTGAGTCGCGCCAACCAGTAAATACCCTTTTCCTCAAAATCTGCTCGTTTCAGGGGAGAGGGGGGCAGGGTTTGTAGTACGTTGCTGTTGTCATCGAGGCGATCGCGATCGCCTTGGATCACCTCGTGATCACCTTGCGATCGCCTTACCGGATCACCTGCTGGATTGCTTGCTGTCTCTACGTTTCCGCCAAAGGTGATCAGGTGATCATCATTGATGCTGACTTTTTTTTCTAATTCGGGATTTGCTAAAACTGCATTTTCTGATGTACTTAGATGATCACCTTCAGAATTCTCTGAGGAGTTTTTGGCTGAAATACTCTCTGGACAATGGTTGGTATTGTGGTTGGTAAGGTGATCATCCAAGGTGATCATAGAGGTGATCACAGGTGATCCATTGTTTTTATACACGTTTTCGGTTTCGCTGTTGGAGTCTGACTGGTAAGCGTTTGAGTCACTTTCAGAGGTGATCCGCGTAGATGGTGTTATTGTTACGCTTGGTAACGAACTTTCTGTACTACAATTTTCGGACTCCCGGCTGATGTAATACAGTTTCTTTGTCCCGCTAAAGCTTCTCTCATCAAGGCTTACAAGCCCGTCCCTAGCTAATTGCGATAAGCAGCGTCTGGCGTTACCGGAGGTAGTTCCGATGTAGTGAGCTACTTCCTCAGCTTCAAATTTCTTGTTGGCGTTTTCTTGTAAAAATTTGATGATCCGGTCTTTGGTAGAGTTGTCTGGAGAACCCAATTCTTGACCCACTTCTTCTAATAAGGAGAAGCTGAAATCCTCTTCGTTGAAGAATAGGCGATAGCTTGCGGGGAATCGGCGCGATCGCGATTTCTCAATCGTGAGAATTTTCTCTTGCGGATTGGCGCTGGGGTTGGGGTCTTTCTCCAATTTGATCACTTCGGAGGCGGCGTTTCTAACAGCTGTCGTCCCCCTAGACCCTCCGTTTCTGTTGGTGTGGTGAATGATGACTACGGTTATCCCGGTTTCTGCCGCGAATTTGTTTAGCTCTAAAACCGCGCGGGAATATTCTGTTTTATTCTCGTCGTAAATTGAGTAACGCTGGGCGAAGGTTAGGGAGTCAATCATGATGACGTCCGGTTTAAATTCATCAGCGTCTTGGTAAAGGATAGACATAGCGTCTGTGTTCCAACCAAACCTGACCTCTGTATTTTGACGAACTTCAGTGCCTGGTTTAAACCCACGCTTATTTAGAGCTTGAAGCATATCGTGTTTTGATTCGTCACCTTGGTAGATCAGAACGCGGCGGCGATCGGCAGTGGCAGGAAAGCCATTCCAGTTTTTACCCTCGGCTATGCAGTACAGTAAGTCGTAAAGAAATTTGGTTTTACCAATGCCACCATCGGCGATTACCAGTGCTGTGGTTGCCTGTGGGAGCATTCCTCCTAAAAGCCATTTTCTTCCCTGTGTGCCTACTTCCTCTTCAAGCTCATCTAAACTTTTACGTGGCTCAACTGTGGCGCACAAATATTTCATATAAAGGTCTTCGAGGTCTTTAACTCTTCTGCCAGGGCTGGCATTAGCTAATTCTTGAAGCTTGTATAGTTTCAGACCAGGATTAGGCGTTTTGAGGTAAATGTTTTCCAGTTCTTTGATTAGCTGGTTGTAGTGCCACAGTTGATTTTCTTCTTTTGTTGGCGCTATAGGTGCTGAGATTATTTTCTCGACTTCGTTCTCAAGTGTTATACAAACATCTGTCCATTCTGTCTGAGTATCATAGGCTAAACTTATAACTTTATTAAGCGTCTTAATTGAATTTCTGCGTGCGGCAGCTGTGGTGATTTTGGCGGTTAAACTATCAATGGTAGCTCCGCTGACCATGATGTTGAGAGTGTTATCTAGTGTTGTTGTTGCAATATTCGCTAGTGTGCTTCTGCCGCCTATTTTGCCTAATAAATTATGGTCTGACAGCCAACTAGCAACATGAAGTATGTCTATTGGCTGACGTTTCTTGTAAAGTTTGAGACAGGCTTGGTAGATATCTTTGTATGCCCCGACATAAAAATGCTCTGGTCTTAATCTGTCTGCAATTCGACTCATTGCGTTCGGATTGTCCATTATCATACCAAGCACGTATATTTCTGCTTCGATGTTGTATGGTAATGTCCGGTTGTTATCAGGTTCAAAGCTCAGTTCTTCAGTGAAGGTATAAGGGACTGCTATCATTTTTCTGTCCCCCGATTAACTAGGCTTGAGTTATTTGATGTGGTAGAATATGGGAAAGAAAAGGCTATTCTATTGCCTAATCTTTTTAAGTTTTTTTTCATTGATTTTGGTTCACCAAGTTCTAAGTTGGTGAATTTTTTTTTTTTGCGTGTCATAATTTATTCTCCTTGTTACTATTCAAACATTGTTGGTACTTTTAACAATCTAATCTTCGTGGCGATGCCTGCGGCGGCAAGCTACGCACTCCGGTTTTAAGTGAGCCGATATCGCCACGAATAAAGCCGTCTACCTGCATAGGTAAACGGCTTTATTGGTTGTGTTTGTTGTTTCCGTTAGGCGACTCTAATGTCTCTGGGCTGGATACCAAGTTGTAAATTTCTTTCTCAAGTTCTTGGATAGCTACTTTAAAGCTTTCCTCTTCACCTTTAGTTTCGTCTAGCTTGCATTCTAATTGCTGTTCAAGTTTCTTGAGATGAGATAGATATCTACCCTCGATCAATTTGAGTCGCTCTAGGATTTTCCCAGGAGGAGTATCTCTGTATTTGTTTGTTCGCCCAGAGGAATTTTCCTTTGAGCTATTAGCCTGATTAGATCCGAACGGTTCATTCCCATCGATTCGGCTTGAAGCCTGAAGTCCTCCCAGTCCTTCTGACTGATTAGAAATGTTGCCCGCATTGAGTCTTCTGCTAGTTTCTTGGGTCTCGCCATTTACATACACCACAACAATACCCTCATTTTATTGTATGAATAAAACCTTTCTTTATATATGAACGAAATGCTTGACAGGTTTCATTCATATTATATACTAGCAATAGTTATATATGAAATAAACTAAGTTATACCACCCCAAACCAGGCAGAGATAGCAGCCTGCCAGCACTGAGCAAATACCAAAGACCTGCTAGGGGGAAACCGACAACCGATAACTGCATCCACCCGTAAGTTGTAGCGTCGCGGGGTTAGCAGTAAAAAGGCGATCGCCTCCCAAAGACGATCGCAAAAATCACCTGAAAGGAAATTAAATGACCAACAGCTTAACAGACATAGAACCAACTGACATCATCACCCACATCGAGCAGAACTTTAACCGCACCCAGGCGATCGGGTTAAATTGCCTAATCTTTCTAGCGCT
>NZ_JAIVFV010000291.1 GCF_020829445.1 Nostoc sp. CHAB 5836
TCGGTTAAGAATATTCGTAGGTTGGGTTGAGGAACGAAACCCAACATTTTCTTTCTCTTTGTTGGGTTTCGCTTACGCTCAACCCAACCTACACATTTTTATTTTTAGTCTTAACCGAACCGTATTGCACTTTGCTGTAGTTTACGTGGGCATCTTCAGTCACATCTTTGATTGTCCAACTTCTTTGTGCTGCAAGTTTTCTAATCTTTAGTCTAACTAGGGCTTGCTGAATAAGTTTATAAAACAAATCTAGAAGCTATACAGCTTACAAAATAGTTGTTTCACCGCTCACTTTCTAAATTTACCCAGCGATGCCTTCTCTTCGAGACGCTTTGCGAACGGCGGGCTGCGCCAACGCTAATGATTGTGCAAGGGTTTTGAGACTCTAGATGTTATAACAAAAGCACTTGTTTGTTGGGAAAAGGCTTAAAACCCTTATCTGGTATATATTACACTTCTATTCACCAAGCCCTAACTACCCCTATTTTTATCTTAACAAAGGCGAGATTCTACTTTTGAAAACTTAATGAGGTGGAATTCCATCTACTATATGAACAACAAACATCAAAAGCGATCGCTCGTCCAGCTTGAAAAACTAACAGAGCGATCGCTATATGCGGTTTTGAAGCCAAGTATGGGAGATCACTCCCATGTTTAAGTTAAAGGTTTATCGCCCTCTCCCTCTCGTTCCGTGTCCCACTCGCTTTGTGATGCAGACATGATTTGTTTTTGCTGTTCTTGTAGCCAGGTTTCAAAGAGTTCATTCAGCAGGCGCACTTTCATAAATTCATCCAGTTGTGCTGGGATGAATTTTTCCAGGCGCAAAATCACAAACCATTCAGCGATACGGGTAGGCGGCAATATCTGACCTGGTTGACTACTAGAAAGCATTTGCACCATTACAGGATGTAGTGCATTCAGTTCAATCGGACCCACTAAGCCCCCAGTTTGGGCTTCTGGCCCGAGTGAGTATTCTCGTGCCAAGTCAGCAAAAGAGTTTTCTTTTGCTTGAATCCTGAAGTAGAGTTCTTGGGCAATTCCCACATCCTGGGTTCGCAGTAGGGAATAAATTACTTTGTCCAATTTTGCCTTCGACTGAAAAAAGTAAGATTCCAGTTTATTACCCCAAGTCGCTTGCTTAAATTTTTCAATTTTCAGCTTACGAGTGGTAATAACTTCTAGTTGATCGGGAGTCAGCCTTTGACGTGCCATCCAAGCCTGGACGTCTTCTTCATTTTTTAACTGTTTTTCCGCATAAAACTGCTGTTTAGCTTGGGCTACTTCCTCAGGTGTACACTGTATTGCTACCTCGGCGGAGCGTGAGTTTTGCTCTATTGCGTCATCGATGATCAATTCGCGCTGCAACTGCGGCAGCATTTGGTAACTTGCCAGCAAGGAAATCAGTTCACTAGCTGTGATTGTACGATTACCGATTTGGATCGCTTCAGTCATTAGCTTTAGGGCATTTCAAGAATATCTAGTTTGTTAAAGAAGCAAAACCGTAGTCTATTCAATAGGAGCTTTTGTCTTAATTTTACCGAGTTAGGTACGCTAACCTCACTTTTACAATAATTAAATTAAGATGTGCTGCCTTTTTCCATAAGTGATTTATGTATCCTGCAACCAAAAATTCTAATGTCTACAACGACTCTAAATAGTTTAAAAGATCCGCCATTTCTTGGGCACTAGGTTGGAATTTTGGCATTGGCGGTGTTTCACCACTGGTCACTTGGTGAATCAGTCCATACCGAGACTTGTGCTTTGAAACAGCTTGCAAACTCGGCCCCACTCGCCCGTCTGCTTCCAAGCCATGACAACCAGCACAGTTAATTTGAAAGATCGCGTGTCCTTGAACTGGGTTTCCTGTTAGGGATAGAACACTCTTGACGTATGGATCGGAGGCTTGAACCAACTGAACACCAAAAAAGCCCAAAGAGACTGCTAGCACTATGGCCAGCATCAATAAAACGATGCGCTGAATCAAAATTTCAGGTTTGGTAATTTGGTTATCCAAAAGGTTTGCGGTGAAAGTCTAGGTGTGCTAAAAAGTTTTCATTTCCTACACATAGCTTAAAAGTTCTTGATTGTGTCTGCAAGCACAGAAGACTATTTTCTTGTGGGCAGTCGGTCTCTAAAAAGGCTGTAGGGCGCAGGATTGATACGAAGTTTGGTAAAATCAAAAATAAGCAACGAATATTTAATAATTACAAAGAGGAGATTTCCAGTGGTTGAACCCCTGCTATCAGGTATTGTCCTTGGTCTAGTTTTCGTCACCCTCGCTGGACTGTTTTACGCTGCATACAAGCAATACAAGCGCCCCAATCAGTTGGGAGGGTGAGGGAGTGCACAGTGCTGAGTTAGGAGTTAGGAGTTAGGAGTTATATTGTTCCTCATCTCCCTGATCTGCTCCTAACTCTTCACTCCGAATTCTGTAGAAAGTAAGTGATGTGTTGCCGTAAACTTTCTGGCGGCAAATTCCCCAAGTGGGAATCTCTGGCGGTGTCCAACTTTGTGAGGCGTGTTCGACTGCAATTTCGCCGCTAGGATCTAAAAGTTGATAGTGGGCGATCGCTTCTAATACTGGCTGGTACAATCCACTGGCATAAGGTGGATCAAAGTAAATTCTATCAAATTGCTTGCCTGATAAAATCTTTAAATGATGGGTAATATCTCCCCGTAATACCCGAAATTCTTGCTGGGCGTTAGCTACCTGCTGCCAATTTTGTTGGATGGTGGCACAGGCTCGGCTCGATTGTTCTATTCCCGCTACTAGGCTAGCTCCTCTACATAAAGCCTCTGCGCCCATTGAACCAGTACCGGCGCACAAATCTAGCCAGCGACAACCTGCAATTTCTCCTTGCCAAATATTAAATACTGCCTCCCTTACCCGCGCACTAGTGGGTCTAGTTTCTTTTCCTGGTAAAGTTTTTAGCTGGCGATTGCCGTAAATTCTCAGGCTCATTAGTTATTAGTCATTGGTCATTAGTCATTGGTCATTAGTCATTAGTTTTGGACAAAGGACAAAGAACAAATGACAAAAATAGTATTAGGCAGGAATTTTTTCGCGGACTTGAGCAACAAAATTAGACAGGATTTGCAATCCGATATTAGAGGATTTTTCGGGGTGAAACTGGACTGCCATCAGGTTGTCATGGGCGATCGCAGCTGTGACGGTTTGAGTGCCGTGAGTGATGGTTGCTGCACGGATTAGCGGATCTATTGGGTCAACATAGTAGGAATGGACAAAATACACCCAAGGATCGGACGGTAAATGCTCCCACAAAATACTTTTTGGTTGAGTCACTTCCAGTTGATTCCAACCCATGTGAGGGATAGTGATGTCAGGTTCTGAACGAAACCGCCGCACTTTTCCTTTGATAATTCCTAGTCCTGGTTGGGTGCCTTCTGCACTTGATTCAAAGAGAATTTGCAATCCTAAACAAATTCCTAAGAAGGGTTTACCAGATGCGATCGCTTCTTTAATAGGTTCTTCTAAACCACGCGATCGCAGGTGTTGCACTGCTGGATCAAATGCTCCCACTCCCGGTAGGACTATTGCATCTGCTTGGTCTAATTCCTTTGGAGAATAAGTAACATTAGGAGTTGCCCCAGCTTTTTCCAAGCCTTTGCAGACTGAGTGCAAATTTCCCATCTCGTAGTCTACGACCGCAATTACTGGCATTTACCTGCTCCTTGTAAATTTATTATGGAGGGTTTTTCTATTCTAAATAATATTTGTTATGAAGAAAAGAATTCTATTAACTTCTTTTGATATTTGGCTCAAGGATCAACTGTCGAATTCTTCTGATGATTTATTACTTGAAGTTAGCAAACTTGATCTGATACCGCATGACTTAACTTTTTTACGCCAGTTACCGGTAGATGTGAAACTTGCCAGTACTCAGGTAATGGGAAAAATCAATGCAATCCAACCTGATTACATCATCTGTTGTGGCATGGCTGCAAGCCGTACGCAATTAAGTGTGGAAGCAAGTGCTAGCTGTGGAGAGAGTATTTTGCAGACAGAAGTTGATTTAGAGAAATTAGTGGTGGGAGCCGCCGCAATTGAGATTAGCCACGACTGCGGAAAATTTGTTTGTGAAGGTCTTTACTATTCAGTGTTGGACTATTTAAGGCAAAATCAACTCACGGCACGTTGTCTCTTTGTCCACGTTCCGATTCTCAATCAAGAAAATTTCATGGGGATTCTTGCAGATTTCGTATTAATTATTAACAAACTGGCACTTTCATCAAGTTGTTAATGTCTGTATGGTTGAAGAAATATGTAAGTATATGTTGCCATTGTTACTAATTTTTGCAATAGCCCAATCAACTCCTACCACACCACCACCTGAAGAAGTTGTGCAACCACAAGAAGTACGTCCTTTACCAGGTAAGTTGGATAGAGTGCCAACATTTAATAGTAATAGTCCAGAATTGGTGTTGAAAGAAGGGATTTTACTCTCCACTTTTCCACCAGAGGGGAAAAAAGTGCCAAGGGCGCATCTGAATTTTCCCTTTCGGGGACGATTTGATATTTTTGCCCATCACGTTGCTAGGGCTGAACCAGCAGAGAATTTGCGCTCGCTCTATCTAGGGATAATTTTACATAACCCCGGTTCAGAATCGGTGAAGGTGAATATTTGGCAAGGGGCAAGTTATTTGAGTCAACCGGATGCACCATTTATTCA
>NZ_JAIVFV010000292.1 GCF_020829445.1 Nostoc sp. CHAB 5836
AATGTCGCCAAGCCCTCAGGTAGCAAATCCCCAAAGTTTTAGCAGAATCAGACAATTTCATCAGACGGGATTTTGGACTATATCTGACTATGTTAGACTATATTTTATTTAAAGTTTTCTCATACCTTTGCACTTTCCTCAGTACCTTTCCATTTTGGCGTCAAGGCACACTCCGGAGCGAAGCGAGATCCCGCGATCAACCTGCTTGGCAACAGATTTTTGTCATAGGCCTACTTTGGCTCGTCATTGCATTAACGCTTTTTACAGCGATCCCTGACCTGGTGAATCACAACTGGGCGATGGAGGCGATCGCCAGAGCATCCGCAGGGCCACTGCTCATCCTGGCAAGTGCAGAACAACTCTTGATCAGAAGCCAAATTCGGCGATAATAGTGAAGCAATCCCAAAACCTGGCAATTGCTACCCTTTGGGAAGGCTTCGCCTACGTTTCGCTTCTCCACGAGAAGCCCATTGCTCTCCTTGTACTGAGCGTAGCCGTTGGCGGAGCCTCTCGTAGAGAAGTATTGCGAATTGGAGATGACTACCACTCAGACAAACGCTGCTGGTAGTAGTTAACGATTTGTGCCGTGACTTCAGACACGTCCAAACCATCAGTTTGAACTTCCATCGCATCCGCTGCTTTCTGCAAAGGGGAAACTTTGCGTGTACTATCTTTCCAGTCACGTTCGGCAATGTCGTGTTCCAGCTGCTCTAAACTCACTTCCCGTTGACCTTGTTTGTTAAAGTCTCGCTGACGGCGACGGGCGCGTTCACTCACAGAAGCGGTTAAGAAGATTTTCACTTCCGCATCGGGGAATACGTGAGTGCCGATATCCCGACCTTCCGCGACTAAACCACCTCTTTTACCCCAACTTTGCTGTTGTTTAACCAGTGCTTGACGTACAGCGCTTTGTGCTGCGATCGCCGATACTTGAGATGTTACCTCAATGGTGCGAATTACCTCGGTAACATCAATACCGTTAATCCAAACCCGCAGGCTCGATTCTAAATCCTGGGTGGGAGTAAGTTCAATTTTACACTGGTTAGTTAACTCGGCGATCGCACACTCATCATCAATGGCAATACCATTTTGCAGTACTAACCAAGTGACAGCACGGTACATCGCTCCTGTATCTAAATACACTAAACTCAGATTTGCTGCCACTTGACGCGCCACTGTAGACTTTCCAGCACCGGCTGGGCCATCAATGGCGATAATGGGTTGACGATCGCGCAATATGGTATTGTCAATCAAACGTGTAGCACCAAGACGAGCTGCGATCGCCAACATTCCTTCCTCCTCAACTTTTTCTAAAGACATCAACGTAGTCGGTTCAACCAATTCAATATATTCCACTAAGACCGTACTGACCATTGCCACTTCTTGCTGTACGACTGCGATCAACTTCTCACTATTGCGATCGCCTGTTTTGAACGCAGCTTCAGCTCGTCGCAAGCCGCGATATAATATCGCTGCTTCCTCTTTTGCCGTTGCAGTCAAATATTGATTACGAGAACTGAAGGCAAGACCCGAGGCTTCCCGTATTGTTGGACAAGCAACAATTTCTACTGGCAAATTTAAGTCAGCTACTAAGCGTTTAATAATTGCCAGTTGCTGACCATCCTTTTGACCAAAGTAGGCACGGTCAGGCTGAACCAAGTTCAAAAGTTTGGTCACAATCGTAGCGACACCCTGAAAGTGACCTTGCCGAGAACGACCACACAAGCCTGTTATCATAGCAGATGGGGGGATAACTTGTGTAACCTTTGATTCTTGTATACTCTTCTGGGGAACTGCCATTTCTTCTGGAGTCGGCGCAAAAATGGCATCTACCCCAGCTTGTTCGCAAAGTTGTTGGTCTTGCTCTAAACTGCGGGGGTAGCGTTGATAATCCTCGTTAGGAGCAAATTGCAGAGGATTGACGAAAATACTCACAATCACCGTAGAATTTTCTTGCCGCGCCCGTTGGATCAAGCTTAAATGACCTTGATGTAAATTCCCCATCGTTGGCACCAGACCGACTGGCGTCTGATACCAGCCAGTCATCTCATCTAGTCTCAGATCCTCAGTAACTGCAATTAGCTTGTTTTCTGAGCAGCGTTTAGTTAAATAGCAGCGTAAAGCTGCGACTGTTGTCAGCAGGCGCACAAAAATACCCCTAGTTCTTATCGATCCCTCCCCCGTTAGTTTATATCTGAAATGAGGGAAGAGATGATTGAACTAGAGGAATTGTTATGGGCATTGAGAGGCACAGAGGCGGGGTGCTGCTCTTGCAGAGGGGAAAACTCTTCTCCCTTGCTAAGAACTCTCTGCTCGATTATTTCCCTAAGACTTCAATATGCACTGGTGCTACGCCACTGCCTATCATTCCCAAAATTCGAGCCGCGCCGGTAGACACGTCAATGACTCGACCCCGAATGAATGGGCCTCGGTCATTAATTCGCAGCACTACAGAACGACCGTTGCGAGTGTTGGTTACACGGACTTGCGTACCAAAGGGTAAGCTGCGATGAGCGGCAGTCATTCCTTCTGGATTGAATCTCTGACCGCTAGCAGTACGATTACCAGAAAAGTCATAGCCATAATAAGAAGCTATACCTCTCAAGGTGGCTCGCACTGCTCGGGCGGCAATCTGTTGAGGCAGCTTTGGCATTGATATGGGTTGACGCATTGGTAAATTCGCAATCTCTTTTAGGGGAGATGCATTACCTAGTAGTCTCCGCAGGCGATTAGTTGCTTGCAATGCATCTTGGGCCAGATTGTTGGTGGTATCAGCTAGCCGCGTACCTTCGTTGATTTCGACCAATTCGTCGCCATTAATTTTGATTACATAGCGATCGCCATTTTGCTGGACAAGGACGCCTTTGTTTTGCGCTTGATTGGCTGTAGATTCGCCCCCTGCTTTCCAACTTACGGTAATCTTACTCGCGTCCACATTTTCCCGATTCAACTGGTTGATCTTAGCTGCTATTACACCAGCTACCTGAACCGGATCATTGTCAACGGAGCTAATCTGGTTAATCACATCCGTCACCTTCCCAGTATTCGCTACCTTTAGTGAATTTCTAGTAATAAGGGCGTACAATTGTACGCCCCCAGTATTTCCTATTTCACCAACTTTTTTACTTTCAAGGTTAGTATTTGATACAGAACTCAAAAATGTCAGAACTGGTATATTTCGGATAAAAAGGGTTGCCGCCTTACGTCCTCTAACGTTGTGATGATGAATTTCTGTAATCACAGCATCCAAGGTTTGTTTCCCTGCTCTGGATTGGTATTCTCCCACCTTCACTACATCAGGGGTAGGTGATTTTTGGGAAGCTAGCGCATTTCCCTTGGTGGTTTGAGTGCAACCAACTGAGGGTGTGGCCAAAACAGTCAGAAACAGGGTAACAATAGTCCACAAATGTCTTTGATTCATGCGTCCGTTTTTAAAGCGACTGTAAGAACTTAAGTTTTATGATTTGCGGGATTTTTCACTTTTCAAAAGTTACTTCCCTTCGGCTAAACTCGAATTCGTTCCGTTTTCACTTTTTATTTATAACTGCAACAGATTAACATGAACCTTTGAGCTTGGGGATCAGGGTTTTAGCGTAATTATCGCCCACTTTTTCCAATTCCAATTCCCATTTTCAGGGCGAAACCTTTCTCAACTCAGGGCTTCGGCTATGTAACGCTTTTTTCGGCAAGTCAAAAATTTCTTAAAAAATTTTACGCTTATTGCACACCAAAATGACGATGCTCTATTCACATCGGTTCTAAAGGCTCGTAACTACCCGTGTATTTTAGACAACATCTTTTTTGGCTACTTACTACAAAGTATTAATATAAATTTTCTTAAATAGCAACGGCATAAATACTCAAAATTACTTATTTAATCAAATATTTAGATTTAACTATGAATAAGCTGTGACATGAGTTACATCTGAAATAATTATGCAGATCAGTTTGAGTTTAATATCTGTTTTCAGAGTTTGTTCTACTTAGATTAATCATAACTTTTACTCTATATAACTAGACGGATATTAGTAACAAATATGACTCCTTGCCTCAGGATTGCTGAGTATAAAAAAAGGGATAATACTCAACTCAATATTTTTCACGATTAATCGTGAAAAAATTAATAAATGTTCGTGATCGCTTCTACAAAAGCTAGTAAATGTATAAAAAGATACAGATAATATTAGTTTTTCTGCGTATTTGCTTCATGATGATTTTTGAGAGCAAGGTATCTTTTGAAAAATCTTTGTGGGTGTAGGGATGTAGAACTGCACATTGGTGTCAACTTAACGTGAAACGGGCGGTTAGAAACCGCACGCCAGTTGCTTCTCCCAAGGGGAGACGCTGCGCGAACAAGTCGGCAGAACCGCCCAACGCACTGGCTTGTCTACACAAACTCTCAGCCACCGGTCTGGGTTTCAAAACCTTGATTTGACCTTAGTTCGCGCAGGCAGACGAAAGCCTGTATAGCCGCGAATTCCATTGGGCAAGGCTTAAGTTGACACGTATGACAGCTCATTGGTGTCAACTTAAGCTTGTTTAGCTTCACTGTTGGCTTCATCACCCGCTTGGGAATCAATTCCCAAGCTAATAGCTCAAGTCTACTGAAGTAGACTAAAGATTGTTGAGGAATTTAGTCATCTTTTAGATTACTTCAGCTATTAGCAAGGAACTTCAGTTCCTTGC
>NZ_JAIVFV010000293.1 GCF_020829445.1 Nostoc sp. CHAB 5836
AGTTTCGCATTCTGGATACCTATGGGATGCCAGTTACCCCGGAATTGGTGGAGAAAGATGACGGTGGGAAGCTGATACGCAAGATTGTCGCACTTGAAGCGATATTGGCAGCACCGGGAGAAATGATTACCGATGACCTTATTGCACCGCCGCCTGTTGTAGCGGAGCGGGATAAATCAGAACGCGATCGTTTATCGATTTGCACTGACTGGAGTAATCATTCCACGTCTTGGCTGATGCGTCATCGGCTGGGACTCAGAGCCGTGTTGATCGATTTGATGGCTGGGGTTGAGATTAAAGGTGACGAAGCGATGATTCAGGCTTTGGCTGACTTCTCCAAACGCAACGCATCTCACGTTAAAGGCATTCTCAACCTGACCATTCCCCTTGATGAATCACCGATGTGGATTCTCGGTCAGTATCTCTCGCAACTGAGTTTATCTACTGAGTCGCGGCGACCACTCGAAGATGGTCAACGGGTTCGGTATTATCGGCTCAATACGGAGGATGTCGAGTTTGCTCAGAAGGTATTGGAGTATCGGCAGAAAGGGAGGGAGGAGAGGGAAAGGAAACGCCAGTCAGAGCAAGAACGAATGGCGGCTCATGCAGCTAGAATGCAGATGCAGTATGGGATTAACCCGCCGTCCACACCCCCTAATAATGAAAGTGGAAGTAATAATCGGGGGGGTATGGACACAGATGAACAACTCAGTGATTCTTGGTGGGAGCGGGTTAAATATTATGCTCGGCTGGCAATTGAACGGGTAGAGTTAGGGGTTGACAAGGTTAAAGAATTACAAAGAAAGGGAACAGGGAACAGGGAACAGGGAACAGGGAACAGGGAACAGAAAGTGTCCTGTTCCCTGTTGCCCGTTCCCTGTTCCCTCTGAATCAGTACACTAACGATTGATGAGCGTTGCGGCGTGATGCTGGAGTTTGAGGATATTGACCCGGACAAGTTTGCCCAAATGGTGACAGATGCCCCACAATGGACTGAATGGATGGCATGAGAAAGTTGGGTTTGTTTCACATATGCTTTGCTCCCGTCAAAACAATTCAAAATTCAAAATTATTAATTCAAAATTGCAAGACGCTCTCTACGAGACGCTGCGCGAACGCGGACTCGCTTGCCGCCGGCGCTATCAGTGTTGGCTCTGAAACCCACCACCTAGAAGCACCACTGATTTAAAAAATCAGTGCTTGCTCTGTACCCAGAATTAATTAATTAAAAATTTTTATTTCTTCTTAATTTTGAATGCGTGAATTTTGAATGCGTGAATTTCATTAAATGGTCAATCTCCCCTAATATTAGATGGGGCGGCCCAAAGTCGTTTGAACTTTTTCTGGAGAAATCTCAATGACCATTTCAATGTACCAAGCTTTAATACCCGTGTCTATTCGCACACTGAATAACCTTACAAACATTCTTGAAAAAGGTTCTGCTTATGCAGAAACTAAAAAAATAGATCCGAATGTCTTGATTAATAGTCGTCTATCCCCAGATATGTTTCCATTATCAAAACAAGTACAAATTGCCTCTGACATAGTAAATAGAGGTGCCGCACGGTTAGCAGGAATAGAACCACCTAAAGAAAGAGGACAATGAAACTACATTTCCTCAACTTATTGACCGTATTCAAAAAACTATCTCTCATTTAAATACTTTTAAACCTGAGCAAATTGACGGTTCAGAAGAGAGAGAAATTACCCTACAGATGCGTGACAACACTCTCTCTTTTCAAGGAATGCCATTTCTCCTATATTTTGTTTTACCAAACCTTTATTTCCATGTCACAACAGCGTATGACATTCTTAGGCACTGCGGTGTAGAACTTGGTAAAGGAGACTTTCTTGGTCAGCCTTAATCAGGTCTAAATCCTCGTCACAAAACTTGCATTGTGCGTTTTACTTTCCTTGTACTGAGCGTAGCCGTCCCTTGGGCGTCTCGTCGAGAAGTATTACGAATTACTGTCTTCTCTACGAGACGCCCAAGGGACGTAGCGGTAGCGAAAGCGTTGCGGTAGAGAGGAACGAGCGTCCGCAGGAGCGTCATTACGAATTATTTTAACCATTGCTTACTCCCCGCAGGCGATAGCTTTTTCAAATCCTCAATCCGACAGCACCCCCGCTTCCATAGCAGTCTTTGAGTTTTATCTACAGGATGGTAATAAGCCCAAATACTTCCATCTGGTGCTGAATATAAGGATATAAGAAAAACCGTTTGTGTACCAAAGTTACCTGTACTTACCTCAATTTTTTCTTTGACAGTAAACGTCTGTCCTGAACTATTAGTTGCTGTCTCTAGTTTTTTATAGGCTGGTTTTTTCACTAATTGCGGTTGTTCTGTTTCTATCTCTGATTGCTCATGTTCACCAGAGGTATTTTCAATAAAAACAGTTGATGATGATGAATTAACTAGTGTTGTCTCTAAGATTTTGGGTACATCTGACTGTTCATTATCTACTTTTATTGTTTGAGATATAGCATCATCAGTCAGGACAGGACTACTGTTTAATTCTGAAACTTCAATGCTTTGACTCTGGTTATTATTTACTTCTAACGAGGCCTCAAATGGTTGATTTTCTCTTGGTACACTAGTTAATGCTGAGTCAGTTTGTGCAGAATTATTATCGTCTGTGGCACTAGATTTTTGCTTGACGACACGTAAAATAGCTGGCTTGGTTGGCGTGGCTTCTTCTTTTGATAGTGAACTATTCGTCTTAGGAGATTTACGTTTAGGCATAATAATTTATTGGCAGCAATGCACTCTTAAACGTTGATTAAATCAGCAATTGAGCAGGAAATGACTGCACTTTTTCTGTAGGATTAGCCCTCAGTAGTATCTTCAGTTGTGCTGGTTGATATATCTGAAGTTGATGATTGCTCACGCTCCTGTAATTTAATGCACTCCCCTGATTGAATTACTAAGCTAGTCCCGACACGTCGCACATGAAAATTCCAGAATTTCTTAATCGAATTTGATGGTAAAAATCCGATTAGTCTTAGTTGGAAATCTTTGGGTGGCTCAAAGTCTCTCTGAGGTTTTTGGTGAATTTTAACGAATACTATCCCAAATTCATAGTCTTGATATACAACTAATCCTTGTACAGAAAAGTTATCAGCTACTAACTGCAATTCGGTTTTTACTGAGTCGGTATATTCTTTTTCGTTGCGAACATTTATCAAAGTCACCCGAAGTCGGGTCGGAGAATCTTTGAATCCTGTTCTGGGGTAAACAGTCCACAGGTAATCAAGTGATAAATCAAGTTGAGATTGCTGAACTAATTTCGATGCTCTCTTCGCAAGGTTTGTCTCAAGCATTACACCGTCAGCAGTTATTAGTTGCCCTTGATAAATAAGCGACTCACTGGGTACATACTTCCCCCAAAGCCGACCAATTGCACGATATTCTAGTGCCTCTGTCGGTCTTAACTGGTGATTATTAACTAATAACTGCTGTGTATCGTTCGTAATGATCATGCGGACAAAGTTAAAATCTGTAATTTTTTGAATTGCTTTTATGATTGTAAACTGCGGCTGGGAGCAATGCGATGCAAGTTAGATCGGACTTTTATTCTCAGAAACACAAACCTAGATTCTCAATAAAAACAGTTATTTTGCCGTGATGCCTAGGTTGGGCGTAGATGCAGCACCCCGTAACCCGGATTGATCACAACATTTCTCAAAGCCTTATAAAACCAATTCGCAATTCGCTTTTTCGCCCATTCGCAATTAAACTCAGCCAGACACAACGGCAGAGGGTTTTTACCTACCTTGAGATACAAGGATTTTTTCTCTACGAGACGCTACCGCGAACGCGCCACAAGAGGCGAGGTTTTGAACCTTTACTTTTTCGATAAAAACTAGGTTTTTACGTTTCGTGCGATCGCAAATCTTTGCCGACTAAAACGGCTGAAACATAGTCTGGATAACGCCTATGTTGAATTTGACCGCATGGCTTGTGAGAAATGCGGGTGAAGCTGCACACAAGAGATGTAACTGGATTTTAGGAACCATTGGTTCCCAACACATAAGCTGCACACGAGAGATGTAACTGGGTTCTAGGAACCATTGGTTCCCAACACATAAGCTGCACACAAGAGAGGTAACTGGATTCTAGGAACCATTGGTTCCCAACACAATTCTAGTCACCATTGGTTCTATCGAGATAAGCTGCACACGAGAGATGTAACTGGATTTTAGTCACCATTGGTTCTATCGACATAACCCGGATTTCTCACAACATTTCTCAAAGCCTTATAAAAACTAGGTTTTTACGTTTCATGCGATCGCAAATCTTTGCCTACTAAAACGGCTGAAACATAGTACAGATAGGCTGCACACAAGAGAGGTAACTGGATTCTAGGAACCATTGGTTCCCAACACATAAGCTGCACACAAGAGATGTAACTGGATTCTAGGAACCATTGGTTCTATCAAGATAAGCTGTTCCCACCGAGATGTAACTGAATTCTAGTCACCATTGGTTCTATCGAGATAGAAATTCCCCTCTTTAAATCAATGAACAGTTAACAGTAAATGCTGTATCACGGTTGATAACTGATAATGGGGATAACTGATAATGCGGATACTTGA
>NZ_JAIVFV010000294.1 GCF_020829445.1 Nostoc sp. CHAB 5836
TAAAAAAAACCTTGTGGTAAACCTTAAAGGAATTTTTAGGACTTATTGTTTTTGCCAAACCTCAGAGAACAGCGAGTTAATGGTGCAAGCGTCATCAACCCACTCTCGTAAATTGGCGAAGGTATTGATCTAAAGACGTAGAAAATGTCAGTCAAACAGGGCAATTAACAGATGATTCATCCAATCCACTCTACCCAATCGGGTGCATCTGCCACCAGTTGAGCAAACTTGTCTGGGTCAATGTTATCGAACTTCAGCATCACCCCACAACGCTCATCACTTGTTAACGTACTTAGTAGTTCTTTTACCGCGTCAATCCAGTATTCAACCCGTTCAATTGCTAACTGGACATAATATTTTACTTCCATCTGACAGCTAGCATCTAAGTTTAATAAGAATTAAAACAAATCCGTTATAATCAAACCAACAAATCCTCTTTTCAGGAGAATAAAACTGTGCCAATAATTAAAATACCAAAACGTTACCTTGTATATCAAGATGAAGATTCAATTACAGTAGATATACCAGAATCAATGCTGTTAGATTGGGAAAAAGACTATAAAAAAGTGGCTCTTGCCAAAGGAATTTTGAAGGATAAAAAAGAAGCTATGCTGGCTCATTTAGATGCTCTACGTCAGGAGTGGGAGGGATGAGATACGTTTATGATACAAATATTTTTATTTACTATCTTGCTGATGAACCAGCAGTTAATTCATTGTTTACAGAAAAATTTCTGAATTTGCACGAGGTTCTTATCTCACCGATTATCCGCATGGAATTACTAAGTTTTGTAGGTTTAGAAAAACAAGAAGAGCAAGCGCTCAAAGATTTATTATCCCAGTTTTACTCAGTTCCCTTGTTAAGAGAGATTGAAGAGCAGACAATCCAATTGAGACGACAGTATAAGATTAAGCTTCCTGATGCAATTATTGCTGCTACTGCACTACATAAAGACGCATTTTTAGTAACAAGAAATGCTAATGACTTTCAAGGAATTGCTGGACTAAAGATTGAAAATCCTTTTGTTAACTAAGGGAGGGAAAATTTGCTCAGAGCGATATCTGCGACAGGCGATCGCGCTGGCGATAATTTTAACAAAAGCCAGTTGAGCTTCCTTGGATGGATCAACATCCAAGGAACTCCAGTATCACGCCCAACCGCTCCTGACTGGTTAGTGTACTGAGTAAAACTTTTCACCGATTCCACCCCGGATTGCACCCGTTCAATCGCCAACTGAGCGTAATATTTTACCCTGTTCCACCAGCGCTCCGAATAGTATTTCTACTTATAAAGTCCCTGTGTCCATACCCCCCCAATTATTACTTCCATCTTTATTAGGGGGGGTGTGGACGGAGCATTAATCCCATACTGAGCTTGCATTCTAGCTGCATAAGCCGTCTGAAGTTCTTGTTCATCTTGGCGTTTGGTTTCCCTGTCCTCCCGTTGCCTCTGACGATAAGAGAGCACGTTCTGGGCGAACACCACATCCTCAGTATTTAGCCGATAATACCGAACAGGCTGACCACTACAACAATTTTATTTCCCATTTCTTCAAATAGCGATCGCCACTTGTGCAAGCAGAGGAGACTTCTTGCACAAGTGGGGTAAAGGGTATTGGGTTTTTTGACTGCTAGGTTAAATTATTTGCTTATCTCTTCTGCTCCCTTTAACTCTTCACAGCAGATACGGCATTTCTAACCTACGCCGGTACGGTTTACACCCCTTTGATTTTTGTAAAGCCATCGTAACATTTATTTATATAAAGCAATATTTGCTTAACTTAGCAAACTCAAATAAAAGCGATGAATCAACCCATTGAATTATCTTTAGAACAAGAATTTAGCCTTAGAACTTTTTCAGACCTTGTGCAGCAGATGTCCCGTGAACAAGCCCAAGAATTTTTGCTGATGTTCTATAAGCAGATGGTGATAAAGGAAAAGACTTACCAAGAATTGCTCAAACATCGGTGGGAAATTGATTGTGACCCAATCTTGGGCTAAAACATACCTTGTGTCTCGCCAACCAGTACGGCGCAACTTTCGTGAAAGCAAGTAGCATTTGTAACCTAATAATCAAAGTGGTTAATAGTAAGCCCTACTTCCTTAACCTCGCCACTCGACCCAATCGGGCGCTGCTGCCACCAGTTGGGCAAACAAGTCTTGGTTAATGTCATCAAACTTCAGCATCACTCCACAACGCTCATCACTCGTTAGCGTACTTAGTAGTTCTTTTACTGCATCAACCCCGTACTCTACTCGTTCAATCGCCAACTGAGCATAATATTTTACCCGTTCCCACCAAGAAGTACTGTCTTCTTTATCTGTGTCCACACCCCCCCAATTATTACTTCCATCTTTATTAAGGGGGGGTGTGGACGGCGGGTTAATCCCATACTGTGTCTGCATCCTAGCCTTATGTGCTGCATTTCGTTCTTGCTCCTCCTGCCGCTTCCTTTCCCTCTCCTCCCTCTGACGAAGGCGATATGACAATACCTCTTGGGCAAACACCACATCCTCCGTATTTAGCCGATAATACCGAACCCTTTGACCATTCTCAAGTGGTCGGCGAGACTCAGTAGATAACCCAAGTTGTGTAAGATACTGCCCCAAAATCCATACAGGAGATTCATCAAGGGGAATGGTCAGGTTAAGGATACCCTTAACATGAGATGCGTTGCGTTTGGAAAAGTCAGCCAAAACCTGAATCATCGCCTCGTCGCCTTTTATCTCAACCCCAGCCATGAGATCCATCAACACTGCCCTAAGTCCCAGCCGATGACGCATCAGCCAAGACGTGGAATGATTGCTCCAGTCAGTGCAGATTGCAAGGCGCTCCCGTTCCGATTTATCCCGCTCTGCCACAACAGGCGGCGGTGCAATAAGGTCATCGGTGATCATTTCTCCCGGTGCTGCCAATATCGCTTCAAGTGCGACAATCTTGCGTATCAGCTTCCCACCGTCATCTTTCTCCACCAATTCCGGGGTAACTGGCATCCCATAGGTATCCAGAATGCGAAACTTCTCGCACTCCAGCACTTCTTCGGGTTTCAGGTAATCTTGATGCTGCCTAGCGTTGTAAGTTCTTCTGTCAATATCTTTGGCATTAGCCACCTTGCGAAAATGTTCTTCATCGATGGCAATACTTGCTGCCTTCATCCACCGCGAGGCTCCCTCATCACCACCATCTCCGGCTGGCAGAATTTTATTGCCCATCTCTGACAAGAGCGATCGCAAGTCAGCCCGTAAATTATTGATAGACCAGTTTCTTTGCGCTTCAATCTGACAAGAAGCATCCAACGCCCAGTCTTTCTCTGCGCCACGTCTGCCCGTTTCTCTGTCAATGCGAATCAGAAACGCGGTCATTTCATTTTTCTGGAGAATTTTTTCCTTGATGCGACGGGCATTAGTTTCGGCATAACCAAATGGAGGACGCGGTGCAACCCAAACGTGCATGGGGACATTGGGACGATACCGCCATAATTGCTGGGCGCATTCTGTAGCCGATTGACTTACAGCATGAAACACACCGAATATTGCATCAAAATGCTCGGTGGAAATGTCAACCCCTGTACCGAGACTGGGAGTAATCAGAAAAGCGTCGATATCTTTAATGGCAACGTTAATCTCCCTGATGAAAATCACATTCTCTTCAGACCCGCTATTTTCCGAGTGAATAGCCCACACCCGTAGCTGGCGGTCTTCGGCTGATTCCGGTGTTTCGTTGCTATCATCTATCGATGTCCCGTCATTGAGCGCTCTCTCCAGCTTTTTGATGAAGCGCTTATTATCGCTGACCATCATCAACTTTTTGCCCAGCATCAACTGAGCGTGGAATTCGGCTACCAATGCGCTGCTATTTCGACCCTCGTACCAGTGAACTTGACGACCACCTGAGCGATACTGATTTTTGATGATGAAAGGTTTTTCACCAACAGGACGCATCGAGGTGAAGAACTCAATGGTCAGGTCATCGAGGTGAGCATCTGCCAACACAACCAGTTTGGCATTGTAGACCAGATATTCCAGTACTTCCAGAATAGCCCCTCTATGTTCCTTGCAGGTCTTCGATTTGAGCAAGTGTGCAAGATACTGGCAAGCTTCATCAATGAATAGAATGTCATAAGCCTGTAAATCGTTCGCCATCTTATACAATGAGTCTACAGTGATACTCAGTGCTTTGGCTTTAGCCCAATCACCGCAAGAAATCGCGGAGTACATGGCAGTTTGTAGGCGATGCCTACGGCGGGCTACGCCTACGCTGAGATTTTTGAGTAGAGTCACCCGATGCCCGTTGTTCAAAAAGCTCAATTGGGGATTATCTCTTCTGATTATCGCTAAGATTTCAGTTTTGCCAGTCCCCATATCAGAAGCCAAACCAACTAACCCAGATTGAGGGAAGGAACGGATGACTGTGGAAAGATAGCGGGTATTAACTATGACATTGGGTGGGAGCAATGCGATTTTGTGAGGTCAGGCAAAAAAAGGTGCGATGCCTGCGGCGGGCTACGCCTACGCTAAAAATCAAATCTAAGTGGTAAGTAATTTTATTTACATAAACTATATTAGTTTACACA
>NZ_JAIVFV010000295.1 GCF_020829445.1 Nostoc sp. CHAB 5836
CTTGATTTATCGTCATTGCGTAATTGGTAAGTTGAAAAGTGAGCTACTACAACATTCAATAAAATCCTTATGCAATAAGGATTTTGAGCTTAACCCGGTTTTCTGTTCCAATAATACTCACGCCCCGTATTGGCTGATATTCCCCACTGAGTACTTTTTGTAATTCGTTAGCCAGACCAACATCATGTAAGCTGACGACTAATTTTAAGTGCCAAGCTTTACGGTGTGGCAGATGTGCCAATGCACCTAACAAAGTTAATAATGCGTTGTTGACTTTGTTTTCGTTGTTATCGGTGTTCCGGTCAAAATAATTTCCTGTGCGGAAAGCTGATTCTCCAACTGTGTAAGCACTGCCGTTAAAAACTACACGCCCTGGCACATCTTCCATCTCGGCATTAGTTATATAGCTGGGGACACGAACTACTTCAAATCCTTCGACTAAAAGTTTGAGGCTTCCGTAACCGTTATCGAAACCCGCAGGAAAAATTTTTTGCAACGCGTGAATGTTGGACATCAGTTTCAATGTAATACGTTTCTCGAAAAGAAATTTATTTGTTCAGGTCATCTGGAGAAGCAGAGAAGAGAAGAATAAAATAACTACCCCTTTTTGATCCGGCCTCAAAAGCTTATCATAACCTGTTGGGGGCGAAGTGGGGTATAAAATGACAGCCAGTCAAATGTACCCCATTTAACACCTATGTAACACTTATATAGGGGTCAAAATCTCCTCAAAGTCCGGAACGGTTATTGGGGTATATATAACACCTATATAGCACCTAACACGAATCTTTGAAATTTTTTCTATCAACGTAGCAGAAATTAAATTAGATCATTGTTGACTCTTTGATTTATACTCTACTGTCAAGGTCTAAATTAGCTTCACGCAAGATGGCGAGCTTTGGTTCTGATACACTTGGAATTTACCTACGAGAAATTGGTCGCTTTGAGGCTATTACCGGAGCAAGAGATTCTCTATGCAAGAGAAGTAAAGTCAATGCTGGCACTTGATAAGCATTACAATCTTCTTAGACAACGGCTAAAGCGTTCTCCAACTAGGGCTGAACTGGCTGCCGAGGTGAATAAAACAGAAGCAGAATTAACCCAAATTCAAAAACTTGGTCAACTGGCTAAACATTTAATGATTACTGCCAACCTCCGCTTAGTGGTTGCAGTCGCTAAAAAATATCGTTGGAGTAACCTAGAATTTCTAGATATTATTCAAGAAGGATCTATCGGGTTACAAAAAGCGGTAGAGAAGTTTGACCCGAATCGGGGCTATAAATTCTCTACCTATGCATACTGGTGGATTCGGCAGGCAATTACTAGAGCCGTTGCAGAACAATCCCACACTATTCGCCTACCCCATGATCTGACCAAAAGATTGATGCAAATCAAAAAAGCACACATTGAACTTTTTCAAACCTTGGGAAGAACACCCACTATTATAGAAATCGCTGAAGCTGTTGACGCATCACCTAAACAAGTTTCCGAATGCCTAAGCGCATTTCGTCCGCTAGTTTCTTTGGAGTTAGGAATTGGAGAGGAGCAAGAAAACCAACTGCAAGAGATATTACCCGACGAAAGAATCTCCCCACAAGAGTATGTTGTTCTAGAATGCCTCCGGTCAGATTTACAGGATTTCTTAGCTACCTTGAAACCAAATCAACGCCAAGTCTTAATGTTACAGTTTGGTCTGGAGGGCGAGGACAAGTTGACTGCAAAAGAGGTTGCACAAAAACTCAATCTCACTCATCGCAAAGTCCGCTCTGTTCATGAACAGGGAATGAAAGCTTTAAGACGTGAGCAAGACTTGATTAAAGATTATTTGGCTAGTTGAAAACTTTTTATATCCAAGGAGAAGGAATCGCTGTTGTCCTTAAGTACGCCATTCGTACTCAGTCTAATCGCCGTTTGTTCACAGTTGGGGCAATTAAACCAATTCGCTTTTTCGCCCATGACGCTACGCACAGTCGCTAACGCTTTTTCCGTGAAAGGGCTAGGATTTAGACCCTAACACTTTCACGTGCTGCCCTTCAAAGGCTAGGAATTAAACCCCTAAATTTTGTTAAAACTTAATCTTTAGCTTTTTGGTTGTATAAAACTTTGTCCAGGGATAAAATCAGCCGTAGTAGAGGCTTCAATAACAAACTCTAATTTTCCTCCACCTCAATTGAAATATAACTGTGAACAAAACCCGTATTATTGCACTATTCAATCAGTCAGGAGGAGTAGGTAAAACCAGTTTAACTATGAACTTGGGCTACCACCTCAGTCAGAAAAATAAAAATCGCGTTTTACTTATAGATATAGACCCACAAGCCTCGTTAACGACCTTTATGGGACTCGACCCAGAAAATTTTACGAAAACTGTCTATGAAGCAGTAGTCGGCGAGGAAACATTACCAATTTATTCGGAATTAATTCATGGCATGAGTTTAGTTCCAGCCAACATCAATTTGAGTGCTGCCGAACTTGAACTCGTTGTCGCACTAATGCGGGAAATGCGTCTGAAAAATGCACTCGCCTCTATATTAGATAGATATGACTTTATTTTGATAGATTGTCCTCCATCATTGGGAATTCTTAGCGTGATCAGTTTGGTGGCAGCAACACACGTTTTGGTTCCCATTCAATGCCAATTCAAATCATTTCAAGGAACTGATTTACTGTTAAGAACTGTAGCAACGCTTCGGAAAGGAGCAAATAAAGACCTCACCATTGCCGGTTTTGTCCCAACAATGTATGATGCGCGTACTGCTCAAGAGAGTAGAACTATGAAAGCCATTTTGTCACAGTTGTCACCATTAGCAACAGTCCACGAGCCAATTCCTAAAACTATTGCCTTTGCTGATGCTAGTGAGGCACGCCTCCCACTAGCACTGTATAATCCCAAGCATCCTGCCATTAATGTCCTAAAAAAAATAGCCTTCAGCTTAGAAAAACTACAGTGAGTATCAGCAAAAAAGACAAGCCATATACCAGTAATTTAAAAGGTGTAGCTGCTCTTCTTGGTGAAAGCTTTCCTGAAACCGAAGAGAAAGACAGAAACCCACATAATATTGCTATTAACTTAATCAAGCTACCTCAATCACAACCTCGACGCTACTTTGATAGTGAAAAACTTAGGCAGCTTGCACTATCGATTCAAGAACACGGTATTCTTGAACCAATTCTTGTTCGTCCACAAGGACAAGAATTGGAACTTGTTGCTGGAGAGCGACGCTTACGTGCAGCCAAAATGATTGGACTTGAAATTGTCCCCGTTGTTTTCAAGGAACTTAGCGATCAAGAAGCTTTACAAATATCACTTGTTGAAAACCTTGCCAGAGAAGACTTAAACTCTGTAGAAGAAACTGAAGGTATACTTGAACTTCTAAGTTTACGGTTAAACCAAAATATTAGTGATGTAGTTTCTCTTCTATACCGAATGCAAAACGAAGCTAAAGGGAAAGTTACCCAAAACGTTTTGGGTAGTGAGGACTCAATAACTATTCAATCTATTTTTAATACATTAGGGACAATATCATGGTCATCTTTTGTTAGCAGTCGCTTGCCATTGCTAAAACTACCCCAAGATGTCTTGGATAAATTACGTCAAGGTAAAATTGAATACACTAAGGCAACGGCTATTGCTCGTGTTAAGAATGAATTAGAAAGAATGGCACTTATGGAAGCCGCAATAACAGAAAGTTTATCTTTAGTACAGATCAATGAACGAATCAAATCATCTCGCGCAATTGATGAGAAGCCGATTTCTCTAAAGACTCGCTATAAGCAAGTATCAAGCAGATTAGAAAAAGCGCCTGTTTGGGAGAATCCTAAAAAACAAAAAGCTTTAGAAAAACTGCTTGCTCAAATTGAATCACTTTTAGATGACAGTTCGCTCAATTCCAATGACTAGTCTAAATTTATACTTTTAATTTGAATATAAATAGAACACCGATTACAGAGCCGATGCTCAGTAAGATAATTCAAGTCAAAGAGTACACCGTCAGAGGGCCTAAACGCGAGATTCACATCCGTACCTTCAACTTCGTATTTAACTCCTGTCCCTTGGGTTTAAGTTGCATAGTTTCAATAAAAGCGATGCCTTTCGGCAACGTCTTCGACGAACGCTACAGTAACCCATAACCCCTACCAGCTAGCCGCCGACATCTACGGTATTGGGTTTCTGACTGCTGACAAGATTGCTCGGAACTTGGGAGTTGCACCTGATAGCGAATTCAGATATTGTGCAGGACTTGTCCACGCTTTGAGCGAAGCTGCTGAGGATGGGCATTGCTACTTACTTTCATACTGAACGTTTACCTGACAAAAACGTCCAAAAAATAGCATAAAGGAAAACTAAACTGCTCAAACTCTATGCCTCTATGCAAGATAAAGGTTTTGCTCGCTAGCGATGCCTTCGGCGGCAAGCTACGTAATGCTAGTAAGTTATCCCAGTTAAAAGGAAAAGTTGGCTAAGAGTAGTCTTTATATGGATTTGCGTCCATCTTCTTCTCCCATTTTTGTTACTATGTCCATTTTCTTTAT
>NZ_JAIVFV010000296.1 GCF_020829445.1 Nostoc sp. CHAB 5836
AGGTACATAAGGTGTTGGTGTTGGTATCACTTTTGGTGTATCTCTGGAAGAAACTGACGGTTTTTGTAAAGCTACTGTCGGCGTTGATTTGGCAATTCTGAGCTGTTGTTGGGCGGCTTTCACCATCTGTGCTTGTTCACTCAGGGCTAATTTCGTTTTGAGAGTATCTACTTCACTTTCTAGCTGTTGAGAGTTAGATTCATTCGTTGGCTGTTCACGCACTTGTGGAGAAACAGTCTCTGGTTTTTTATTACCGCCACCGATCAACTGCGACAAAAACACACCACCGACCAAAACTACCCCTAAAGTAGCAGCCCCTACCAAGCCCAACTTTGCAAAGGGATTAGATGAGAGAGGTTGCTTAGTCTGAACTTGTTGTGGTTGAGAAAGCGACTCTTGCGGCGTTGCAGAGTCTTCTGATCCTTCGCTATCGGCAGAAGAAGATTCTTCTTCAAAGCCGACCAACCTTGACATCCGCGATTCCCAATCTGAAGATTCTACTTCTGGTTGGCGATCGCCGGTGCTTAAAGTAAGTTCATTTTGGGGAGGTGTTTCCGCAGGAATTGAGTATCGGGTCATGGTAGAGCTTGGTTTGGTTTTTCAGAACAATTGTTATCTTTGATTTCACATATATTATAAATTTCTAGTCTGGCTTCCCCAAGGCGATAAGCTGCAAAATGCGAGGGTAGTGCTGCATTGGGTAGTGAAGTCGCGGGTTCATCTATTGCTCTCACTAAAATTTGTTTATTAAAGGAAGTTGATTTTCCTAACTTATCATAACTGTTAAAAATTAATTGGTTGGCAAGCATCTCCACTTTCCACGTTCCATTGCTTATTTCTGTCGGTTGAGAAATTTTTTGGATTACTAATACATTCTCTGCTCCTCTATTAACATTTTCAAACTGGCTATCTGGATTTAAATTAGTAAGTTCCGATTTAAGTTTTTGTTTAAAATCATCAGCTACCAGTTGGGAGCTAATTTCCCACACTTGTGATGGTGGCTGTTGTTGTGACCAGGTAAGCATTAAGCTCATAGTTTCACCCACAAAGCGCCGAATAGTCTCTGGTTGTCGGTTCAAATTTTCTTGGGGGTCTGCGGTTATAGTGCGACCATCAACAAGTTGTACTAAACTTTGAGGTGTGAGTTGCCGGCCTAACTGTTGTAACATAGACCAATGAAATATTAATAACAGTAAAGTGAATATATGTAAACCAAATGTTCCTACTGCCAACAGTGGTAGAGGGTTATTTTTTCTGTTTTCTGGTTTGAGTAATTGCATTAATAATTCATTATATAAATTGAACTATCTTCAAGTGAAGTATATAGCGATTCTCGACAAGTGTGAGGTACAATTTTGACCTCACTTCCATTCCTCTCTTCCTTTAAGGAGAGAGGCTTTGAATTCTTCCCCCTTCCCGCTTCGAGGAGTTTTAGCCTTAACCCAAGCGTATTGGGCTATAAATGGATCATCTTATAAAGCTATCAGATGTTTGTCCAGTTCCACATTGATTTAATTGACCTTGGTTTTGGTTGTTGTTATCTAGCAAACATAAGTTACGAATTTCATAAATTTCTAATCTATCAGCGCGGACACTATAAATTGCTTTTTGTATGTCGGTGCTGTTATCAGGTTGGGGATTAGCGAAATAATCTGATGCACGTACAAGGATATCTTTGTTAAAAGGAGTTATGAGTTTTGCACCACCAACTCGGTTTTTTTGAATTAAGTCCGCTACCATACCCACTCGCCACTTACCTGGTGCAATTTGTTTTGGCGGATAAACCCGCTTAATAACTAATTGTGATGTCATAACTTGACTGGGATTTTCAGAGAAAACTTCTGGCGGTGTCATTTCTGCAACTGTGCTTAAGAAACCTTTGCGAAAGTCTTCTGATAGAGCAAAACTAGCTACCCAACTGCTAGTACTAATCTTTTGGCTACTTCCTTGAGGTGTGTTAATAAGTATTCCTAAATCTGATTTAGGGTTGGCGACTTCTTCAATAGCTTGTGGTGGCAAAGTTCCCGACCAGCTAAACATTGATATCATCGTTTTGCTGATGAATCGGCGAATTGCTTCTGGTTCTCTTGCTAAATCATCAATATTAGCTACTGGTTTTCCATCGATTAATTGCACAAAGTTGGGAGGTTTTCTCAGACTGAGTTGGCGAATATTTAGCCCTTGTAATAAGAATAAAAATAAAACTAATATATGTAAACTGAAGGTAGCGATCGCAAAAGCTGTCACAACACTTCCCGTTCTTTGTCTTTTTTCTAGTAAACGCACCATTTACTCATCTCCTTCTAAAAAACCTCAGCTATTATATATGATCATTTGCATCTAGTATATGTAGGGTGTGTTATCGCGTAGTGTAACGCACCAAAACCTTTGGATGGTGCTAGGTGTATTTCAAAAATCAAACCAGATTCCGATAGTCAACAGTTACGACACTTGCCAAAATTTTATTAATTTTGAATTTCCTATATCCTCTCCTTTACTAAAGAAGCCGTATTGCTAATAGCGCTGAAAACTGCAAAACCTCCAGCAGCAGCCACAAGTAAAGATAAAATTGGTGCTAATATTCCCAGAAAAATTATGAACCACATTAAATCTGGATCAGCACTAGCATTTTGACCTGGGCCATTTACAATAACTGCGGCGGTCAGCACAGCAATAATATTGAATGAAATCTTAGCGATTCCAATAGATAAAAATCCGGTCAACCATGCAAAAATTGGTTTACCAGCTACAGGTAGTAAAGACGCACCTACAGCTATTGGCCCCAAAAGTGCTATCAACAACATAGTAGCTTCTATCAAATTTTGGAAGGCATATTGTAAGGAAATTAAAAAGCTTTTAATGCTCGTTTGAACTGTAGAACCTAATAAAGAATTAAATGAGGTTTCTGATACAAACCCAGTGCCATATCTGATGTTATCTATCTTAGTTTGTAGTCTATTTATCCAATTTTGATTTCCATATGTTTCTCTATATTTTTCCCAAAGTGAGTTAACTTTCTCAGCAGCTTTGGCAAAGCATTGAGTTTGTTGTTCACCAGTAAGTGATTGACAAGGACGCAGTAAGGAACCAGCTACCTCTTCAGCAATACTCATATTCAGTGCTTGCTGGTAAATTTTATTCGCATCTGCTGATACTACTACTTGCTGATTCACATTGTTTAAAAAATCCCGGACTCCCAGTGTCAGATTAGAAAGTATACTCCCATTGCCGGCATTACTTAGGAGTACTACCACAATAAAAGGCCAAATTAAAGCTGATATTGGACGGGTATATTCGTAGGATATTAAGTCTTTTAAGAATTGTATCATAAAAAATAACAGGGTTCCTACCGCAAAAAAAATACCCAGATTTGTCAGCGCTCCATACAAGTTATTAGTGGTGTTATTTTGTAATAAACTCAGCCATTGGTTGTTCCAACCTTCGGCAATACTTTGGGAAGTTGCGACACCATTATCGAGAATCTCATTAATGCCTACTTGGGCAAAAATTAGTTGAATAGCAAGTTGCATTTTGAGTTGATGGGCTATTTTTTTAGATAAGGATTTTAAAAAATGTATCTAAGAGGATGTTTGAAAAGTGGTTGGCTGTTGATTTTAGGCACTTTTAGATCCCCCCTAACCCAATACGGTTCAGTTAAGGCTAAAACTCTGTTATCCAAGTCAATTTTTTAACGAACCGCCAAGGCGCAGAGGACGCAGAGAGTAGAAAGAGAAGGAAAAAAATTGCTTAACTGAACTGTATTGCCCCCTAACCCCCCTTTTTAAGGGGGGAACCGGAATCAAAGTCCCCCAATTTATCGGGGGATTTAGGGGGATCTAGAACGTTTTGCTACTGATAAAAAGACTTTTAAAACATCCTCTAAATTAGATTTTTTGATCTTCAAATCCTAATTATTAACATTAACTTGTCTGCCAAACAAATCTAGTTGAGAAGTAGCCCGTAAAAGTCGTGCTGCTTCTGTAGATGTATCTACTCTGCGAGCGCGATTTGCCTCTTCTACCTGTTGAGAGATGTTTGCCAAATTTAAGTTAGAGTATTGTAAATACTGATTCGTTTGTAATGTTTGACCAAATGTTTCAGCTACAATTTTTACTTGCTCCTGTTGAATTTTAGTATTTTGCAATTGACTAGCACCTAGCAAACCTGCTAATCCGGCAATACCACTTGTTACAGCCCCTGTCTGACTCGTAATATCCCCAATCTTTTGTAGAATTTGATTGTCATCAGTAAATTCTGCAATATCTTCCAGACTTTGCTGTGTATTTTCTAACTTCGCTTTTGTCCTATCTTGTCCATTTTTACCGAGAACACCTATCGCTATTCCACGGGTAATTACACGATTGAATTCATTGCTAACTAAATTTGCCCACACTGCTGAATTATTTTCAAAGCGGTTTGATTTAAGGTCGTAAGGATAAGGGGGGTTAATCAATTCATTACGAATCT
>NZ_JAIVFV010000297.1 GCF_020829445.1 Nostoc sp. CHAB 5836
CTTTTGGGAATATATCCAAAGGATAATTTCTAGTGAAAACACTTTAAAGTATAGTGATTTAATTGACTTATCATTTCAGTATATAAATTTGCGATCGCTGCCGTCTAACTTGCATCGCATTGCTCCCAGTCCGCTTTACCCAATCTATGAGGTGCCGCAGCTACGCCCAGAGCAGGTCTTACCCTGAGCCTGCGCCGAAGGGCATCGCTATAATAAAACCAGTATCACGCTCGGAAAACTCACAATGTCCATTACACTTGATCTACCACCGAAAGTTGAGGCACTGCTGCGACAGCGTGCTGAAAGTACTGGACAAGATATTTCGCAAATGGCGCTAGCGGTGCTGACTTTAGGACTGAGTTTGGACGATCAAGATTTTTTTGAGGCTTTAAAGGGAATCCAACGTGGGCTTGATGATTTTGAGCAAGGACAATTTTCGAGTTTAGAGGACTTCATTGCTGAACAAAATCAGAAATATGGATTGTCTCTTGAAGCATGACGTACCGCATTGATTTCTCCAGCATTGCGAAAGCCGAAGCGGATGCCGCATTCTTAAGTTTTTCTCAGTTTACCACAGATGAACGTGCCCAACTCTGGTATCAAGGGTTGATTAAAGCAATCGTCTCTTTGCAAGAAATGCCTCGGCGCTGTCCAATCGCTCGAGAGGATGCCTTCTTTAGTCAAGAAATTCGCGACTCTTCTTTACGGGCAAGGAAAGCAAACCTATCGTATTCTATTTACGGTTCTTGAAGATCAGCCTGTTCCCACGGTGAGAATTCTCCATATTCGTCATGGCGCACAGAAGACAATTGGTGAGCCGGAAGTAGAGGATTGATCATATTGACATTCCATCCACAATATCTTTATCAAGATATGGAGTTAGCGATCGCCTGATAGTGACGGGCTACGCCTACACTCATGAGCGCAAACCACGTTGTAGAGCGATCGCCTTTCGCAGAAAAACAACATTTGTAACAAATAAAGAAGTAATGATACCAATAAAAATAAAACAGAGCGATGGCAACTCTTAGAGACGCTACGCGTAGCTTGCTTCCCTGTAAGGGTACGCCAAAGCCTTTGGCTAACGCTAATTGTTGCTCTAATAGACTGAATAATATCCAAAGTGACAATACAATACTGCTTCAGATTTAGTGCAGTAATTTTACAGTTCTTATTAGATGTACTTTATTTACCTGATATTAGCCGTACTATCGCTGAGTGCATAGCAATCAACCGCCGAACAATCTGATCGATCTCTAAATATAATATGCTGTAATCAATGACTGCCTGACGAATAGGTGTATGTCCTTGATTGACAGCTAATTCTTGTATCTTGGCTGTACGTATAATTAATTTGCAGCTTACCGCTGCATGGGAGAGATGTTATATTCTCTCCACCATGCCAGTAATTAATCTTGCCGATATTCAACAAATTACTAAAACACAGCAACAACTCCTATTACCCAGTCAAAAATATCATCCAAATCGCTCTGCCTTGGACTCTATAGTTGCAGATAACTTCTCTTTGGTGATGAGACAACTATTTTTAGGACTTCCTATAGAACCTTTATTAAATGCCTATCCTCAAATTGCTCAGTGGGTTGATCAAATACAGGAACTTGCACCGGAAATTTTTAAATCTCGGAAAAAGTTATTAGTCGATAATCCAGTTATTGCACCTCTTGCAATTAATGACGACAAGCACTTTATTCAAGTTAATGGTATCAAATATGAAAATACTAAATCAGAAAATATGTTGCAAGGAAGCTTATTTTGATGGAAATTAAAATTCCTGAGTGGCAACAACTATTTCAAAAATGACTGAGCCTGATCGCATCCTCTATTTAGCTGTTCCTATTGATATTTTTAATACTTTTTTTCAGGAGCGTTTTACTCAAGCGGCAATATCACATTATGCCTTAAAAATAATAGCATATAAACCGAATACAGAGGAGATAATCGAATGGAAAAACTAGCCAAATATCGCCAAATTGTGCGCGAATTATTAATCGCCCATGCCACCCCAAACCCCCCAAACGAACCAAATATTGAATGTCAACTCATTTTTGATACAGAACACGATCATTATCAAATTCTAGATATTGGTTGGCAAGAGTTTAATCGTATTTATGCCTGTTACATTCATTTAGACATTAAAGATAATAAAATTTGGATTCAGCACAACATGACAGAAGCCGATATTGCTCAAGAGTTAGTGGAAAGAGGAGTTCCAGCTTCAGATATTGTTTTAGGCTTGCATCCCCCATACAAACGTCCTTATACCAAATACGGTGTTGCTTAAAATTAATAAAAATAAACCCACCATCCTATGGCATCCAAAAGCAATCTGTTAGCAGACATATCACTCAAAGGACTAGAAATTGCTCCTTCTCAAATACGGGGAGCAGTGCGGATTGTGCCATTATTGCGTCATCAGGTACGTAACGATTTGCGTTTACTGCGTCGTAACTACGATGAAGATTTAGCAGTTGTTTCCTTAGCAGGAGAAATGACAGCACCAGGAATGAAATATTTTTCCTATGTTCCTCACGGACTAGTGTTGTCTTGGACTAATGACGGCAGTCCTGTGGGGGCTTTTGGGGGACAGCTTTTTCAAAGAGATGGTAAACAGCTAAACTATGGTTGTGCCAGTGTCCGGTTAATGCACCGGATGGTGAAGCGGGAATCTAGTAACCAACTGAGATTTTTGCCACTCCACTTGGCAATGGAAGGCTTTTTATCAATGTTTTTCTCTGGCCCTGATATTGCCTGGAGTGAATATTCTAAGTATGCCCTTTCTCATGGACTGGGTAGCCGAATGGAAAGTTCTTTTAGTGGACGTTACATTGCTGGGCTTGAAGATGCTTTGCGAGTATTTGAAATTCACTCTCGACAGGTTGGGGTATTAGTATTTGTTGCCGAAGCATTAGCATCAGCTTTTGTAGTACCGACACCAGAGGACTATCGACTTTTGCACAATAGCTTGTTAGAAGATTTCTATGGTGAGCTATTGTACCAATACGCTTTACTGCACGATACGACTTTTCCCATGAGTTTATCTTTAGATGAGTCAAAAATTAATGATTTAACAGCCTTGAGAGCAGCAGTACAAAATATGCGTTCAGATTGGGCATCGTTTCAGGGTTTTATGGCTGAGGGACTGTTACGACGCAAGTTAATTTCCCAAAAAGTCTATACTGCTGGTTCGTTCATGTTACAACGATTTATTACTGACCTCAACCCAAACGAAGAAAATCATATTGGGGAAGCGATTATTCGAGAGAATGGTGAATTGGAGTATTTGAAGACTTATCGCTTATCAGGAATGCAGACTCGCCGAGTTTATTTGCTGAGTCAGTTAGCGGAGCATAATTGGAATTTGGATGCTACTGCTAATAAATTGGGCAATACACGAGAGGAATTTGTGCTGCGTTTAGAAAAAGTTGGTTTTGGTTATTTGCTTAATGCAGAAGTAAGACAAGCAGCATTGAAAAAAGTCAAGGGGAAAAGGTGATATCGTCTTGCTAAGATTCAGCATTAATTTGTAAAATTTTGATTTCAATACATTTGCCAATTTCTAAAATAGTAAGCTATCGCGCGTATAACTTGCACTTTTTAGGTCTGCAACCATTGGTAACTCTCTCTGTAATGCTCTGGAAAATTACAGCCGCAACACCTTATAACACTTAGTTAAACGGGGTGAACACAACCTAAAAAAGCGAAGAAAGGCTGCCAAAATCTTCCAGCAAACACTGAATATTCTACGCAGTGAGCAACAAGATATCCAACAATATTTCGCTTATTAAAAGCTACCAGCCTCTTATCCTTCCAATCCGGGTGTTTGATAAACTCGTGTTGGGAAATTTTCCAAAACATCAGTTTCACTGTTATTAGACTCATGTGCAGGTGCTACATCTTCCTCTGGTAATGGCAACATCCGCGCTGCTGACTCAATCCGTTCATGTAATGCTTGTGTTAACGTTTTAATATCAGGAATTATCGCCTGACTTTCTAAAGCAGGTTTAACTTGTGTATCCCAAAGAGCCTCACTATCATGCGCCCGTTTTTCATCGGCTTTGGACACGGGAATAATTAAAGGATAAGGAATAGAAGCTTGTCCCTCGGAACTATAACCAGGACTGGTAATTACGCACTTGCCTTGAGGAAATTTCAAAATTTCGTCAGCACTGATTACGGGCATTTTTTGCAAATTCTCACTCCAGCTAATTGAACGGCTCATTTGTCCGCCAAGCGATCGCCCTGTGGTACGATTTTTAATCAGCACTTCCTTCTCACCGTAACGCTTTGAGTAATCCTCAGCCGTTTTGTATTGGACTTTGGACAAAAAAGAAGTGTTCGCGTTTGATTTACGCGAACTTACAATCTACGCATCATAAATTACCCCAGTTATTTTTCAAACTGAGTCCAACTGAGTTAAACGCCTAAAGCCTAAGA
>NZ_JAIVFV010000298.1 GCF_020829445.1 Nostoc sp. CHAB 5836
TTAGCGTATTAACGGCAGCACAAGGGTTTCAGATTCAAAACTCCCTTTTCAGTGAAACGCCTATGTACGACTAATTTTGCCAGTTTTGCCAAAATTTGTCTAGGCTCTTATTTTGGCAAAGGTATTGGTATCTATAACAAGTTGTTGTCCCAACACCAAGCAGTTGTTCTGCTTGTTTTCTGCTTAGTTCTGTCTCGTCTCCAATCGAGAGCGATCGCGTTTTAGTCTGATTGAATTCTGCTGCTTGCATGAATGAAATTTGACTCGGTTCAAGAATCGTTCAGAAATCGTTCACACCCTAATACTAGAAAACCCGCACGGGGCGGGTCAATCCACTAAAGTAAATCGTGGCTAGAAACTTTCAAATTTTAGTGGCGGCGGTGCCTCAATACCTGCTTGCTTAAGAACGTCTAGTAATTGAATTACTCTAACAGCCAGTTCTCTAGGCTGTGATTTGTTCGTATTCCAGTGAGACACTACCTTGGGACTTGTCCCCAAAGCGATCGCTGCCTGTGCTTGACTAGGATAACTTGCGATCGCATTCAAAACGTATTCCCTTTTTTCTTGTTCTGCATTCATAATAAGTTTGCCTCCAAGTGTATTTGGCGGAACTGCCGAAAGGTGGGAGCGATCGCGTCTTTGCCGGGGCGATCGCTTTAACTTTTGCGATTATACGGCTTGCTCAAGGCGATCGCACTAGTGGAGGAATTGCCAACAGAGGTGGGGAACTGGTGGAGGTCGAAAGTCGGGGGCGAGAGTAAGGTTGGGTGATGCCAAAGTGATCGTACCTGTAGAGGCTGGGGATTGAGAAGGAGTCGAGCGATCGCTCTCCATGAATTGAAACTGAGTAATAACCCACATTCCGCACCCTAACTGTCACAAGTTCATAGGACTTACGCATCATACATATGTACTATACGAAACTTGGGCTTTTGAGGGTAAAAGTTGTAGGCCTGTCACCGTTAAACCCCTTTGTTACCTGTAAATATTTTTAAATAGCTTGATTGATTTTTCTTCGCATGGCAAACGAGCGGTCACTTCTCTAGTGATCGCTTGTCTATGTTGACGTAAACTATGGTAGACATTTAGAATGAGTTTGTCAACCGTGGTAGGCAATAAGGAAATCCCAATCATGGCCGTAGATATTAATGACGTGGCTTACGTCCGGTGGAATTCCGAAAAAATTGCCACAGTCAAAAATGCAATGCAACAACATAATAATATGTCTGTAAGAGACTTGGCACAAGCTTTACAGACAAGGAATATTTCTTGTAGCCACCAAAATCTTAGTAAGCTTTTAACCGGAAAGTACTCAATTATCTCTTTAGAAATAGCTCGTGGTATTAGTGAAAGCTTATCTATACCTGTCAAAGAGCTAGTAAAAATCTATGCTTTTTCTGTCTATAATAGTTGACATTGGCAACCAAGGTAGACTAAAATATCAATTGTGAAGCGAGGGAAGAAGTATCTAGAAACGCCCAACGTCAAAAATCTTGACAACAAAAGTGAGTACTTAATTTCCTTATTGACAATTTACGCTCCTAGCCACTGGCTTTGAGCAAGAAATCTAAAGCTACGCTTAATCGAGTTCAGAACGTTGTGCTAAACCACAACTTTGTCTAAACACAAAAGCAAAGGCGACCGCCCAGGTCTGGAAAACTTAGCGATCGCCTTTTTAAACACCCACCATCAAGATGGAGTAATTCTTATCATGACACACACTATCTACAGTCAACAACGGCTACAACACAAATCCATAGCACGCCTGAAGCAAATCTACAGCGAAATCGCTTGTACAGTCGAAGTTGCAGACAAACGCTGCAAGGACGCATGGATAAACGCAATCATCGCTCACCAATCCGCCCACCCTGAGCAATTCGTCTCCCCTGCCTCGATACCACTGACACCCATCGAAATCTCCTTCTACGACCACGAATACTACGCTGGGGATAAGTTGATCGCCGCAATCCATTACGATAACGACCTAACGCGACCTTGGGTGGTGATGGTGAACGACAAGGAAATCCACCGTGCTTCCACGAACATACTTTGTCACCATTACATCTGCTCACATTACAAAGACGGCACACTACCAGTACAAGAGCAAAACGCTACAGACACACCTTGCCCTACTGAAAACGCAATCATGGCGGAGATTTTCAACGAGTGCCAGAAGTACGGCTTTGAAATAGTGGGCGATGGCATTTACAACAACGACGTGAAACTGGGCGAAGTCGGATTCAGTGGCGGTACTTGGTGGGTAGTGGGTGCTACAGAGCAGGAGCGCGTCGCCTGTCAGTCTGTGCTTGTTGCTGTTTGGCAGTTAGCAGTCGCACAAACCCCACGCCATACAGAATTGTTAAACCGCCGATTTGAGATGTTAACCCCGAACAATAGCAGTATTTACGGGAGTATAAACGAGTTTTTGAACTAGTAGTAGCGTAATTCTCACACACAAGGCGATTGCTCGACAGACATGACCAACAGCGATCGCCCACCACTTCATTACCAATCATAAATCAATGCAACCAACAATCACGATACCCAAACACTGGGAATATCCGCGCTTTGCTTTGAATCAGCGCACAAAACAAGGCATCATTCTGGGGCTTCACTACTATCCAAACGGTACAGAACTGGCTGAACAATTTGGTCATGGTTGGCGCTATGCGCTGATGTCTCGGAAAAATTCTGACGAACTATTTCACTTTGAAGAGAATCAAATTCAAACGCTATCCCCGCAGGAATTAGTCTCACAAATCACCGCAGAGATTGAGTTTTACCAACGTCAAATTGTCATTCTGCAACAACAGTTAGCCGCAATGACTGGAGGTTTCACAAATGCCTAAAACGGTTGACAGCAACTTTGACCGAAGAGCCAACCATTTACTGCGTTTACTTCAGCTTTGTGGCGGTTGTGTTCCGTTACACTCTCTCCAATTCCAAGTCTCCAATTCAGTCATTCAAACACTGCTAGATAAAGAACTGGTGCAAGTGCAAAACACTGGATGCGGTTTTCTGTTGGAGATAGCTGAGGACTTTTAATTCCAAAGGAGAAAATCATGAAACTTTACGCGAAAACCATTCCACAAACTTTACCCTATTGGGCAACTATCGTTACACAGAGCGCAGGTTTATTTGAGATTGAAATTAACGATGAACATCCTAGTTTTCAATCTCTACTTCAAGAGTTAGAAACGGAAATTGAACCAGGAACCATCGGGGTGAAAGCCAGAGATTTCTGTTCCAGACTCGGCTTTGAAATGTCTAATCCCAATCTCAGCCAATTACTTGAACAAGCTCAAGCCCTGATATCTCTTATTGCTTGGCATCCCGACTACAAGCAATTGCTGGAGTTGGGATATCAGCCAGATTTAAACATTGCCGATGCTCAAACTGCGCTTACTTATTTGCAATGGGAGTTAGACCGCAATCAGCAAGATTCTGTTTAGAAAGCAGATGATACTACAAACCACTAATTATCACCACCAAAAAAACATGACTACTGAAATTAAATTAGGTTTATGCCACCCACCATCACCGATTTATCTCTACGTCAAAAACGGCGAGTTAAGTGGTGAATCCTATCTCTGGTATCACTACGATGTGGATAAGGATAAAACGATTCCTGTTCTAGAAAGAGGGCTTACTGGTTACATATCAGAACTGAGATTGACGACCAAAGAATTTAAAGGTAAGGACAACATTAAGTTAGATATTGTTGTCAGAGCCGATGAAATCTACATTGTCAGAACTGGCATAGAAACCAATTTCGCCAAAAGCTTTCTTTTAGCTGCATCCCAAATTCCAGATTTTGATAAACCGCTAATCATTTCTGTTGCTGCTGGGGAAGAAAATGTGGTGTTTTGTCGGCTTTATGATGCAGTAACGCGTGTACGTATTCGCAGAGAATGGGATAAAGATGCTGACTGGGCAACTATCATTCATGACATTCAATTTCGCTTAAATGGCACTTCATCCACACCAAAACTTAGCGTAGTTCCTCAAGCAGTACACACACAAGACTTACGAGTAAAGCAGATTCGTACCTTGCTTGATTATCCCCTCGATTTGGTCAGAGAGTGGTTGGAATTTCAAAATGTTAGTAATCCTAGTCAGCTAGATACCAGCAAGATTGATGAACTGATAAAAACAATGTGTTTGGCTTGGGCATCTGATAAGTGTGAGCATCCAAATCAAGCGGAATCTTCTTATCAAAAAGAAGTGATTAATGCTGTTGCTAATGGTGCTGATGAATTATGTGCAATCAGCGCATGGATGCAACAGGTGCAAGCGGTGAAAACTGGGGCAGTGTAATTCAGTTATCAGGATTCAGAAGAAGTTTTATTTCTGAATCCTGAATTAATCAGATAGGAATTAAACCATGAAAGTCACTCGCTTCGCTCGAATTCAAAATTATCAATTCAAAATTCAAAATTAATACCCCATGCA
>NZ_JAIVFV010000029.1 GCF_020829445.1 Nostoc sp. CHAB 5836
CACGGTTTAATCATATCTTCTCTTATTTCAACATCCGTTAAGACCCCTGAGAGATTAGACAAGGAGCTAGAAACCTCGTTTTGATGTTTCAAAACAAAAGTTGTTGACCCAGCTTCCCTGGTAAACCATTCGTAACTAATGAGAAATCCTACCCGTCTAACAGCATCTTTTTTTGGTTCAAACGCCATTTTGCTGATTCCTATAGATTGCGATATTCAAGCTTATACTTAAATCATCTCAAACTTTATATGTTTTGTCAATACACGCTACTCAATGAAAATATTGTCATCTTCCCCCGCTAAACACTGCCTTGGCTACCACATCATATTTTGCCCAAAGTACCGCAATCAGGTACTTGAGGGGGCAATAGAGGTAGAGTTGAAACGAATCCTTGGTGAAACCTGCCAAACCTACGGATGGACGCTTCACGCGATTGAGATCATGCCTGACCATGTTCATGTATTCGTACAAGCAGACCACACCACAGCACCAGTGGAGATTGCAAAAACAATGAAATCAATCTCTGCTGTGCATATATTCAGCACGTTTAAAGATTTGAAAAAACGCCGCTTTTGGGGATCTGGTTTGTGGAGCGATGGAACGTTTTACTCTTCTGTTGGTGGTGCGTCGGAGGAAGCAGTTAAACAATATATTGCAACACAGAAGCAACGCGGATAGTGTTAAATTAGGGGGCATTGAACCCCCTAATTTAACCGCGCTTACATCCCCCCCCACAAGGGGACGGGGTTTTACGCACGTTCAATAAACTTTTGCACTCCAGCTTTAACTGCTGCATCGATCAGATTTTTATTACCAGGATAATCTGCTCTTTCTCCATCTGTTGGTAAACCGCCAATTGTACTAATAACGGTGTGAATAGGTTGATCTGTTAGCATTGCGCGTTCTACATCGCTAACATTCAAGGCATCTCCCAGAACTACCTCAATACCAATTTTTTCTAGTTCAGTAGCAACTACTGCTGTTCTCAGGAGTGCTTTGACCTTTAGTTCTTGCGCTGTGAGATATTGAGCAATTTCTCGACCAACACCGCGACTTGCTCCAGCCAGAAAAATATCAGATGCACTTGTCATAAAAATACTCATTTACGCTCAAAGGATTTTATCAGAGGATTGGCAGTATTTAATAATTGCTCAAGGGACTGAGATGCTTCTGGTTGGTGGCGAACATGAGTGTCAATAAATAAACTAATGATTTCAGCCATCAGCAAACGGAAGCTTTCTTGGGGTTGGGTGGCGGGAAAGTCCAACAAGAGTGTATCTAGGGTGGAGTCTGGCTGATCAACTATGGAAAAGTGATTTGCCCCATCCAAAAGTACTAGATAGCTGTCATTTCGTCCGCCAGTCATTGCTTCTTGGAATGTACGGATGACTGGGGTGGTAGTATTTCCAGGACTTACACCGTAGCGATCGCTATTATTCGCAATTACTCCATCGCAGGTTCCTCCCATCAGTAGAAGTGGTAAGGATTCTGGTAAGGGCAAAATAGTGTCTGCTTTGTACCCCAATGATAACGTTGCCATAGTGTGTACACCATAGCCAAAAGATGCTGCAACTTGAGGGAAAAAATGAGGATCAGCATTTTCGATTGCTACTCTACCACCTCCGGAATGTCCACCTAAAATTATTCGTTGCAGGTCAAGCATTCCAGCTAAAATACCCTCAGACTGTAACTGTTCCACTTTTGCTAACAGTGTTGGCAAAGCCGAAGCAGTGGGAACAGTACGATAAATTGTTGATTTGCTCTTTTCAAAATCAACCCCTGGAGTCAAACTAATTATTCCTGGTATAATTTCCGCAATCCAGTTAAAGAGAATCACCACTAGTCCACGTTCAGCGAGTTTAACTGCCAACCATTGATATTGTTGAGCATCACAGTTAAAGCCGTTGAAGAAAATCACTACTGGAAAAGGTGCTTTTTCTAAATCAACTGGCAGAAGTTCCCTATTTCTTTCTACCTTACCCCTCGACATGTGTACTGGATAAAAAACTTTTAGGTGAATGGTATCGTAAGGAGACTGGAAATCCTCGATTTTAGCAGCTTGGAAAAAAGCACGAACTGTCATCTAGTTTTCCTAATATCATTTTCAGAAAATTTTCTTTAAGTACCATATCCAGAGAACCAAAACCCAAAGGTTAAAATTAGCCAATATTAATCACTTATGTCAATTTCAGATGATTTACCCGATAATGTTTCTAGAGAAACAGTATCTCGTTCTCCATCCCCGTTAGAATTAACTGACAACAATTAATTCTATAGGAATCGGGTTTGATTTTTGAACAACATTAAGTATTTGTAGGGTGCGTTAGCGACAGCGTAACGCACCATTCTTAAGGATTCGGTGCGTTACGCGAAACGCACCGAATCCTACGTATCTGTTCAGAAATCAAATAGTAGTCCTATATATACTTGAACTGCATCAGTTAATCAAATGTCTGAGTGCTATACATTTATCTATTTTAGGACTTACGCAAGTGTCACAAAAAATAAAAGCTTTTAGTTTGTAGTCAGGGCTACCCTACGGGAACGCTTCGCGAACAGCCCTGATGAAAGAGGACTAAAGTCCTGACTACAAACTCCAAATAATATGCCAGTTGCGTAAGTCCTATATTTCTTGGAAACATCTGTTAATAGCTGTGTTTTATTAGACTGCTAACATTACTGAATTTTTAATTAACTAAGGTTATAAACTTGAGTAATTGCATTGGTATAGCTTACCGTAGGTATGCAACAGTTTGCCGTAGGAATGCAGATGGATTGGATTAGCTTACTCAAAGCTCAACAAAGTGACTTCCTTCAACGTGTGAAAAAACCTAAAACTTATGACTTATCTTTACTGGAAAGTCAAGTTAAAGGTTGTCACACTGAGATTATGGCATTTTGGGGTGAGCCTTTGGCTAGACTTCAGGAGCTTTCTCGCCAACAAGCAGAAGTTATCGCCAAAAATCCGCCGCCGACACCGCCTGAATATCCTGAACCTCCTGACTGGACGATACCTTTTCCCAAATACTTTGAACAACAAGCCCAAGATTATCTTTTGCGAGAGCATATTGTTGATCGGGTAATAGCTGAACGCTTGGGCAAATTGGTCAAAAAGGTGTCACAAGATACCTTACAAAATATGATTTTAGATGATGAGGGAAATTTATCCAGCGAAAGCAAATTCTCTTATTTACTCAAAGATCATCCTCAGCTAAGTGTCCGAGTTTACGTTGCTGATGGCGAAAGTTTTAATGGTATTAAGAAAGACAAAATTAGGTGGTCGATTACTCAAGAAGATTTGAAAAATCACCAAGTATTAATTTTTCTATGTTTGTTTTATCCCTCTACAGGTAATTTAGGTTACGAGAAGCAAAGCATAATAACAGGTTTTTTGCCGACAAATATACTTGAATTGACTGAACCAAAACTGTATGTAACTCCAAGCAACTTGTTGTATGCAGGGGGGTTAAGTTGGTATTTAGAATCACTTATTGACAAAAAAGACACGTCGCCAGTAATTAATCAGAGGGCGATCGCAGATACAATACAAACTTTACCATCAGAGCATTGCCTCAAGGATATAGTCGGTGACTGGGAATGCTGGCAGACTTTGCAAGGACACAGCAGAGGGATTAATTGTCTAGCTTTCAGTTCTGGGTGTAACAATGGCAAAGCCTTACCCATATTGGCAAGTGGTAGTCGTGGAGAGACAAAACTCTGGGATTTAAGCAAGGGTGAATTAATAGAGACATTATCAGAATATCCTTGGGTGATATCTGGGGTGGTGGATGAAGTGAATTCCCTGGCTTTTAGTTCCGATGGACAAACTTTAGTGAGTTGCGGTGCAGATTCGACAATTAAGCTTTGGCACGTAGGCGCTTTAGACTTAATAGATATTTTGCACAAACATAATGGGGTAGTGCGGTGTGCTGCCTTTACCCCAGATGGCAGAATGTTAGCTACAGGCGGAGATGACAGAAAAATTCTCTTTTGGGATTTGATGCAACGTCAGGTTGCGATCGCACTCTCTTTAGATGATACAGCAGCTCATTCCCTGGTTTTTAGCCGAGACGGGGAAATTCTGGTGACAGGTAGCTACCGCAAAATCAAAGTTTGGCGCACCTCACCCCAAACGGGAATCAAAAGTTTAAAGGATGCACAACCGCTACATACCCTCATGGGTCATTCTCACATCGTGCGTTCCTTAGGAATCAGTGCAGATGGTAAACTGCTGGTGAGTGGTAGCTGGGATCAAACAATTAAAATTTGGCAATTGGAGACTGGGGAATTACTGCATACTCTTAAAGGACATCGAGATAGAGTATATGCGATCGCGTTAAGTCCCGATGGACAAATTATCGCTAGCGGTAGTGCTGATAAAACCATCAAGTTGTGGCATCTACAAACTGGGGAATTGCTGGGTACTTTTACAGGTCATACTCATATAGTCACAGCATTAGCCTTCACAGCTTCCGGTGAGATGTTGGTAAGCGGGAGTTTGGATAAGACTATTAAAATTTGGCAACGGAGTTAGGGGTTAGGAGTTGCGAGTTAGGAGTTAGGAGTTAGGAGTTAGGAGTTAGGAGTGAGGAGTTAGGAGTTAGGAGTTGGGAGTTTTTGTCTCCCCTCCCCGCTTGCGGGGAGGGGATTAAGGGGTGGGGTGCAATGACTGTGGGAATCATAACTAATTATGCGGACATGATATCAGATAACGATCGCACTTTCTGCCAAAATCTTTGTAACTTAGCAATCAACTAAAATCAAACTAAAGCTATTGTCGAAGCGGTAGAAAAAAGGCGGCTATGACGGTAATTACCTATAAATGGACAATTGAACGCTATCACCGAGCAATAGAAGCAGGGATTTTTGATGACCAACCTATTGAACTATTGCGCGGCGACCTCATAGTTATGCCCCCAGAACGAGAACCCCATGCCTACTACAATACCGAAGCAGCTGATTATCTTCGCACACTGCTGGGTGAACGGGCAAAAATTCGCGATGCCAAACCCATCACCCTACCCAACAATTCAGAACCCATCCCGGATGTTGCTATTGTCAAACCTCTCGGCGAGGTCTACTTAGAACACCACCCTTACCCTGAAGACATATTCTGGATTATCGAATTTTCTAAGTCCACCTTGAGCAAAGATTTAGGTGATAAAAAAGACATCTATACAGAAGCAGGCATTGCTGAATATTGGGTTGTCAATCTCAAAAATTCTCAGTTGCTAGTATTTCGAGACTTAAAAAATGGGCAATACACAACAGAATTGACACTAACCACAGGTACTATTGTCTCCCTAGCTTTTGGTGATGTATCAGTCCAAGTTCAGCGCCTCGTGGGTTTCCAAAAATAAAACCATCCCCTTTATGCTATTTGCTTATGGCGATCGCAATTCGACCCGAACTAACTTTAGATGAGTTCCTCAAACTGCCAGAAACTGAACCAGCATCAGACTTTATCAACGGAGAACTCATTCAAAAACCAATGCCCCAAGGTGAACATAGCCGACTACAGACTAAATTTTGTAATGTCATTAATAACGTAACTGAAAGCCAAAAAATTGCTTACGCTTTCTCAGAACTGCGCTGTACCTTCGGCGGTGCTTCTATTGTCCCTGATGTGTCTGTGTTTCGCTGGGATAGAATTGCTAAAACTCCATCTGGTAGAATTGTTAATCGCTTTGATATTCATCCTGACTGGGCAATTGAGATTCTTTCCCCAGACCAAAGGTTAAAAAAAGTATTGAGTAAATTATTCCATTGTTCGCGCAATGGTACTGAACTTGGCTGGTTAATCAACCCAGAAGACGAAAGTGTGCTAGGAATTTTTCCTGGACAGCGAGTGGAATTATACGAAGGTACTGATAAATTACCTACTCTTGAGGGTATCGAGTTGGAATTAACAGCTCAAGAGGTTTTTGGTTGGCTGAGTTGGATGTAATCTTACAAGGGACTTCTAAATATTAGGAAGGAAGGATGAGACGCAAGCTAATAGACATCTGCGAAAAGGAATTGTTTTGACGTAGCAGTGCTACGTCAAAACAAGAATTCTGGGTAACGCATATTTAATTTCACTCCTATAGACATCTCCGGAAATTAGGTTTTAACCTAGACAGAGTAAGCGTTTGAGATTCTTTTTCGGAGATGTCTTATGTCTAATGCACATAATTAAGATATTCCCTTCTATGCTATTTGCTTATGGCGATCGCAACTCAACCCCAACTAACTTTAGACGACTTTCTCAAATTACCAGAAACTGAACCAGCATCAGACTTTATCAAGGGAGAAATCATTGAAAAACCAATGCCTCAAGGTGAACATAGCTTGCTCCAGGCTACTCTTTGCGAAACAATTAATGGCATAGCTAGAAGTCAAAAAATTGCTTTGGCTTTCCCAGAACTGCGTTGCACCTTCGGCGGTGCTTCTATCGTCCCTGATGTCTCTGTGTTTCGCTGGGATAGAATTCCTAAAACTCCATCTGGCAGAATTGCTAACCGCTTTGAAATTCATCCCAACTGGGCAATTGAGATTCTTTCTCCAAACCAAAGGTTCAAAAAAGTATTGAGTAAATTATTCCATTGTTCGCGCAATGGTACTGAACTTGGCTGGTTAATCAACCCAGAAGACGAAAGTGTGCTAGGAATTTTTCCTGGACAGCGAGTGGAATTATATGAAGGTGGTGATCAATTACCCATTCTTGAGGGTATGGAATTAGAACTGACTGTAGAACAAGTTTTTGGCTGGTTAAGTTTGACGTAAAAAAGCGATCGCATTTCCTAAAGAAAGTTGAAAACGATTGTATCTGTAGGTTTATTGTAGAAACTGGACGGTACAACGCAAATTCGTACCACAAAAACTTGTATGGCGTACTTTTATGGAAAATCAACTAGGACTTGTTCTGAAACTGCTGTTACTCTCGGCTTTGTTATCGCTATTAATTAAATATGCAGCGCCAAGTGTATCAATTGCGGCAACAGCAACCAACGCGTTGATTATAGTATTGTTGCCGATTGTAATTATAGCGATCGCACTACTGTGGCGATTCCAAGCACAGAAACAAAATTAACTCAAACATCCACGCACAAGTTCCTAAAATCAGCTAACCTAGCTGAATTAACAGAAAATTGCATATCGCCAACCGTTGGGAGTCAGCCTGTGAACCTCGGTCAATGGATCGGCTTAATCGCCATACTTCTTTCGTTATACATCCTGTGGCAAATTCGGGAAGTGCTTTTGCTAATGTTTGCCGCAGTTGTGTTAGCTACCACCTTAAATCGGCTAGCAAAACGCTTCCAACGCTTTGGGATAAAGCGTGGATTCGCCGTCCTCCTAGCAGTAGCTATATTTTTGGCAGGCGTTGTGGGTTTTTTCTGGCTAATTGTGCCGCCATTTGCACAGCAGTTTCAAGAACTAACCAATCAGGTTCCTAAAGGGTTTGGACGCTTTAATAGTTGGCTTGATGCCCTGAGAACTCGTATTCCTGACCAGTTAGTTCCTTACATCCCGGATATCAATGGCCTCATCCAACAAATACAGCCCTTCGTCAATCGGCTACTCGGAAACTCCTTTGCCTTTGTATCTGGCTCTTTGGAAGTCGTTCTCAAGATTTTGCTAGTGTTGGTTTTAACAGGAATGCTATTAGCCGACCCCATAGCTTATCGCAAAGTATTTGTGCGGCTTTTCCCCTCATTCTATCGGCGGCGGGTAGATGGGATTTTAGATCAATGTGAAGTCTCCTTGGAGGGATGGATTACAGGCGCTTTTATTGCCATCTGTGTAGTGGGGCTGATGAGTTTCGTTGGCTTATTAATTTTGGGTGTCAAGGCAGCACTAGCTTTAGCGGTTTTAGCGGGATTTTTTAACTTGATTCCCAATCTGGGCCCGACGATGAGTGTCATACCAGCAATGGCGATCGCCTTCTTGGATGAACCTTGGAAAGCGATCGCTGTCTTGATTCTCTACTTTATCATTCAACAGATTGAGAGTAATTTCATCACGCCCGTTGTCATGGCGCATCAAGTTTCATTGCTACCAGCCGTAACCTTAATAGCTCAACTATTATTCGTGACTTTTTTTGGATTTCTCGGATTATTTCTGGCGTTACCTCTAACTGTTGTCGCTAAGATTTGTTTGCAAGAAGTGTTGATTAAAGATGTTTTAGATGAATGGGGGAATAACCAGAGAAAAGAAACTGAATTGGTGATAGTTTCTGAATCTACCGATGATAATTGGACGTCAGAAAATCCAGACATTAATCAGGAGCAATCGATTGACGATGATATCTTGAAACAAGAGTAAGCAAGTTTGTAGTAAGAACTTCAGTCCTTATTTTCTCAGCACTAAAGTCCTAACTGCAAACCCTAAAAACTAGCTTTACAAAGTACTATGAGCATTGACAGCGTCGGAATTACTGACATCATTAAAAGCTTGAGTGATTTACAAACTCGCTGTAAATTGCATCAAGTAGATGACGATTGCTTCTTCCATTCATCAGCTACAAGTCAATACACTTGGGTTAAGCATTTCCTCCTTCTCTCTGTGTTCTCTGCCCCTCTGTGGTTCGTAAAAAAAAGAGTTTCAGCCCTTTTGTGAACCGTATTGAGCTATAAGTCAATACGCTTGGGTTAAGCCTAAAACTCTCAGTAAAAGTCAGTTTTTTTAACGAACCGCAAACGCGAGTGCGTCTCCCCCTGGGAGAAGGACGCCAAGGACGCAAAGAGAAGAAAGAAATGCTTAACTGAACTGTATTGAGCTATAAGTAAGTCGGGAAAAATAAACTAAACTAGATTACGAAACGTAAATACACTTGAAACCCTTACAACCCACATTCCGCACTTCAAAATGTATTATCTCTATTTTCAATAAAAATTCCTAATAATGTTCAAATTATTAAGTATTAATATTGAATCCTATTGGCAACTTATGTTGTTGTTTTAACCATCATTAAACAGGTTTCGGAAATCTACGCGTATTACACAATGAAGTGCGGAAAGCCGGTTACAAATGACCAATACTTCGACTCCCTTCGACTGCGCTACTTCGGCTGCGCTCAGTACAAGTCAGGGCGAGTCGCTCAGTACAAATGACAAATGACAAATGACGATCGCCACTAGTTAGCTTTATTTGCGTCCTTCTACTTCATTACCTCTGCTGCTGCTTTATTTGACTCATTAGATGAAGCTGATTCTGGCTTCTCTGATTGTGTCTCACTCGTTTGTTGCAATTGGTTGAGATGAATATTATTCACTTGAACAATAAAGTATTCTAGAGCCTGACTAGCCTTTTGTTGCTGTTGGGTTTCCTCAGACAGATCATAGCAACGATAAGCCGGAGTCACGCCCAATATAAATTTCTCTTGTTCAGCTTCTAATAATTCAACGGCTGTATTAGCAGCAAGGGAATTCTTCTGAAAAGGAAAAGAAGTAACTATACTAGCAACTATAGAAGCAATAGCTGGGCAAAGCACAGGAAGCCACTTCAGCCAAGCTTGTCCTGCTTCTAATTTGTCTACCAGAACTAAAATTGGTGTGACTCCTGATAAAATCACTGTCGCAATTTGCAAACTATAGTAAAGATTCCTTGATACACTCCTAAGTTTTTTATAATCGTCAATTAAATCTTGGCAGTATCGTAAAGCCTTCCCTCTTGTCAGAGTTAGCGTATCTTTGTCCCAGGAATTAGGATTGGTCAATAGATAACTATAAAGTTCAGCTTTTTTGGTGAGTTCAGACTGATAAGCGGCCTTCTTATAGTTCTGAAATACTTGTCTATTGAGGAGCAACAAAAAAAACAAAAAAGTTAGAGATACCGCCCCAGAAATTACAATTCTTTTATCATCTGAAAGAAAAATAATCACTAGTCCAGCAGAAACAAAAGCTGCAAGTAATAAATACTCAATCACCTTCAAATTAAACAATTTTTTCTCATCTAATGGAGAGGATAAAATTTCAATTCTATCAGAAACCTTATTTTGTTTTTGTTGCTCAAAATTAGTTAATTCCGAAGTAGTCATTGCCTCTTATTCAATTCGTTATTGGGTGAAATGTAGCAATAAAATGAATAGCAACAAGGAAAATTGCTTTGATCAGGTAGCTGAGAATTCAGGTTATGTGGAAAAGTCCACCAAAAACCTAACCCCCTAACCCCCAACTCGTCGCGGGAAGGGGGAAATTAAACCAATTCGCAATTCGCTTTTTCGCCCATTCGCAATTACGTTTTGTGATGGGGATTTAGACCCCGACACAAAACGCGCTGCCTATATTGCTGGGGACTTAAACCCCCAAAGTTCGTTCAAAGTCTCTCTCCTTTTAGGAGAGAGATTTAGAGAGAGGTTTTCCAGATGCCGTGAAAATTCAGGATCAGGTAGAAGTCAAGATAAGTTTGTCAGAGAGCAGCTTCACTATGGCATCTCCTTTCATCTCCCATTTTGCGATTGACTAGTTGGCTTAAAATGTTTTCCCAAAGCCAGAAATGTTTATTTTGGTTGAGGTAAAATCATTTAAATTCAACAAGTCTAGTCAATGCTAACCATACATACATCTGATTGACAATACCAGACTTGTTTTATAGTAATTTTACGTAGACAAAAAAATCTTTTAGACAAAGTTAGCTTGCTTGCCCCAAAAAATATATGATTTGCTAAAACCAAAACCTCACAAACCTAACCCCTAGGGCGTGTTTTCAAACTGGTTGTATCCTAAAAAATAGGTGATCGCAGGCATAGTGTGTTAATGAATCGAGGCGAGTTAAGTAACGAACAGTGGGAGAAGTTAAAACCGTTACTTCCACCCCAAAAACCCCAAACTGGTAAACCAAATCATGACCACCGCTTGGTTGTCAATGGCATCCTATGGATACTCAGAACTGGGGCACCGTGGCGAGACCTGCCAGAACGCTATGGAAAGTGGGAAAGCGTGGCTACACGGTTTTATCGATGGCAAAAAGCTGGGGTTTGGAATCAAATCTTAGAACAGCTTCAAGCGATCGCTGATCAGCAAGGAATGCTTGATTGGGAGATTCATTATGTCGATGGAACAGTTGTACGCGCCCACCAACACGCCGCAGGTGGAAAAAAAGGGGCGATGAAAACGAAGCTCTAGGACGTTCTCGTGGTGGATTCAGTACAAAAATACACATACGTTGTGAGGGGAAAGGCAAACCAATAACTTTTATTCTTACTCCAGGTCAGCGTAACGAGTCGATTTTTCTTGAACAATTGATGGAACAAGGAGCAGTCAAGCGTTCTGGTCGGGGTCGCCCACGCATTCGCCCTTTGAGATTAGTCGGAGATAAAGGTTACACAGGTCGTCGAATACGCAATTATTTACGTCGTCGCGGTATCCGTTTGACAATTCCACGACTCTCTAATGAACCACGTCGCGGTTCGTTTAACCGTGAAATCTACCGACAACGCAACATTGTTGAGAGAGCTATAAACCGACTCAAACAATTCCGGCGCATTGCCACCCGATATGAAAAACTTGCAGCAAATTATACAGCTATGATTACGATCGCCTCCATTCTTTTGTGGTTATAGTTTGAAAACACGCCCTAGCCCCCCTTCCCTACAAGGGAAGGGGGGTTTCAAAGCCTCTCCCCGAAGCGGGGAGAGGAATGGAAGGGGGGTTTCTAGTACAGACGCGATTAATCGAGTCTCTCCCCATTCCCCATTCCCCATTCACCAGGAAGCGCTAGCACTGATAAGATGCGAACAATTGCAGAAATTAACGAGAAAATCAGCCGCCAACGTGCGGTAGTGTTGACAACTGAAGAATTAAAAGCGCGAGTTGTAGAAATCGGTGTTACTAAAGCTGCTAAAGAAGTTGATGTAGTTACCACTGGGACGTTTGAGCCGATGGAATCAAGTGGTGCAATTATCAATCTGGGACACACTGACCCGCCGATAAAAATTCGTCGTTGCTGGTTAGATGGTGTACCAGCATACTCTGGTTTTGGGGCAGTAGATTTATATTTGGGTGCGAGTAGTGCTGTAGAGACGATGGACGGGGAAGAAGTCCGAGAACGCGGCGGCGGTCATGTAATCGAAGATTTGATTGCTGGTAAATCCATACACGTAAAAGCCCAAGGACAAGTAACAGATTGTTACCCCAGAGCAACTTTTGAAACTGCTGTCACCAGTGAAACGATTAATCAGTTTTATTTATTTAATCCGCGCAATCTTTATCAAAATTTTATTGTTGGTGTAAATGGTGGCGATCGCCCCCTCTTTACCTATCTCGGCCCTTTACAACCACGTTTGGGGAACGCCGTTTATTCTAACCCAGGTGCGATTTCTCCCCTACTCAACGACCCCGATTTGCAACTCGTTGGTATCGGTACTCGAATTTTTTTAGGCGGCGGTATTGGCTATGTAGCTTGGGAAGGTACTCAGCACTTCCCTTTACAAAAGCGTTTAGCTAATCGCACACCGATTGGCCCTTCCGCCACTTTAGCTTTAATTGGTGATGCCAAGCAAATGAATGCCCATTGGGTAAGGGGTTGTTACTTCAAAAGTTATGGGCCCTCATTGATGTTAGGCGTTGGTGTCGCACTTCCTGTATTAAATGAACAGGTAATTGAACACTGTGCCGTCCAAGATCAAGACTTAGTAGCCCCAATAGTAGATTTTTCCATTCCCCGGCGTGTCCGTCCCACCTTTGGTTTAGTGAGTTACGCCCAACTCAAATCTGGGCGGATCACCATTGAGGGCAAAGCTGTACGCTCTGCCCCCTTAGCGAGTTTGTTTTTTTCTAGGGAAGTTGCCCTAGAGTTGAAAAAGTGGATCGAAGCAGGTACTTTTACCCTTACAGAACCAGTTTCGCCAATTCCGATGGAGCGATCGTTCCTACCCCAAGATCGGCGGACGGATTTTTGAGGGGGATGAGGGGGATGAGGGGGATGAGGGGGATGAGGGAGTTAATTTTTTTCTCCCTACTCCCTCATCTCCCCCTACTCCCCATTCCCTACTCTTGAGTCGGTTTTGGTCGCTTTATCGGCTTAGGAGCAGGCGTTTTTGGTATAGGCTTTGACACCACAGAGGGGTCGCCACTTGAGCCTGTTTTCTTGATGGGACGAGGGGTTTCGCCACTGCGTCTGGGGGGGAATGGTTTTCTACCACCAGCACCAGCACCACCGCCAGCACGAGGGCCACCTTTGAATGGTGGTCTGCGTTTTTTGGGCAAGTCAGCGATCGCCTCAGCTTTTTCTACCACCAAAACGTCAGCTTCTCGCTTAGCTTGGAAGTCCCAGAATTTTCCCACTGCTTTGGTGGTCAGCACACCCCTCAATTTCAACTTAAAATACTTAGGTTTATCAGTTGATTTGCGTGGAGCCTGCCTAATTTTAACTACCAAGCTTTTAGCGTCAAAAGACTGGTAGACTACTTCACCACGAACAGAAAAACCACCATCTGCAACCTCTGATGAGGGGATCAGGGCAGTTGTACTTAGTTCAGAGTTCTCGGATAAGCCATCATCAGGTGTCTGTAACTCTTGCAACTCAAAATCTGACTCGTCCTCATCTGTTGAGTTTTTAGCCAGATTTTCTGGCTCCCAAACTCCGACGATTTGGATGTGCAAGGTATCATTTTCTTGTCTTGTACGTGGATACACTACCCACAAGTGTTCTTTTTCTAAGTCTAGATGATTCTTGACTAAGCTCATAATCCGGCCTAGGAGGACGGCATTGAGTTCTACACCATCTGCGGTCAGCAGCGTACCTTGAGTAAATTGTTCGCTACTAGCATGATAGCGACCCCGGACTAACCCGATCGCTCGATATTGCATCGCCTCACTGGGGGGCGGAATCGGTTGCTGTCGATTGATTAAGTTCCCATTTGAGTCAGTCTCAATGGAGTTGACAGGCGAGTTTTCAGATTTAGAGGAGTGGGCTGCTGCTGTATGAACATTAGCGGCTGCCTCTATGTTAGTTGGGCCCTGGTTAGAGGCAGAAGAATTGGAAGATTCAGGCAACGGCATCAGGTCGGAATTCATAAAAACTCCTTGCGGCGGAGACACATCCCATTGTGGGATTTTATAAAGGCATCTGGAAAGAGCATTTGTGCGACTGATGAAAGTATATTGGCTTTTCACAAAGTCACACCAGGGTACTCTGGACAATCCTAAAGGCGCTACATTTAGTGTATAAACACTAAATGTCTAATTTAGCGGCTTTACACTAGTTTCGGAAGCATATCATAGGTACAATTCTGACGGCTCCTCCTAAAGTCATCACTTACTTTAGCAGTCTAAATAGTTAATTGTTATAAAATTCACAGGCAATTGGCGGTATTCCGCAAAGTTTTGGAAATTTTTAACTTTACGACTTGTGTAAATGATCATGTCATTAAAATTCAGGAGAAAGACAAAACTGTGTCTCAAACACGCAATCGCTGGATAGTTCAAGTCATCTTGGTGCTGGCAATTCTTGCTTTTGTGGGTGTTTCGGTGATTCCCATCATTGGAGCATTTAATAATACGCCACCCTCAAACCAGAATACTGCTAGCACCAGAGGCAGTTTGACCCCCTCTGACCAAAAATCCAAATTGGAAGACGAAGTCCGGGGTTATGAACAGGTTTTGCAAAGAGAACCAGAAAATCAGGCGGCGCTTAAGGGCTTATTACAGGCGAGGTTGCAACTACTGAATCAAAAAGAAAAAACTGAGGTTAAACCAGCTGATATCCAAGTTGTCATTGAACCCCTAGAAAAGCTAGCGAAGCTGAATCCTCAACAATCAGAATATTCAGTGCTACTAGCTCAAGCCAAACAGCAAATTGGCGATCGCGAAGGAGCTGCTCAAGCTTATCGCTCGATTTTGGAGACAAAACCAGGCGATTTGAAGGCTTTGCAAGGAATGGTGGATCTGTTGATGAGTCAGCAACGCCCCGAAGCAGCCATTGGTTTGCTGCAAGAAACCCTCTCTAACGCAGCCCAAGCAAATACAATTCAGCCTGGAAGTGTAGATACAGTAGCCGTGCAGGTGCTGTTAGGTTCTGTTCATGCTTCCCAGAAACGGTACGATCAAGCTAGCTCTGTATATGACCAGGCAATTAAGAAAGATCCCAAGGATTTCCGCCCCGTTATGGCAAAAGCCATGCTCCTGAAACAACAGGGCAAAGAGGCAGATGCAAAACTTTTATTTGATAGCGCCGCAGCTTTAGCACCTGCTCAGTACAAAGACGTAATTAATAAGGCAGCAACGGTTTCCCCCGTTCCAAGTCCTGCTGCATCTCCCACGCCTTCACCTAAATGATGGGTATTGGGCGTTAGGAGTGCTGAGTGCTGAGTTAGGAGTTAGGAGTTAGGAGTTAGGAGTTAGGAGTTAGGAGTTAGGAGTTAGGAGTTAGGAGTTAGGAGTTTTGTTTATCTCCTTGTCCCCCTGCTCCCCCTGCCCCCCTGCCTCTTCCCTCACACTCCCTCAATGGCAGCAACGACACCAAAGACTAAAAACAGGCATCCGCCAATAAAGGTGAGTTGACGCTCAGAAATGCGTCCGGCAATCATTTTACCGCCGATAACTGCGATCGCAGCACAAATGGCGTGTCCTAAAATTGCACCTATTGTGACTCCAACTGGGTCATTACCTGCTGCTAGGGCAATGGTGGCAATTTGCGTGCGATCGCCCCACTCTGCCATAAATGTCAACGCAAAGGCTTCTATGACTATTGCCAACCCAGTCTTTTGCTTTGGCAATTGCAAATCTGCTTGTTTCACCGCAGCTTCGGCTTCTTCTACAACTTCTGTATCACAAGCAGCAGCAGACATCTTGCTGGCGTCATACAGCAGCTTTATCCCAAAGGCAATAAATAAAGCTATTTCAGCATAATGAATATAAACTTTTGGTAAAAAAGATACCGCTTGTCCAAATAGCACCGAAAGGATTGTCATCGCCGCTAAAGCAGCTGTCACACCGATAAATACCAGCCGGCGCGGGTGGTGCATCGCCAAAATCACAGCAATAAAAAATGTTTTATCGCCTAGCTCTGAAACTGTAATTAATAATAAACCTGCGGTAAAAGCTGTTAACACTCTCTCAAGCTCCTAAAGAATCGTTTCCCGATGTGAAGCTTGATGAGAACCAAAAGACCTCACCAAGTTTACACTTTTCGGTGTGAACTTAGTGAAGGTCTCGCTTTCAAATATTGATTATTTGCCATCTGAACCAGGCTCATCGCCAGTATGTTGATTCAGATGTACTGGCTTTTAAGTTTTTTTGCCAGCAGCTACTCCCCTTCTACGTGAGTAGAATTATACATTTTTTATAGGTAGAAGTCAAGGAAGTAGGAGATGGAGAGCCATTAGTGTCAACTTAAGCTAAAAGTAGCTTAACTCACACACCTCGAACTAAAGTCCTTTGGCTTTTGGCTAAAGTCTACTTCAGTAGACTAAAGATTTTTGGCTATATTTATAGGACTTACGCAATAACTCTAATGAATGTAGAGACGTAGCACTGCTACGTCTCTACAAGGGTTCTGGGTAACGCATATTTAACTCAATTCTGTGGGTTAAAGTCCCTCAGTTCTATAATCGGTAAATTTTATGTTGGGATTATATTTCGACTTACTTCGACTAGCAAGAGTACAAGTCGCTCAATAACCAATCCCCGTTACAAAACTTAATTTACTTTCCTTGTGCCGTCCTTCCCTGCGGGACGCTACGCGAACGACTACGCTCAGGAACCGCGTAGTCGAGGTACGAATTATTTTAATTTGTACCAGATGTCTATTAAAGCAGAGTTGCGAACTGGGGAAGCATTTATCAATCTCAATCAGTTTTCCACCACTGCTTCCTAGCTTGTAGGCTAAAAAGTTAGTGAAGAGTCCATTGAGGGTGGGGAGTTCCACAATTCCGTTAAAATTGCACGATTTCTGCATAGCTTAAAACTTTTCTTCGTACCATTCGATTATGAGTGAGGTTCCCATCTAAAAATGTGATGACTGGGATCACACTTTGTGGCCTCCCTGTTTAAAGATTTAATGTACAAGTAGGTTATAACTGTATTCTTTTGGTTAAGAGTTATCTATGATGATGATACTTCAGAAAACTTACAGTAAAAAACCTATAGGCTCTTCAAATTTTAAGTTGATCAGTGTAAGCTAATTACATACATGTAAGAATCCTATTTGATTTCGGAAAAAAATGCAGTACATATGCATTGCCTTCTTTTGTGTTCCCTGTTCCCATGTTTGCTCTGTACGTAAGTAACTTCAAGAATCAAATCGGATTCCTACACGTCTGTGACCAAACTCTTTGAAAAACTCGCGATCATTACGCTCTGGGAGGTTGTAACAAAAATTACATAATTGTTTGAAGTTACCTCAAAGATGCTAGACACGGCTAGAAAAAGATGAACTTTTGTATCTTGCAAGGAAACCAAGCAATATTATGTTGTTTAACTGAGACTTTGATTGACATTAATAAGATCTGAAAAAAATCATGTATTTTCGAGTTTTTATCATCTCTTTAGTCTAGATTTATCGAAGCCAGCTTTTTAATCCTGGAGGTTACGCCCTTGAGACTGAAGCTACCCCCGGAGGTAGCAGAGCTGTTTAATTGGATCACGTAAAGATTTCGTCAATAGTATCAGCGTGAAATTTGAAGAAGTGGGAAAAAGAAAAATTACCCCTTCAAAAAATTTAAGTGCTTTTCCATAGGGTTTCGTAGAGAAGCCTTGCCTTACCATAGGCTGTTAGAGACTTAGACGGCTAAACTAAAAACTAGTGCCTCTCAGGCAATTAAACAGCCCTCCTGGAAGTAATATCCAGTATGCAAGAATGGCGAAAATATCGGCTCAAACCGGGGCACTAAATCCATGCTGTGTAAACCTCAGATTAACCTTGTAGGGTTAATCTAAACTATGTAGTCGTGATATTTTTTCTGTCAGACTTTGATCACACAACTGTTACTGTTATAGCTTCCGTCTGCTCATAATCTACGAGTTAATCCAAGGTGGACACGATTATGTCAGAGCATTTTAGTAACGGCAAGTATTGATTCTGATTTATATAAACAAACAAATATGCATTTGACAAAGCTTTTTCCTGCCACCCTCAGTATTACTAAGCTTAGGGTTTCCTCGCCGCAAAAATGGTATTAAATAATACTGTTTGCTGTTTTTTTTCAATTTAGATAGGGAGATTAGAAAATGCCACCAGTGCTTCCTGAGCAATATGTAGGCGAAAAGCTGTTGCACACCTTGGGTGCAAAGCTTTCGGAAAAAGAATTACAAAACTTGCTGGCAGAAATGGAAATTGTGGAGCCATCAGTAGCAAAGGAGTTCTGGCAGTCTGCACAAACGAATCCCGGTATCTACATTATCCTTACAGGTAAAGTCCGACTGTTGGATGGCTCTGAGAATTTAATCACTAGCTTTAGTGCATGGTCTATTTTCGGCGAATTGACTCTGTTTCCCCAAGCTAACTTTAGTCCTTATGTAGTTAGAGCTTCAACGAGCTTAAAACTTGGCTATTTCAGGCAAGATGTATTGCAAACATTGATAGACAAGTATCCTAACATTCGCGATCGCCTTTTTGCCCGTGCAGAACTCTGGGATTTGCTGTTGTTATGTCGTCAAACTTCACAATTTCCCTGCCATACATCACAAGTTCCAGGGATGCTCACAGCTTTATCTCTGTTTGAGCGACACCAGCTAGAACCTGGCTCTGTAAGTCCACAAATATCCGAAGATTCGCAATTGTGGCTATTGTACAGAGGTCAACTGCGGCATTCTCAAGGCCATTCTTTGACACCAGGCACAATCTTTGCTCAACCAAAACAAGGTGATTGGCAAGCAACGCAACCAACCATTGCTTACATTCTGAAAAACGAACATCGGCAAACAGCATTAGAATACTTCCCGGAGTTGGGAGAGTGGGGAGTGGAAAGAGACGCCATTAATCCGGTTTCTACTGGAGAGTGGAAAGAGACGCCATTAATCCGGACTCTACCAAGAAGTGGGGAAAAAACTTCCCAATCTCCAAAAGCGAAAATTATTCCTTTTCCCCAAAAAGAGAAACAGTCAGAACAACAGGCAAAAAAGTCAACTTTTTACTTTCCCAGCCCGAAAGTGCAAGTGAGGCATTGGTGGAAACGCCTTACCAAGAGCTATCCCTTCTATGCTCAACAAAGCGCTGCTGATTGTGGCTCTGCTTGCTTAGTAATGATTGGTAACTATTGGGGCAAGCATTTTAGTATCAATCGCCTCCGGGATATGACCAACGTCAACCGCAACGGTGCATCTCTCAAGGCGATGGCAGCAACAGCAGAAAACCTGGGTTTTGCTACCCGTCCAGTGAAAGCCACTCTTGATAAATTAACAGAACAACCTTTACCTGCAATTGCCCACTGGCAAGGCAAACACTTCATTGTTGTCTACGAAATCACGAAAAAGCGCGTGATTGTATGTGACCCGGCTCTTGGTCAACGCAGCCTGACAAAAGCTGAATTTCAAGCAGGTTGGAGTGGTTATGCATTGTTACTACAACCTACAGCCCTATTAAAAGATACTAAAAACGAAAGTAGAAGCTTCTGGAAGTTTTTTGAGTTAATCAAACCTCACTATCGGACACTATTAGAAATATTTATAGCTTCGATATTAATCCAATTATTTGGTCTGGTAACGCCAGTATTTACCCAGCTTTTACTTGACAGAGTACTTGTGCAACGCAGCGTTACAACCTTAAACGCCGTTGGTTTGGGAATGATTGTTTTTGGGTTGTTTGGTGTCGCTGTCAACGCTCTACGGCAATATCTCTTATTTCATACTGCTAACCGCGTTAGCATCGCCCTACTTGTAGGTTTTATCAAACATACCTTCCGCTTACCTCTTTCCTATTTCGAGTCGCGTTACGTTGGAGATATAGTCTCGCGCATCCAAGAAAACCAGAAAATTCAGCAATTCCTCACTGGTCAGACACTCTCCATCTTGTTGGATATGCTGACATTGGTGGTTTATCTGGCCTTGATGTTCTCCTATAGCTGGCGGATGTCATTATTCGTGCTGTTTACTGTCCCGCCATTTTTTATCTTGGCCTTCGCCAGCACAAATATTTTGCGCCGCATCTCCAGAGAGATTTTTAATGCAGGTGCCAAAGAACAAAGCTATCTGATCGAATCTCTAAGCGGAATTCGTACCGTCCGCTCATTGGCAATTGAGCAGACTGTGCGCTGGCGTTGGGAAGAGCTGCTAAATGACTTGATTAAAAAAGCTTTTAATGCTCAAATAATTGGTAATCATCTGCAAATTATCAGTGGCGTTATCCAAATATTTGTGAATACTGCATTGCTGTGGTACGGAGCGACTCAGGTAATTAATGGCGAACTCACCATTGGACAATTAGTTGCTTTCAATATGTTGGTGGGTAACGTCTTGAGTCCTTTCCAACGGCTGTCTATGCTCTGGAATCAATTGCAGGAGATCGTGATTTCCACCGAACGGATTAATGATGTGTTGGAAGCAGAACCAGAGGAAGACTTAGAAACTAAACCTCGGAAGTCGTTGGGTAAACTCCACGGTCATATTCGCTTTCAGAATGTCACCTTTCGCTATCACAAAGAAAGTGAGACTAACGTCTTAGAAAATCTTAACTTTGAAATCCAGCCAGAACAGATGGTAGCAGTGGTGGGGCGCAGTGGTTCTGGAAAAACAACCCTGAGTAAGTTGATTTTAGGTTTATATCCACCCACAGATGGCAAAGTACTCATTGATGGTTCCGACATTACGACTGTTTCCTTGCGATCGCTCCGTTCTCAAGTTGGCGTTGTTGACCAAGATACTTTTCTATTTGGTGGGACTGTTAGTCAAAACATTGCGATCGCTCATCCCGATGCTTCTTCAGAAGAAATTATCCAAGCCGCTAAATATGCCGGAGCCGATGATTTTATTCAAAAACTACCGATGGGTTACGAATCCGAAATTGGTGAAGGCGGCGGTATGCTCTCTGGTGGACAGCGCCAACGACTAGCGATCGCTCGTGCTTTGCTGGGAAATCCTCGGTTATTACTGTTTGATGAGGCCACCAGTCACCTAGATTCGGAATCAGAACGAATTATTCAAAATAATCTTAAAACAATTCTTCAAGGACGCACAAGTGTCATTATTGCCCATCGCCTCTCTACAGTCCGCAATGCTGACTTGATCTTGGTTTTAGATCAAGGCATTTTGATAGAGAGCGGTACTCACGACGAATTAATCGCGAAAAAAGGTCATTATTACTACCTGAATCAACAACAAATGGCTCAAGTTAGTTGAGATGGGGCATATGGGGTATGAGGCATTAATCATTAATCAATTAAGTACGTTGGTGCGAAAAAAGTCAACTATGTTACGAAACGCAAATAAGCTTAAAACCTTTACTAATGACAAATGACCAATGACAAATGACCAATGACAAATGACAGCCTTAGCCAGTTAACTTTAATTGCGCCAACCTACTTAATAGTTCTCTTCTTCCCCCATTACCCCTTATCCCCTCCAGAGGCCCCACCTTCTCCACTCCCATGTACTATCGGAAACAAAACCATGCCAAATTCCAATAGGTCATCCCCACTTACCGAAGATGAGTCAGATGAGTCTCAAAGTTACACACAGCAAGAGGAATCGGTAGAGCTGAAAGAGCAGATAGAGGCAGAAAACAACAGTCAAGATTTGTACTACGGTACTGAAGGATTGCTCAATGCCTTACCTCAAATTTGGACTCGTGGTTTGTTGTATGCACTCATCGCCTTTGCTGGTCTGTTCTTACCTTGGGCAACTCTCTCGAAAATAGATGAAACTGGTAGTGCCAGAGGGCGTATAGAACCTAAAGGTGCAACTCAAAAATTAGACTCTCAAGCTGGTGGAAGTGTCAAAGCAGTTAGGGTCAAAGAAGGAGATACAGTCAGAGCTGGACAGGTTCTAGTGGAGTTGGAGTCTGATGTCTTACAAACGGAACTACAACAAGTTCAGAGTAAATTGCAAGGGCTACAAAATCGGCAATCCCAACTCGAACTGCTCAAAAATCAACTATTAATGTCAACTAACCTCTTAGAGCAACAAAATAAATCCCAAGAATTAGAAAAAATAGCTCAAGTTAACCAGGCCCAGCAAAACCTGGATGCCAAACTCAGTAGCTATAACCTGCAAAAGTTAGAAAAACAAGCATTAGTTAAGCAAGCAGAGCAGCAGATTTATACTACTCGTGATGATCAGCAATCAGCTAAAACCCGTTTGAGTATAGATTCTAGGCAAATTGAACGCTTTAGCAAACTCGTTAACGATGGCGCGGTTTCTGCAACCCAAATTGATCAACTGAAAAAAGAAGAACAAGAAAGTAAACGACTCTATAAGAGGGCTATATCAGATATCAAACAAGCACAATTGCGCTTGGGGGAAGAGCAAAATAGTTATCAGATAACGATCAAAATGTTGGAGTCTGATATCAAACAAGCAAAACTCCGACTGCAAGAAGAACAAAGTAGCTATAAAAGTGCCATGCAAGCCGGAAAACTGGCTGTAATGAAAAATCAGGAGCAGCTAAAAGACCTACAGACGCAAATCACAGCAGTGCAATCAGAAGTGGCTCAAACTAAAAGCCAGATTACATCTATAAGAGTTCAAATTCAGCAACGAATCGTGCGATCGCCGACTAATGGGGTGATTTTTGAATTACCCACCACTAAGCCAGGAGCGGTAGTTCAACCTGGTCAAAGGATTGCCCAAATCGCGCCCAAGAATGCAGACTTCGTGCTTAGAGCAAATATTCCTAATCAAGATAGTGGTTTTTTGAAGGTCGGACTGCCAGTTAAAGTCAAGTTTGATGCCTATCCCTTCCAAGAATATGGCATTGTGCCAGGGAAAGTTACTTGGATCTCTCCTGACTCGAAGGTTAACCAAACACCTCAAGGGAACATCGAAACCTATGAGTTAGAAATCACTTTAGATCACCAGTATGTCGAAAATGGCAACAAACGTATTCCATTAGGTGCCGGTCAGACAGCTAATGCTGAAGTGATCATTCGCCAACGCCGGGTGATTGACTTTGTTTTAGATCCATTCAAGAAACTGCAAAAAGGCGGTTTAGAGATGTAGTTGAGAGAGAGCGATGCTAGGTTAGCAATTTCTTTCTTTCTTCTCTTTGCGTCCAACTCTTACGAGGCGCACTCGCGTTGGCGTCCTTCTCCCAGGGGGAGACGCACTCGCGTTTGCGGTAGCCTGCGGCAAGCCGAAGCGTCTACGTTAAAAAAACTCAATGCCCAATACCCTTAATTATTGGAGATATCATGTTATGCCCCACAATCTGACCATTTCCAGTTCAGATATTATTCACAGTCTCAAACTTTCCTGTCAGATACCTGATGTGGTGGAAGCGATCGCATCACAAAGCATTATTGCTGAAGCAGTTCAAGAGGCTGGAATTGCAGTCACACCAGAAGAATTACAACAAGAAGGAGATGATTTACGGTTCGCCAAGAAGCTTGTCAAAGCTAAAGATACTTGGACATGGCTAGAAAAACACCACTTGTCTGTGAATGAGTTTGAACAATTAGCCTACAAAAACATCCTTTCGCGGAAGTTAGCGAATCATTTATTTTCTGCTCAAGTGGAAAAGCACTTTTATGAACACCAACTAGATTATGTCGCCGCCGTTACCTACGAAGTCGTTTTCGAGGATCGAGACTTGGCTTTAGAGCTTTTTTATGCCCTAGAAGAAGGCGAAATCAATTTTCCTGAAATCGCTCGTCTATATATCTTAGAACCAGAACTCCGCCGTGCTTATGGATATCAAGGACTCCAATACCGCAAAGATTTTCGTCCCGATATTGCAGCAGCTGTATTTGCTGCTGCACCACCAGCAGCTCTCAAACCGATTACGACACCCAAGGGAGTGCATTTAATTTGGGTGGAAGATATTATTCAACCTCAATTAGATGAACAGTTGCGCCAAAAAATCATTACAGAATCATTTTCTGATTGGTTAAAGCAACAAATAAACGCGATGAAAATAGTTATTCAGATTGACTCTGATGGATCACAGGAGGAATTGGTAGATATTTTATTCACAAAGACTAAATAATTTAGGAATTTCTAAATGTTTTTGTAACTAAATGCTTTCTCTGACTTAGGGTAGATGTTTCTGCCTTTAAAAAATGTTAAAGGTAGTGGTATCCCTCGCTTAAAATGTTAAGATTTTACCTTTTTCGGATTTTGTAAATACATCCGCAGAATGATCTTTTCGTAATAACAAAAAAGAAGTTAAATACCTAAAAACTTTTCTGGACAGCAATAAATTCAATCATTGCTTCAATTTGTCATGAGATGTTTGACAATTTTTATTAATTATATTTGCGATGAGTTTTACTGCAATAGATTAATTATTCTAATCAAAAAAACATTGACTTATTCAAGTAATAAAGTATAGTGATGATGTGGCAGCAAAAAAGGATTTCTTTGCGCCAAAGATACCCAAAAAAGTTACAAACTTCGGGAAGAAATCAAATGATCATTTCTGATCTCAACTACTTGGAAAATACCTCCGAAGAAATTTTCGGTGGTCGTGGAACTAACATCAACAACTTCTACACTGCAACCAAGACAGTTACAGCAGATGTTAATGAAGCGTTCACCAAGACAGTTGACACTAACTTGGATGGTTTACTAGGTAATGTTGCAGAATTAGTTGTTAGCTCTGATGCTAGTGGTCCCAATACCTTCACCAGCGTTATTGGTGGTGTACAAACCGAACCTGGTCGCTCTGAGACCTTCGTTAACGCTATTTCCGCTAACCTAAACTGGTGCTTAATATTTGATCCAACTGGATTAATTAAGCCCAAGCCTGAAAACAAAAACAGGCTCATTAGAGCAAACATACCCAAAAAAGTTACAAACTTCAGGAGAAACTCAAATGATTATTTCTGATCTCAACTACTTGGAAAATACCTCCGAAGAAATTTTCGGTGGTCGTGGTACTAACATCAACAACTTCTACACTGCAACCAAGACAGTTAGAGCAGATGTTAATGAAACATTCACCAAGACAGTTAACACTAACTTAGGTGGTTTACTAGGTAACGTTGCGGAATTGGTTGTTAGCTCTGATGCTAGTGGTAACAATACCTTCACCAGCGTCATTGGTGGTGTACAAACCGAACCTGGTCGCTCTGAGACCTTCGTTAACGCTATTTCTGCTAACGTCTAACATAGACTAGTATTTAATCCAACTGGATTAGTTTAGCCTAAAGCGAAAGCAGGTTAGAGAGAGTATGAAAACCAACACTCCATAGCAATTGTTTTGTTGGGTTATTTCGTACTCTACTCAACCTACTATTTAATGTTAAACAATTGCTGAAAACTATAAGTAGTAAAAATAGTTTTCAGCATTTCTCTCAATTCAAGTCAATGCTAACACAGCTAATCAGATAGTTGCAAGACTTAGGTGTTTATTGCAGGTTATCTCTTTTTGCTTAACTAATTTTGGGGGTTTAAGTCCCCTGCAACCATCAAGCAGCGCATTTGGTATCGGGGTCTAAATTCCCGTCACCAAACGTAATTGCGAATTAGTTTACATAGACATCTCCAAGAAAGTAGAGACGTAGCAGTGCTACGTCTCTACAAGGGTTCTGAGTAACGCATATTTAATTTCTACCAGATGTTTAATTGGTATTAGGAAACGCTATAACACCTATAAAGTTCAACATCTAATCACAACTGCCATATTTGAGATTTAATATTCTGCTAAGTGGGTGGGAAAATTTATAAGTATATCATTGCGAGTGTAACGTTCGCGTAGCGTCTACTAGAGAAGCAATCACAAGGACTTTGATGGGTTTACATTTTGTTACATAGTTAGGTTAATTCCTGCCTACCTACTTGTCTCTAAAGTCAGTATGCTATAGCTAGCACGATAAAGAGGAAATGTCATGATCAGTACTTTTGTCACAGGTCTCTCCTACGTCAATACAAGTGGTGCTGGTGGTAGCATAAACGTCAGCAGTACTTCCCCTAGAGGTTCGAGGATTAATAGGAGTCAACAAATTTTCCTACCTGGAGGAACATCGAATAGAAGTATCGTGGTAGCGAGAAATTCCTTCACTACAGATGATGGCAACGATTTGCTATTGGGAATTCAAGGTAATGGTACTTTCGTCGGCAACTTAGGCACTGATATAACTACTAGAGATGCTGATGGCAGTTTATTTCTAGGTAGAGCAACAACTTCTGCTTCCGGGCGTGCTAATGTAATCAGTGATTACAATGTATCTTTAGGTGATAGTTTTGGCATCATAGACAACAACAACCTGCTAAACAGCTTCTCCTTTGTAGCCTCCAATTCCATAGGTAATGACCAATTTAACTCCAGTGTCCAATCCCAGAATAGTTTCTTCCTGGGAGGGGTTAGTTTCATCGATTTTTAGGACAGTTTTTACAAATATTTTTGGTGAAAACAATAATTTAATAATTTAGCAACGCAGTTACTCATCAAAAATAGGATAGAGGATGTTTTAAAAGTTCTACTGTAGGTATCAAAACATTTTAGATTGCCCTAAATCCACGCCACTTGCTCATGGTGGAGACTCGCAAGACCACAGTGGTTCCCCTTAAAAAGGGCGGTAGGGGGGATCAATAAGTGCCTAAAATCACAGCCAAATACTTTTAAAACATCCTCTTTTTTAGATGATTATCCACTAGACATTGCCAACTTCAACCAAGAATTTGTGAAATAAAAAATATGGCAACTTTACAACAAACTAGCAGGAACGGTTCATTAAATGTCTCAAATGGAGACATTAATAGTGATAGGATCAGGAATCTTTTTGATCGTACTAACGAGATCTTGAACAGGAGAGACAGGAATGAAAATACATCTGGAGATACTAGTGGCATTTTACAAGGAACTAGTGGCAATGATGTATTAACTGCCCCAGAAGAAGAGACTAATACTGTTAATTACACGATTTTTGGTATTGGTGGTAGCGATATTTTGACCGGGGGAGGCGGTGATGACAAAATATATGCAGGTATCAGTGGTAATTCCTTATTGGATGGGGGTATAGGGAATGACAACTTGTTTGGAAGTCTTGGCAATGACACCCTGAATGGTGGAGGCGGTAATGATCTGCTGAGTGGAGGTCTTGGTAATGACTCGCTAAACGGAGATAGTGGCGATGATACCCTCCTTGGAAGTCTCGGTAATGACATCCTAAGTGGTGGAGGCGGTGATGATAGTATCTCCGCAAGTGTAGGGGATGACTTGGTTTTTGGGAATGTTGGCAATGATACCCTCGATGGAGGTCAGGGTAGTGACGTAATATTTGGAGGCGATGGTAATGATAATTTGACTGGAGGCCCGAGTGGATCTCCCGATGCTCCTGAAGGATTCTTTGAGGATCAACTCGTTGGGGGTGCTGGGAGTGACACCCTGAATGGATTTGGCGGTGGTACAGAAGGCCCAGGTGGTAAAGGAAAATTATTTGAGAGAGATCAGTTGGTAGGTGGCGGTGCGGTTAACAGAAAGGGCGACCTCATAGATATTTCTGGCGATGGCGTGAAAGATGTATTTGTGCTTGGGGATGCAAAAGGCTCTTATTATACAGATGCTGGCGACAAGGATTATGTTAGGATTTTGGGCTTTGAGAAGGGTATTGATCAGTTGCAATTTAGTCCAGCTGTGAAGTATAGACTTAAAACTGCATCTGAGATCACTGATCTTGATACTTTGATTTTCGCTCGACTTCCTAGCGGTAATGACCTGATTGCGATTGTGGTAAACGTTGACCTGACTAGATCCTGACTAGATAAGTATGCCTCGTCATCAATAGAGGATGAAATTAATAATACCTTGTTTGTGGTCAAGAATAATCTAGATGCCTTTGCAGACTTCAACTAAGAATATAAATATTTAAGAGTATATACCGAATGGCACTAAGTGAAGATATAGACCTTGCTGTGACTGCTTTCCAGCCAGCAGCCGAGGAACTCATCCTGGGAGGCTCCGCCTCCAGCAGCTTGATGAAAGGCAGCAACCCTCTGGTGATACATTCCCATTAAACCTGGGAACGAAACTAAACAAGGCTTTGGACTGATCTTAGTGCCACTCGGTACATATTAGTAAAAGTTACAACTTGTTTGGAGACAAAAAATATGGCAACTTTACAAGGAACTAAGGGTAACGATAACCTTAAGGGAGGTATTGGTGATGACTTGATTTTTGGGGATGCTGGTAATGACACCCTCAATGGAGATCAGGGTAGTGATGTAATATTTGGAGGCAATGGTGATGATAGTCTGATTGGAGGTCTGAGCGGCTCTCCTGATGCACCGGCAGGATTCTTTGAGGATAATCTGGTTGGGGGTGCTGGTAGTGACACCCTGAATGGATTTGGCGGTGGTAAAGGAAAATTATTTGAGAGAGATGTGTTAGTAGGTGGCGGTGCGGTTGACAATAAGGGGGTCGTCACAAATATTTCTGGCGATCGCGTGAAAGATGTATTTGTGCTTGGGGATGCGAAAGGCTCTTATTATACAGCTGCTGGCGACAAGGACTATGCTACTATTTTGGGCTTTGAGAAGGGTATTGATAAGTTGGAACTTAGTCCAGCTGTCAATTACAAACTTGAAACTAAATCTCAGATAAGTCAGCTTGATACTTTGATTTTCGCCCAACTTCCTGGCGGTAATGAGCTAATTGCGATTGTGGTAAACGTTAACCTGATTACCTAGGTATGCCTCGTCATCAATAGAGGATGAGATTAACAATACCTTGGTTGTGGTTAAGATAATTTAGAGGATGTTTGAAAAGTAGTTCTTGGTGATGTATCAAAGCTAACTACTTTTCCTACAACCTTTTTAGGTACGATCGCCTACGTTCAACCAACATTATTGTTAAAGTAATGAGATTATGCGATCGCGACTCAACTTCACAAGATAGTATTGCATATACTCATACATCTTTCTATATAAAGCACATAAATAGGAGAAAGGGAAAATATCATGGGCCCACAAACACTATTTTTAAAACCAACTGTAAATCCAATTCCTAATCCCAAGCCTAACTCTGCTAACGCTAAAGGAGTTGCTTTATTCTCCAACTATAGTCAAAAGCCTTCAGGATCTTTGACTACCTCAGATATCAGCACCTTGGTTGAAGGTGGCGTTGCTACTGTTATGGTTCAAGCCGGAGCGGTTTTTAACACTGACCCGGCTTTTTCTTCGCTCTTTAGTAACACTAGTGGCATTGGATTAGATGGTTCTTTCTCAGGAACTGCTAAGAGTGTAATGAAAGTGATTGCTAATTTTCAAGTTCATGCCCATCAAAGCTTCTCTTTTGATTTTTCCGCAGATTTAGGACTAGAAGCTAAAGAAATTGAAAATCCCGCTATTGAATATAACGAGGCTAACGGAACAATTGCTTTCTTGGTGCTAGACACTACAAATTATCATCAACCTAGAGCATTAGATTATTTTGGTATTAAAGGCAATTTAATTTCTTCTGATCAAATTGCTCATTTGCACTATGGCAGCAGTCATAATGTTAGTATCGAAAGTCGCAAGCGAACTACGGATATTGATGGTAATAATGGCGAGGACTCCCTCATTGGAAAAGCCATCGGTAGTTATTATAACACCTTGAGCCATGACACTCAGATCACAATAGTACAAATTAATGTGACGGATATTACTTTATTAGCAGATAATTTAATCAACAATTTAGGTGAAGATGTTATTTACGGCACAATTGGAAAAGATAATATTAAAGGAAGTAATAGTGAAGATAAAATTTATGCCAGCTTTGGGGATGACAAGGTGGATGGAAGAAAAGGCGATGACACCCTCGAAGGAGGTAAAGGTAATGATACTCTAAATGGAGGTGACGGCAATGATCAACTTTATGGCGGTTCGGGTGATGACGTTCTGATTGGTGGTGAGGGAAATGATGTTTTGGTTGGTGGTGAGGGCTATGACAAATTTGTTTTCAACCCTAGCAATCCCTTGTCCACAAATCACTATTATGACAACAACTATAGCTTATTAGGAACTGGGGTTGATCTCAGTAACTTATTAGGAGGTAACTATGATCTCAGTGGTTTATTGGGAGGTAACTATAATCTCAGTAGCTTATTAGGAGATGAGTTGGATGTGCTTCAAAATTTGCAAGTTGGTGTAGATCAAACTTTCAACGGTGGCGATAACTTGTTGAAAGGTGAGTTTTATGCCGTAATTAAAGATTTTCAAGTTGGTGTGGATCAGATTGAATTGGCGGGTTGGGATGATATTGATCCTCAGACTTGGTTAAATGATGGCTTTGATCAAGGAAATATAACCAACACTAAAGATGGTCTCCTTTTCAATTTCGATGATGGAGGCATTCAAGGAACATTACTACTATCAGGTGTGACTTATAAGCAGTTTAGCTCTGAATCCCTAATATTTTCTTAAAGGTTGTTTGAAAAGTATTGGACTATGATTTTACGTACTTTCAGATCCATCCTAGCCCAATACGGTTCACAAAAGGGCTGAAACTCTTTTTTTACGAACCACAGAGGCGCAGAGAACACAGAGAGAAGAGAGAAAGAGAAGGAGGAAATGCTTAAATGAACTGTATTGCACCCTAGCCCCCCGAAAAAAGGGGAGAACCGGAATCTAAATCCCCCTATTGATGCGAGGTATTAAGAGCGACAATAGGACTTTTCAAACATCCTCTAAGTTGTATACAATTTTACTATTAAGTTATAAAAATTCGCAAAAGGTTGCATTACTTGATTAGCAATGAACACGAAAAATATATCAAATTCACAACTTAACTATCTCCTGAAAAAAGCGGTGCAAAAACACCGATCATTTCAATGGAATGAAGCTGAATTTTTATATAAGCAAATATTAGAAATTCAGTCCAAATCTGTAGATGAGAAAGACGAGACGAAAAAGGAATATCAAGCTTTAGTAATTAATAATTTAGGAAATGTATTTGAGCATCAAGGCAAGTTAAAGGCAGCTTTAGAAGCATACGAACAAGCTTTAACTCTGAAGCCGGACTACGCTGAAGCTCATTATAATTTAGGAAATTTTTTTCTGCAAAAAGGTAAGGTAGATGAAGCTGTAGAACGCTATCAGCAAGTATTAAAAATTAAACCTGATCATGTTGACGTTTATCATAAACTGGGTCATGCATTCAAGCTACAGTGGAAGTTAGATATTGCTGTCAAATATTATCAGCAAGCTATAAGCTTAAACCCTGATTATGTTGACGCTCATAACAACTTAGGACATACACTCTATGAACAAGGCAATTTAGATGCAGCTATAGAGTCGTACCAGCAAGCTTTAAGGCTTAACCCTGACTGTGCTTCAGCTAAATTTGGAATTGCTATTGGACAATTACCTATTATATATTCAAGTTTTGCCGAAATAATCTCTAAAAGAAATAGTTATCAAAAGGCACTTCAAGATTTAGCTGAAAATTATAACAAAGCTACCCCAAAAGTCTTAAAAAAGGCATTGGAAGGTGTAGGTTCAGTACAACCTTTTTATCTGGCTTATCAAGGTTTGAATGACCGAGATTTGCAGGAAACTTATGGGATAACGATAGCTAAAATTATGGCAAGTTGTTATCCTCAATGGAGCCAAAGGATTAATATACCAGAGTTAAAAGCTAAGGAAAAAATCCGGATTGGTTTTGTTTCTAGATTTTTTTATAATCACTCTAATTGGAAAATCCCTATTCAAGGTTGGGTAGAAAACCTCGATAGAAGTGAGTTTGAATTATTTGGATATTATACTGAAGCACAAAGCGATCGAGAAACTGTCAAAGCAGCGAAAATATTTGACAAATTTAGCCAAGGAACACTGTTACTAGAACAATGGGTTGAGAACATTCAGCAAGACAGGTTACATATCCTGATTTTTCCCGAATTTGGGATGGATCCAATGACAGTAAATTTGGGTTGTCTGAGACTAGCTCCGATTCAAATGACATCTTGGGGACACCCAGATACTAGTGGACTACCAACAATCGACTATTACTTGAGCAGTGATTTAATGGAACCAGAAAATGCTCAAGAACACTACACAGAAAAGTTAGTCAGATTGCCCAATTTATCAATATATTACACCCCTTTAGCAATTCAACCGCAAAGGTTGAGCAAAGAAGAAATTGGCATCAAAAATGATCAGATCATGTTTTGGTGCTGCCAATCTTTATACAAGTACTTACCGCAGCATGATGATGTATTTGTGCGAATTGCTCAAGATTTAGGTAATTGCAAGTTTGTATTTATTAAATATGAAAAAGGCAACTATGTGTTGAAAGTGTTCCAGCAGCGTTTAAGCCGTGCTTTTGGGGAATACGGGTTGAACTATCAAGACTACTGCATATTTTTGCCACGTATGGATACTAATAAGTTTGCAGGTACGACAGCGATCGCAGATGTTTTCTTAGATAGCATCGGCTGGTCTGGATGTAATTCTACCTTGGAAGCGATCGCTCACAATATACCAATCGTAACTTTGCCCGGAGAGTTGATGCGGGGACGCCATACTTTGGCTATCCTCAAAATGATGGGCATAGAAGAAACCATTGCGGCGACGAAAGATGAGTACGTGAAAATTGCCGTCCGTTTGGGACAAGATGCTGGATACCGTCAGCACATCTCCCAACAAGTTTCGGAAAATAAGTATAAGTTATATGATGATTTAAAACCAGTCAGAGCATTAGAAGACTTTTTCTTAAAGGTAGTCAACAAACCTCGCAGATTTACTGCATCAGAAGTAGCTGAAATCCTCCAGAATGCAGTTCAATATGAACGAGCTAATCAGCTAGCCGAAGCAAAGCAGCTATATCATCAAATTTTGGCAAAACAACCCGATCACTCTGAAGCCTTATACAGACTTGGGATATTAATGCAACGACAGGGACAAATCCAAAGTGCTGAAGAGTTGCTGAGTACTGCTTCCCAATATCAGCCTGATTCTGCCAAAATTTGGTTTAGTTTGGGTAATTTGCATCTAGACCAAGGACGGTTATCAGAAGCAGAATCAGCTTATAAAAAGGCTATTGCTCTGCGACCAGACTCTGTAACAATTTGTAATAACTTAGGCTACACCTTGCAACAACAAGGTAAACTTAATGAAGCGATCGCATCCTATCAAAAAGCTCTGGAATTTCAGCCCAACTGCACAGAAGCGGAGGTGAATTTAGGCAATGCGCTTTTTGCTCAAGGCAATCTCTCAACAGAGAAACAAGCTTATTATGCTGAGTTGAATTATAAGCTCGGCATTGCCCGCCAGCAAGGAGCTGATTGGAAAACTGCTGTTCTTTACTATCGGCAGGCGATCGCACTACAACCTGATTTAGTAGAAGCTCATTATAACTTGGGAGTGGTACTCCAACAACAAGGGCAGATTGAAGAAGCGACGCCGATAGCCTTGGCCTAGCGTCTCCAAGAGTTGCGGTAGCTAGTCATGTACCCCTCCGGGGAAGCAAGCTACGCTTTTAGCGTCTCGTAGAGAGCGTCATCGCTCGTCGTAGTCATCGCTTGCGATCAAAAAGCTTTGAAGTTCAACACCCAACACCAAGAAGCGAGCATAAATTTAGCGCAGATTTACCAAACCCAGAATCAACAAATTACACAATTTGTTTGACTGACTAAAAATTTGTGATTAAAGGGGTCGTCTCACCTGAGACGATGTTTGAAAAGTCCTATTGTAGGTATCAAAACGTTCCAGATCCCCCTAAATCCACGCCACTTGCTCATGGGGGAAACCCCCAAGACCGCAGTGGCTCCCCGATAAATTGGGGGACTTTGATTCCGATTCCCCCCTTTTTAAGGGGGGTTATGGGGGATCAACAAGTGCCTAAAATCACAGTCAAATACTTTTCAAACATCCTCTGAGGGCAAATATTTACTTAGGTAGAATACCAATTCAATAAACCCAGAAAAACCTCTCCCCTATCCCTGATTTTTTAGTTAGGGAAGGAAGCTGGGGAGTTAGATTTTTAATTACTGAATTGATACTGTACTAGAGAAAAAAAAGTTTCTCGCAAGGACTTTAGTCTGACTGAAGTCCCTACTCCAAACTTTTTCTGATTGACAAAAAGAATCATGTTCAACGAGAAAACAAGAATATGTCCCTAGAAATTTTAGAAAAAGTCAAAAACTTCCTCACCAGACTCGTCAAAGACGAAGCTTTTCGCACTCAATTAATGAGTGATAAAATTGACGAAGTGATAAAAGTCATGGAAGAAGGTGGCTATAATTTTTCTCAAGAAGAATTTGAAACAGCCTCCATTAAAATATTGGAATTAAAAGAATTAGGTCAGTTTGAAGACCTCAGCGAAGAGGAGTTAGTGGGAGCCTTTGGTGGGCTTACAAGCACAGCCGCTCAGGCACTGTATGGTGTTGTAGTCCCACCTCACGAAGAACCGCCAATTCTGCCAATTAAGCCAAATCTGCCAATCTACCCAATTCACTGGATTCCCAGGCCACGTCCGCCACGTCCAACAAAGCCATGGCCACCACATCCACAGCCCATGTATGGCATAGTAATAGATCCAAATCCTCAACCATTTCAACCAGCATACGGAGTAATTGTCTCAGACTATGGGACTCATATTTGATTTTTGAAAAGATACGTAGGGTGCGTTAGCGTTTCGCGTAACGCACCATTGGTCAGGATTTGGTGCGTTACGCTGTCGCTAACGCACCCTACAAATACCTAATTTTGTTCAAAAATCAAATCGGATTCCTATAGTTGCCTGAACAGATACCGAATGATACTACAGCTAAGGTAGTTGCTTTTGTGAGGGTGTTTGAAAAGTATTTTTAGTAACATCAAAGCCTCAGAAACCTAACCCCCCTAGCCCCCCTTCCCTACAAGGGAATGGGGGTTTCAAAGCCTCTCTGGGCTTGTCTAACGACAGGCTGACGCCAACGGGGAGAGGAATAGAAGCGGGGTTTTTAGTATACTTTGCGACTTTTCAAACATCCTCTAAGGGAATTTTAGACCCCAATGGTTCCTGAGCCTATCCTAACCCCACTGAAAAGCAAGCTACGCCTAGCGTCCAGCAGGGAAAAACTCAAACAAATCCACCTGTATTAAAGTCACTTTTAAAATCGAAATTGAGAGTTAACCTATGGCATATCAACGCAAAAGCTACGCAGTTTGGGAAATTACCTTAAAGTGCAATCTAGCTTGTAGTCACTGTGGTTCCCGCGCCGGACATGAGCGCACCAAAGAACTGACTACACACGAAGCTTTAGATCTTGTTAGGCAGATGGCAGAAGTTGGAATTAAAGAAGTTACTCTTATTGGTGGTGAGGCATTTCTGCGTCCAGACTGGCTAGAAATTGCCAAAGCTATCAATGATGCAGGGATGTTATGTGGTATGACTACCGGCGGCTATGGTATTTCCTTAGAAACTGCACAAAAAATGAAGTCAGCAGGGATTCGTACTGTCTCTGTTTCTATTGATGGCTTGGAAGCAACTCATGACCATCTACGGGGAAAGAAAGGCTCTTGGAAATATGCATTTAAAACCATGAGTCATCTGCGAGAAGTGGGTATTTATTTCGGTTGCAATACCCAAATTAACCGCTTGTCAGCGCCAGAGTTCCCGTGCATCTATGAGTGTATTCGTGATGCAGGTGCCCGTGCTTGGCAAATTCAGTTGACTGTACCAATGGGGAATGCAGCCGATAACACAGAAATCCTTCTTCAACCCCATGAACTGTTAGATATCTACCCGATGCTGGCCCGTGTTGCGCGTCGTGCTTACCAAGAAGGTATGCAACTGCAAGCGGGAAATAATATTGGTTACTACGGCCCTTACGAACGCCTGTTGCGGGGACGGGGAAACGAGCATGACTTCTCATTTTGGCAAGGTTGCGGTGCGGGACTCTCCACCTTGGGAATTGAAGCTGACGGAGCAATTAAAGGTTGTCCCTCACTGCCGACTACTGCCTACACAGGTGGTAATATTCGAGAGCGATCGCTCCATGACATTATTGAAAATACGGCAGAATTGAATTTCAATCTGGGAGCCGGAACACCTGAAGGCACAAAACACCTGTGGGGTTTCTGTAAAACTTGCCAATACGCTGAACTTTGTCGTGGGGGTTGCAGTTGGACTGCTCATGTTTTCTTTGACAAGAGAGGTAATAATCCTTACTGTCATCATCGCGCTCTTACTCATGCATCACAAGGTATTCGAGAGCGTGTAGTTCCCAAAGTGAAAGCCCAAGGTTTGCCCTTTGATAATGGTGAATTTGAGCTAATTATCGAGCCGATAGACACTCCTTTGCCAGCAAACGACCCATTACACTTTACTGCTGACAGCATTCAATGGTCAGAAACTTGGCAGCAAGAACCTGAACCTTCTTACTCACTAACGAGGCAATAAAATCTGATGGCAGAAAATTCCGAAAATACCACAATCCCAGAAAAAAAAGCTGACATTGAGTCATCTTCATCCGAAGAATTAGAGAAAATCCCCCTGCTTCCACGTTCAGCTTGGAATAGTCAAATCACCTATTTGAAAGTGCTGCTAAAAGCAAAGCAAGTCCTAGATCAAAGCTGACAGTTCAACACAATTAGTTACTAATACCATTTCTTTGTGAGGCTGCGCCAAACTCTTTTAACTTCTTTCTTTGTGTCCTTCTCTAACAAGACGCACTCGCCAATGCATCCTTCTCTCTACAGAATATTCGTAGGTTGGGTTGAGGAACGAAACCCAACATTTTCTTTCTCTTTGTTCGGTAACGCAAAGCTCAACCCAACCTACACATTTTTATTTTTAGTCTTAACCGAACCGTATTGGACGCACTCCGGTTTGTGGTTCGTTTTTCTTTTTTGTACTTATGGTTTAGCCCATCTTCATACAGAATTCGTATAAGGAGGTAGATATGTAAATTTAAAATTATTTTATTTCTCTTAGCAATACTGTTTTTATGGGGGTATGAATCTACTTAGATAAAGTAAATATGAATTATTAAATCTGGATAGGTAAGTAATACTGAACAACACGATGAAATTTGGATAAAGTGGGATATTTATAATATAAAAGCATAGTATTCTATGACAGAAAACCCATACAACAACCTAAACATAGGTTTTTATGTCATTAGAAACTATATTTTTGCAATCAACTGCTCCCAGTCCCAATCTTAATTTTGCTAACGCTCTAGGATTTGCTGTTTTCTCCAACTATAGTCAAAGTGCTTCAGCAACTTTGAGTGAAGCGCAGACTGAAGCATTAGTTAAAAATGGCGTATCTATAGCTATTGCTGAAGCTCGATCGACTATTAATAACAATGAACCAACTTCCTCAACACTTTTTTCTGACACTATTGGCATTGGATTTGATGGTTCTTATTCGGGAAGTGCCAATAGCCAAACAAAAGTGGTTGCTAATTTTGCAGTTGGCGCTAATCAAACCTTATCTTTCGATTTTTATGCAAATTTATCACTTTTAGCTAAAGAAATTGAAAATAGTGATGCTGAATATAACCAAGCTCAGTCGAAAACCGCTTTCTTAGTACTAGACACCACCAATCCCAATCAACCCAAAATATTAGATTATTTGGGCATTCGGGGTAACTTAATTTCTTCTAAAAAAATCGGCAATTTGAAGCTTGGTAGTAGCCGCAATGTTACTTTGAGCTATCAGGATCGAACTTATGATATTGATGGTGACAATGGACAGGACTCCATTACCGTCAGCGTTATTGGTCGTTATCAAAATAAGTTTAAGCAAAATACCAACATCACGATAATAGAAATTAACACCAGCGCCATTAGTTTTATAGGAGATACTTTAATCGGCAATTTGGGTCAAGATGTTATTTATGGCACGATTAAAAATGATTCGCTTAAAGGAAGCAAACTTGCAGACAAAATTTATGGCAGTCTAGGTAATGATACCCTAAATGGACGAGGAGACAATGATATCCTCGAAGGTGGTCAAGGTAATGATTGGCTATATGGGGGCCAGGGTAATGATAAACTTCATGGCGGTTGGGACAATGATATTTTGATTGGTGCTTCTGGTAGTGATGTCTTGGTTGGTGGCGGTGGTAATGACAAATTTGTTTTCAACCGTGGCGATAGCTTGTTAAGAGGTGAGTTTGATGTAATTCAAGATTTCGAGGTTGGTATGGATAAGATTGTATTTCAGGGTTGGGGCAATATTAATAGTGCTAACTGGTTAAATAGAATGTTTTCTCAAGGTCACATAACCGATACTAGTGATGGAGTTATTTTCAATTTTAATACTAGACAAACTCAAGGCTCATTACTACTTTCAGGTGCGAGTTCCAACCTGATTACCTCTGAATCAATAGCGTTTATTTAGGACTCATTGTACGGGAAAGGGATCTAAAGTAGAAAGATACTTTCCCGGCAAGGGTTTTAGCACTCTTTAGAAGGTAAATATCAAATGCAAGCAAACGACTGTGAGGCTTTGTACAACTTAGGGATGGTGGCGCAGCAAACAGGAGACTTCCAAGAAGCTGAAAAACTCCTGAGTCAGGCTGCACAAGTTCAACCAGACTCTGTGAAAACTTGGTTTAGTTTAGGTAATCTGCGTCAAGTTCAAGGACAGTTACCAGAAGCAGAGTCAGCCTACAAACAAGCGATCGCCTTACGCCCAGATGCAGCGCCGATTTATAATAACCTGGGCTACACCTTGCAACAACAAGGCAAGTTTGATGAAGCAGTTGCCTGCTATCAAAAAGCTCTAGAAGTTCAACCTAACTGCACAGAAGCAGATGTCAACCTCGGAAATGCCCTCCACACCCAAGGGAAACTCTCCCCAGAGAAACAAGCCCATTATGCACAATTGAATTACAAATTGGGTTGTGGTCGGAAAAATGCAGGTGATTTGAACACTGCTGAGGCTTACTTCCATTCGTCTCTAGAACTCAATCCCAACTACAGCGAAGTATATATTGCTTTGGGAGGGATTTACCAAACACAAAAGAAATTCTCAGAAGCAGCAGCAGCTTTTCGGGAAGGCTTAAAGCAGATGAATCCTCACTATGCTAAAGCTGTAGAAGCTAGCGAAGAGAGTAAAATTCCTCAACAAATACCAGTAACACCTCTAATTGCTCTAGGAGAGGTAATTGTAGGCAACCATAGTTTTCCCACTATTCCAACCGTCGCCGATGGTACAGGCAAGCGGCCTTTCTGGAGTGTAGTGGTAACTGTATATAACCGTATTGATTATTTACTCGAATGTCTTGCCAGTGTGTTAGCACAATGGCAGGGAGAAGAGCAGATGGAAATCATCGTCATGGATGATGCTGGTAGAACGCCAGTGTTTGAAGTCGTAAATAGTATTGGACAAGGAATAATACACTACTATCGCAACTTTGAAAATCTCGGTTTGCCAGGAAATTGGAATGCCGGACTTGCTCTAACTCGTGGTCGTTGGATTCATTTACTTCACGACGATGATTATATTCTCCCAGGTTTTTATTCCCGGCTGCAAGAAAGTCTAGAAGAGTGTTCAGATTCTGTGGGGGCAGCTTTTACGGGTTATCAAAATATTAACGAGACAGGGAAAGTAATTTTCCACCAACAAGTCTATGGAGAGCAGCGAGGAATTGCTAACAATTGGCTGCAACGCATTGGGGTTAGTAACTCATTGAATATGCCTGCGGTGGTGATTCGTCGAGATGTGCATGAGCAATTGGGCGTATATCATCCCGAATTGATATATACAAGTGATTGGGAAGTTTATAAACGTATTGCTGCTGTTTACGATTGGTGGTATGAGCCAGAAATTTTAGCTCGTTACCGCCGACATGATAATAACGTCACCAGCGAACTTTTATTGACTGGGAAGCAGATGATATCCATCCGCCGTGCAATTGAAATTTCAGAGAGTTATTTTCCCCCTGAACACTCGGCACAGATTACGGCTCAATCCCGGAGTCATCATTTTCTTTATTGTCTACAATACGCCCTAATTCCTCTAGAAGCTGGGAATCTGGCTGGAGCTTGGCAAGTGTTGCAAGAAGCTCTCAAAATTGATCGGTCAACTGAAGCAGTAGCAAAGTTATTCGCCTGGTTGCAGCAGGATGAAGCGGCTTTGTTGCGCAATGAGATTACCTCAAAATTATTCTTAGAGGATGTTTAAAAAGTGTTTCGCTATGACTTTAGACACTTTTTAATCTTAATGTGAATAAATCATAATTTGTGTTTAAAAGCTATGACAATTATCCAAGTTAAGCATCCAGTTATTAATCAATCTTCCTTTGAACCAGAAACCCGACAAGATGGTATCAGTGGTGTGATGCTAATTCATAATGAAGCAGAATTTTTAGCACAGGTTATTGATACTTGGATTGATGCTGTAGATGAATTAGTTATTGTTTTTAATAATTGTACAGATAATTCTCCTCAAATTATTGAAGAATATGAGAAAAAGTTTTATCCTAAAATCAGAGCTTTTCATTACTTGCCACGGGTATATTCACCAAACACAAAAGAGCAATTAGAATTAGATATAAATAATATCAATTCTTTTACTTTTTATTCTAATTTTAACCTCAGTCAAACGCGATATAAAATATGTGTTGAAGTTAACGGAGATCATGTTGGTATTCCTGAACACCTCAAGAATATTTATCAGTTTTTGAAGACAAATCCGCTTCAAAATACTGCCTTGTTTTTTTCAGGACTTAATCTTTGGAGACAGCCAGATGATCGTCAGTATTACATTAGTTTAAAAGACATTGCCCTTGGTGACGGAGACCTAGCATATTGGACTGTTTCACCCAATCATATTTTTGTGAAGAATCCAAACAATCCGCTATTTACTATAGTTAGATGGCAGGGTCTACAATCCTATTATTTAGGTTTTATTTTCTGGCATACACGTTTTTTGAAAAAAGACCACGGGCAAGGGAATTATGGCACATATTCAGAAAAAATAAACCCATTTTTAGAGAGTAAAATTAGAGAAGAAAACCTGGTTCCATTATCTCCACAATTAAAACAAAAAAACAAAGAGTTTCAAAATATTTCTTTACAACGTTTCCCACTTTATTTTGATTTAGGATCTTTGCCTGAAGTTGTAGGTGTTTACAGTGTAATTCAAATTCTGCAACAAGCTGTTCAACATTGCCAAGCTAATCGCTTTACTCAAGCTGAAGAGGCTTGCCGTCAAGTTTTAGATATTCACCCCGAACACCCAGAAGCATTGTACAGATTAGGTATTGTGACTGAACAGATGGGGAATCCTCAGAAGGCTGAGGAGTTTCTGAATAGGGCATTACAAATCCAGCCAAGTTCAGCAACAATCTGGTTTAGTTTGGCTAATTTACAGCAATCACAAGGACAATTTACCGCAGCCGTAAATGCATATCGTCAAGCACTGAAACTACGTCCAGATTCAGCCCCAATATATAACAACCTGGGCTATACTCTTGATCAACAAGGTGAGTGGGATGAAGCGATCGCCTGTTATGAAAAAGCTTTAGAGCTAAAACCCCAATTTACTGAAGCAGATGTGAATTTAGGTAATGCCCTCCATGCTCAGGGAAAACTCTCACCAGAGCAGCAGGTTGAGTATGCCATGTTAAACTGCCAATTGGGAAAGAGGCGCTCCCAAGTAGGTGACTGGCTGACTGCGATCGCTTACTATCTTCAAGCAATTCTCCTTCAGCCTGATCTTGTAGAAGCACACCATTACCTGCACCTTGCACTACAACAAAGCATTCCTACTGAATTAGAAGCTTCACGAAGTGCGATCGCAGCTTAGGATTTGACACTCTCAGCACTAAACTTACCTTCAGTAATCAAATCCGAGTCCCATAAGTAAGTCGGTGAAAATAAATCAAACTATGTGACGAAACGTAAATAGGCTTGAAACCCTTACCAAGGACGAATGACAAAGGACAAATAACAGCCATTACCAGTTATTTTTAATTGCGCCGACCTACTTATCTGATTTTTTATGAATACAAAATATCAATTATGAATTTACCAAAACCAATAAATAATCAATCAACAACTGGTAACTGTCTGTTCTGTGGAACAGGGTTACGCCATACCTTCGTAGATTTAGGTATGTCTCCTCCCTGCGAAAGCTATCGCAGTCTCAAACAACTCAATGAAGTCGAGCCTTTTTATCCTCTGCGTGTCTATGTTTGCGAGGAGTGTTTTTTAGTTCAACTCCAAGAATACATTAGCCCGGAAAATATTTTTAGCGACTACGCTTATTTCTCTTCTTACTCTGATAGCTGGTTGCAACACGCCAAGAATTATGTTGATTTAGTAGTAGAGCGTTTCCAATTAAACCAGAAAAGTCAGGTAATAGAAATTGCTAGTAATGATGGCTACTTGCTGCAATACTTTGTTGCCAAAAGCATCCCAGCGTTGGGAATAGAGCCAGCAGCAAATATTGCTGACGTAGCAATTAAAAAAGGTATTCCCACAGTTGTCAAATTTTTTGGACACGAGACAGCCCAAGAAGAGGTTACTCAGGGCAAACAGGCAGATTTATTAGTAGGAAACAATGTCCTTGCTCACACACCTTATCTCAATGATTTTGTCAAAGGGATGAAAATTATCCTGAAACCGTATGGTGTAATTACTATGGAATTTCCCCATTTGATGCGGTTAATTCAGGAAAATCAGTTTGATACTATTTACCATGAGCATTTATCTTATTTTTCATTTATTACTGTAGAAAACGTTTTTGCTGCTCACGAGTTGACAATTTTTGATGTAGAAGAATTAACTACTCATGGTGGTTCTTTGAGAATTTATGCCCGCCACAGCGAAGACTCTTCTAAACCAGTTAGCCAGCAAGTATCAGAACTTAAATATAGAGAAGAAGCGGCTGGGTTTAGGCAATTAGAATCCTATTTTTCATTTGGTGAACAAGTGAAAGAAACCAAACGCAAGTTATTAGATTTTTTGATCAAAGTTAAGCGAGAGGGAAAATCAATTGTTGGTTATGGTGCGCCGGGTAAGGGAAATACTCTTTTAAACTATTGTGGTATTCGTACAGATTTTATTGATTATACAGTAGACCGTAACCCTTACAAACAGGGTAAATTTTTACCAGGAACTCATATTCCGATTTTTCATCCTGACAAAATTGCAGAAACCAAGCCTGACTATGTATTGATTTTACCCTGGAATCTGAAAACTGAAATTATGACACAAATAACTTATATCCGGGATTGGGGAGGCCAATTTATTGTACCAATTCCTGAAGCTAATGTCTACTCTTAAATGTTGAAAGCTAGTATTTTTTTATTATTAAACATAGGTAAAGCAAATGAAAGTAGTTTTATTTTGTGGTGGTTTAGGAACTAGAATGAGAGAGTATTCAGAAAGTATTCCTAAGCCAATGGTGAATATTGGTTATAGACCAATATTATGGCATATAATGAAATACTATGCTCACTATGGGCACAAAGATTTTATCTTATGTCTTGGTTACAAAGCTGACCTAATTAAAAGTTATTTTTTGAATTACAATGAATGGCTTACTAATAATTTTAGTCTTTCTAACGGTAGTCAAATTCAGTTATTTAATCGGGATATTCAAGATTGGAATATTACATTTGTAGATACAGGGTTAACTGCCAATATTGGACAGAGATTTAAGGCAGTAGAAAAGTATTTGGAAGGAGAAGAAGTATTTTTAGCTAACTACAGCGATGGTTTGACAGACTTGCATCTACCAACATATATTAACAATTTTTATCAGCGTGATAAAATCGGTAGTTTTTTGTGTGTCAGACCAAGCCAAAGTTTCCACCTAGTTGACATGGATGAGGATGGTTTGGTGACGAGTATCAAAGATGTCAAGCAACGTGATCTTTGGATTAATGGAGGATATTTCATTTTTAAAAAAGATATTTTTAACTATATTAATTACGGTGAAGAACTTGTCCTTGAGCCTTTTCAGAAATTGATTGCTAAACAAGAACTTTTTGCATATAAATATACTGGCTTTTTCGGGGTAATGGATACGTTTAAAGAGAAGCAAGAGTTGGATGATATGTATGCCCAAGGGCAAAGACCTTGGGAAGTATGGGCAAATAAACAATTAGAAGTAAACTATATCGTTAAATAGTTGAGAAAATTCTCAACTATTTTCGAGATTCCAAAAAACCTACCCTTAGTAGGGAATCGGGAGTGACGCGATTAATCGCGTCTGTACTGGGCAATAGGGAAATGAGCATTTTGGAATTTTAGGGAGTTTTTTCAAAAATCAAATAGGAGTCCTATATGATCCAACTGAGCTTAAAAAAGACAGATGAATCTGAGTACAAAATCCTTTGTCTAGGTTCTCATTGTGATGATATCGAAATTGGTTGTGGAGGTACAATTTTAAAGCTGATAGAGAATTACCATCATGTTATCATTTATTGGGTTGTCTTTAGTTCTAACGAGCAAAGAGCAAAGGAGGCAACGGCAAGTGCTAGTTTTTTCTTAAAAGAAGTACCGATAAAGAAAATTATCATTAAAGATTTTCGAGATGGTTTTTTACCTTTCCAAGGCATAGAGGTGAAGGAATACTTTGAGCAGTTGAAGGATGAATTTTCGCCAGATATAGTTTTTACTCATCATCGAGACGATCGCCACCAAGATCACCGCTTAATTTGTGAACTTGCTTGGAATACCTTTAGAAATCATTTAATTTTGGAATATGAGATTCCGAAGTATGATGGTGATCTGGGAATTCCTAATTTCTTTGTACATTTAAATGAGGAACTTTGCCGGCGAAAAATCCAATATATTTTGGATGCGTTTCCCAGCCAGAATCATAAGCAATGGTTTACAGAAGAAACTTTTCGATCGCTCCTCAGAATTCGGGGAATTGAATCCAATTCACCAAGTAATTATGCTGAGGCATTTTACTGTCGAAAAATATTTTTCTAAAAAATTAGATATATATTTAAAATCAAACAGAAAACTTATGTCTTTGATTAGCTTTACAACTTTAAATAAACAGTCTTTTGAACAATCACAAGCGTTACAACAAAAAAGTCATTCTCTGATTCCTGGTGGTTCTCATACCTATGCTAAAGGTGATGACCAATTTCCAGAAACTGCACCAGGCTTTATTGTCAAAGGTAAAGGTTGCCATGTGTGGGATTTAGATGGCAATGAATTTATTGAATATGGAATGGGGCTACGTGCTGTTACTTTAGGACACGCTTACCCACCCGTCGTAGAAGCAGCTTATCAGCAAATGCTCCTTGGTAATAATTTCACGCGACCGGCAACCATTGAAGTGGAATGTGCTGAGGAATTACTCAGTTGGATTCCCGGTGCAGACATGGTGAAATTTGCCAAAGATGGCTCAACAGTAATTACCGCAGCTATTACCCTTGCAAGGGCTTATACCGGAAGAGATATGGTTGCCATTTGCGCTGACCATCCTTTTTTTTCGTACAATGACTGGTTTATTGGCAGTACTCCTATGTCTGCTGGTATTCCCCAAGTGATTCAAGATTTGACGGAGAAATTTAATTTCAATAATATTCAAACTCTAAAAAACGTTTTTGCTCAACATCCAAATAAGATTGCTTGTGTCATTTTAGAACCAGCTAAATATCAAGATCCATCCGATAATTTTCTCCATGAAGTACAAAAACTCTGCCAAGAAAATGGGGCAATTTTTATCTTGGATGAGATGATTACTGGATTCCGTTGGTCTAGCGGAAATGCTCAAACCTACTATGGTGTTGTTCCTGACTTGTCCGCATTTGGTAAAAGCATGGGAAACGGTTTTGCCGTTTCGGCATTAGTTGGTAAACGAGAAATCATGGAGTTAGGTGGAATTTATCATGATCAAGAGCGAGTATTTTTACTCTCCACTACTCATGGAGCAGAAAATCATGGACTAGCGGCGGCGATCGCCACGATGAAAATTTTCCGAGAACACCGAGTAATTGATAATTTATATCAACAAGGAGAAAGATTACGCCAGGGAATTAATCAGGCGATCGCAGCCAATGAACTCCAAGATTACTTCCAAGTTGTTGGTAAAGCTTGCAATTTAATTTACGTAACCCTTGACGAAAAAAAACAACCATCCCAGGCATTTAGAACTCTATTCCTACAAGAAACTATTAAACGAGGTTTACTCATGCCCTCTTTAGTTGTCAGCTTTTCTCATAGTAATCAGGATATTGATTTTACAATTGATGCTATCAGTGAATCTTTAAAGGTTTATCACAAAGCTCTAGAACAGGGAATTGAAAAGTATTTAATTGGTCGTTCAGTCAAACCTGTATTTAGGAAATATTGTTGAACAGGATGAATAATTGAGAATAGAGTCAAGCAATTTTGGATTTTAGATTTTGGATTAAAAATTATTGCGGTTCATGGGCCGCACTTCTCTACGAGACGCTACCGCGAACGTGGGTAGAACAAATCCAAAATCCTTCGGCGATCGCTCAGTCAAGCCGCGCTCCCGCCCAAGTCCATAATCCAAAATTGATCGCCCTCGCCCACAAGGGCACAAGGGCAGGGCTATTTCATTCTCACCTAGCCCGCCTCAGAATTAATTCTGAGTCTAATAGCGAAAGTCGTCTAAAGACGACTGAGAAAAGCATCACTTACGCAAAATCATGAAAAAACGAACCGCAAAGGACGCAAAGGAATAAGATTTTAGACAGTTATTGCGTAAGTCCGAAAAAGGTTACAAGTAAGTCGGCGCAATTAAAGATAACTGGTGATGGCTGTCATTTGTCCTTAGTTATTCGTCATTGGTAAAGATTTTAAGCTTATTTACGTTTCATTACATAGTTTAATTTATTTTCACCGACTTACTTAGTCCGTTTTAACGGACTTTAGCTATTAGCCCGGAACTTAAGTTCCGGGTGGTTTATGTCTAGAATGAAATAGCCCTCGCCCACAAGGGGACGAAGCTTTGAGATTTTTGACGGCGATGTCCCGATTAAGTTGTACGATAGAAACAAACTTATCCAAAACATTTCTTCCCGCACTGCTATCGATAGAGTTTATGAGTGTAAACCACGTATTTCGGTAAAATCAGGGTATTATGTTCGCCTTTCTAGCTGGAAAGACCAGAACATTTTCGGGCGGTTGCAATTGTAATAAAGGTCAGCGCTGTTTTTAGCGGTGCGGAATGGGAAAATGAAATGGATAACTAGCTAAACGCAAACCTCTCAACAAGGTTGACGGTGTGGCAGTGATCGGAATTGTTATCGTTTCTCACAGTAAACAACTAGCCCTGGGTGTGCGGGAACTCGCCGCGCAGATGGTTCAGGGCCAAGTTCCCATTGCTGTTGCAGCAGGTATTGAAGATCGTGAAAATCCATTGGGTACAGATCCGATTCAGGTTTATGAAGCGATCGCTTCTGTATTTTCTGATGATGGTGTCTTAGTATTAATGGATTTGGGTAGTGCTTTACTGAGTGCAGAAATGGCAATAGAGTTTCTACCAGAAGCACAGCAGCAAAAAGTGTATTTATGTGAAGCACCTCTAGTAGAAGGCGCGATCGCTGCTGTAGTAGCGGCGGCGGCTGGTAGAGATATTCACCAAGTAATGGCGGAAGCACGCGGCGCACTCCTAGCAAAAGCAACTCAATTGGGTGTAGTTAGTAGTAGTTTGTCAGTTGCCACCCCAACAACAACCAATGTCGAATCACCAACGCGAGAAATTCGGCTGATTGTGAGCAATCGCTTAGGATTACACGCCCGCCCCGCAGCGCAGTTTGTGGCAACCGCAGCTCGGTTTCAATCTCAAATTCTGGTGCGGAATTTAACCAGAAATACTCAGCTAGTCAGGGGCGACAGTATTAACCAAGTCACAACTTTAGGAGTGCGTCAAGGACACGAACTAGTAATTACTGCCACTGGTTCTGATGCAGATGAGGCATTGGAGGCATTACAGGCATTATTCGCAAATAACTTTGGTGAGGCAGCCCGGTCTTGTTGTTCCAACAAAGAGGGACTGCCGAACCCGGAGGGTGAAGATAATGTTGCTTTGAATTCTCCACCAGCATTTCAGCATCAAGTTACCCCAGCAACTCACGGCGAACTTTCGGGAATTGCTGCTTCTGGTGGAATCGCGATCGCACCTGTTGTTCATTATCAACCCACTCACATTGCTATTACGCAATACCACGTAGATGATGTTGAAGCAGAGTGGCAACGAGTACAGACGGCAATCCACACCGCCCGACAAGAAATTCAAGCAGTTTTCTCACAAGCATCTCTTCAAATTGGTGATGCTGAAGCCGCCATCTTTGATGCTCAACTACTATTTTTAGAAGATCCAGTACTATTGGAAGCAGCTAAAGAGCGCATCTTACAACATCATCTCAATGCTGAAGCCGCTTGGCAAGCCGTAGTCGATGAAGTAGCGACTGACTACCGCACACTTGAGGATTCTTACCTACAAGAGCGAGTTGAGGATGTTGTAGATGTCGGGCAAAGAGTGCTGCGATTACTAGCTGGAAATGCTGCTGCTAACTTACACCTTGAGGAACCGGCGATTTTAGTCGCGACTGATTTAACCCCCTCAGATACCGCTAGACTAGACCCAAAAAAGGTGTTGGGAATTTGTACTACTTCTGGTAGCGCCACCTCCCACAGTGCAATTATCGCCCGCACGTTGGGTATTCCCGCAGTTTTAGGAGTAGATGGGCAGGTATTGCACTTGGCAGATGGTACACTGATGGCACTTGATGGTGAAAGTGGCAAAGCTTGGGTAGAACCAGAATCACATATCCTGGATTTACTGGCAGCAAAGCGGGAAGCTTGGCAAACTGCCCAACAGGAAGCACGAGGTACGGCACACCAGCCAGCAATTACTCTTGATGGTCGGCAAGTTAGCGTCTTCGCCAACATTGGTAGTATAAGTGATGTACAAATTGCTGTGGCTAACGGTGCCCAAGGGGTGGGACTACTCCGCAGTGAGTTTCTATATTTAGATAGGACAAGCGCCCCCACAGAAGAAGAACAACTAGCAGTGTATCAGGCGATCGCTCAAGTTTTAGATCATCGTCCGCTAGTTATTCGTACCCTCGATGTCGGTGGTGATAAGCCGCTTCCCTATCTCAGGGTAGGGTTTCCAGAGGCTAACCCTTTCTTAGGTTGGCGGGGAATTCGTTTTTGTTTAGGTCATCCAGAACTCTTCAAAACTCAGTTACGGGCAATTTTAAGAGCCAGTGTCGGACACCAAATTAAGATCATGTTGCCGATGATTGCTACTGTAACTGAAGTACGTGCAGCTAAGGTAATTTTGGGTGAAGTGCAAGCTGAACTAAGTCAAGCTGGTATTTCCTTTGATGCAGCGATGAAAGTGGGGATTATGGTGGAGGTTCCGTCAGCAGTTGCGATCGCAGATCAGTTAGCTGCTGAAGTAGACTTCTTTAGTATAGGTACTAATGACCTGAGTCAGTATGTCATGGCTAGCGATCGCACTAATCCCCGCGTCGCAAATTTAGTTGATGCGCTACATCCAGCAGTGTTGCGCATGGTGCAGCAAACTATCCAAGCTGCCCAGACGGCGAGGATTCCGGTAGGATTATGTGGAGAATTGGCAGCAGATACATTAGCAACACCAATTTTATTAGGTTTAGGGCTGGATGAATTGAGCGTCAATCCCCAAGCCATAGCTGGAGTGAAGCAAGCGATCGCTAGGTTAAGTATAGTTGAAAGTGAAGCGATCGTAATATCAGCATTGCAACAAGATTCCGCACATCATGTCAGAGAAATAATCTCAACTTCAGTTACTCCCCCAGCCTAAATTCGGTGTCCTGAGCAAATATCTTCTCGATATCCCGCGCCCCATGCAAGACACGCATAATTTCAAGTATGTTACAAAACGTAAATAGCCTTAAAATTTTTACTAGTGACCAATGACAAAGGACAAATGACAGCCTTAGCCAGTTAGTTTTAATTGCACCGACCTACTTACTCGAAAGTGGACACATCTCGCAGCAAACTAGGAATTTCCCCTTGAGATAAAGGAAACTCCAGCAAAGTTTCTCTAAGACCCAAATACCCAGATTCCGCAAAGGACAAAAGCATTCGTGAAAGCGCTAGCCAAACCTCCGGTTCGTATTCCCAATCACGATAACGCGAAGCTTGACCAGCAATTGAACGTAGCGCCCAAAAATAAGAGTTCCGCACAACTGAACCACCCTTCTTAAACTCTGGCAAATCTTCGTGGTGGATAAAAAGTATTTTATTTTCAATTCTCGCTCTCATCGCAATTTTAGATTTTAGGTAAGAATTCAGCACCCAGGAGTCAGAAATCAGAATTTATAAGGAGTTCAGTATAATTGGGATATTCATTTATCAAATCTTCGCCTGATTCTTTAACTATTCTGATTCCTGAATTCTTACGATTTTAGATTTTATATTAAAAGTAAATTTTAAGTAGGGTGCGTTACGGCTTCAGCCTAACGCACCATGTTCTATGACGGTACATCGTCTCTACCAAAAATCTCTACATTTATTTAATACCTGTAATCACCCGAACTTCATATGACTTTTGAATTATTGTTTCATCATACATTTTCCAGCTACACCAAAAAATTAAATCTCATCACAGTTTTAACAACTATTTTTAGTCGTAACTCTAATTAGAAAACGTAGAGCTTCATTTACTGCTTCCGAATTAGGAAACATTTCTGCAACATCAGGTTCTAAAAAAACTGTCAGTTTTTCAAACTTATTGAAATTATCATCACCATTGATCACATGAGTGTATGCCAAACTTTCATTTGATTGAGGTTTTTTCTGTATTATGGTTGTTTGAGAAGATGCAGCATTTAATTTATTAACTAGTGATTCCCAACTAATAACTTTCAGGTTAAAGTGAGCCTTTGCATTTCGTAATGCTTTAAACTGTTGCTTCAGAATATCAACAGTATAAATATACTTCTGAGATACCTGTTTCTCTACATTCAGGTCTGACTCAACCATATCAACCACTTCACTAATAAGTCGGTCATGATTTTCGGCAATTTGAGCAGCAGCCCCTAAAATTTTAGAAGTTACTTTTATCTGTACATCAGTCTCTTGTTTCAGGCGATCGGCAATACTGCGAATTTGATCTCCCAGCCCCGCTTTACCTTGTTTTTGCGTGGTTGGGAGTGATTTTTTGCTCATAAGTATGCTTATTTATTCAGAAAGTATATCTTTAATAGCCAGCCAGATACGTTTAAACTTTTGTACCAAACCCATAGGATTGTTAGTTGTTTCTTCTTCCACCGAATCAACTAAAGATTGAATCCGATCCATACGCTCTGCTACAACGTAAAGACTGTTTACTGCTTCATCCTTGCTTTCTAAGGATTCACGCAGTAGCACAACCATCTGGGCAATTTCTCGTTTTAGTCGTTCGTTCTCGGCTTTCCGGCGAGTTTCCCATCCCTTAATACTAGCTTTGGAACGTCGCTCATACTTGAGTTCTGTTTTAGCTTCATTGTATAAAGTCAAATACATTTCTCGTTCAGAGTTTACTGACTCATATTTTGTAAGGAATTCAGTGGCTCTCGCTTTTTCTTCGTTGTAAAGACAGAGCGTTTGTTGATGGCTTTGTTGTTCATCAACATAAAGCTGGTAATTTTGAGTTACTCGCTCTTTTAACTGATTAGCTTTTGGGCTTCATAAGGTTGCTAGGCTTTAAAAATTGAAGGGGAATAAGCCTCACAGCTTCACAAACACAATAGAAGACAATAATTTATGATTCTAGGACTTACGCACTATACAAATTAACCACAATATGTACTACGCAAAATCAAGGTTTCAGGCGCAGAACATAACCCTAATTTGGCCGCATATTGACTGTTTTGGGTGTTAGATTTGGCTCAAAAGCCCAAATTTCGTGTAGTACATATGTATGATGCGTAAGTTCTGGATTCAAGCCTTACGTAAACTATAGGAATCATATTTGATTTCTGAAAAAATCTAAATATTTGTAGGGTGTGTTAGGCGTAAGCCGTAACGCACCAAAAGCTTGAGATGGTGGGTGCGTTACGCTTCGCTAACACAACGCCAGTTCGCTCAAGTCGGGAAACCCGCCCAAACGACTGGCTCCCCTACGTATATTTCAAAAATCAAATACTAGTACTATAGATCAATACCGCCAGTTGCTACCACGGCTGTCAATAATTATTTGTGGCTTTCCCAAAGACTTTTAACTGATGCAGATTTGGATGGTAAAGACGGGTTTGAACTAGATATCATGGGAAACTCGATTTTTGCCAGTCACGGTCGCCGTTTTGATACTCCTGAATTACAAGATTACTTTAATAACCAACCTTGGTATCGTCCTATATATTCACCAAAAGCGTTTCCACTTAAATTGCTGTCAAAATTAGAGCAAGAGAATGTAGACTATATCAGCAAATATCAAGCTCGTTACGACTTGAGATATTTTAAGAAATAAGCTTTTCATCATCATTTGATTTGACAAAATACCTGATATATATTACCTGGGGCGTAGTGCTGTACCCCCTTACACCTGATATATTTGTTGCAAATATTCTTGTAAATGCTATACTTTCTAAGTATCTTAGCTTGGAGTTATCAAAGGATTAGTTATTACTTATTAGATAAGATCTGGGTTAGGCAGTATAACATATTGGACGGATTACTAGATATTTAATAGCCTAATATCCCTGGATATTAGAGCCTAATTCTAGCGAAGTCTATATGGAGTAAAAGCTAAACTGTTTTTTCTACCCCAAAGTCCATCTCTAGATACTAGGCAGTTTTAGAACCAAGCATTTATATTTGGTATATAAAATTGCTATTTACAAGATTAGCAATCCATAAGTAAAAGAAATGCAATTTTAATATTTTCTTTGTTATTTTGTATTTAACGGGACAGTTATTCCTGATTTGGTGGGTTTAAATAACAATTAGTTAGACCATTTCCCTCCAAAGATGCATATAAATTGTTGACATTATGCTTACTTTGCTTCTTAACTTGTAAGCACAATGCAAATTGACCAGACAGATTAGATGGTAATGTTACCAATCAGCAAATAGTTCATCTACACAAGGAAAACCTTGCTCACAACCATGCTTAAAACAAAGAATCAGCGTATTTTTCTGCCTGCTTTTATTAAACCTTTAGAAGAAAAGAATCAAGCAGGTAGTAATAAGCGATTTGCTAAACCTAAATTAGATTTACTGCAACCATTGCGTCAATGGCTCGACAAAATTGAGATTCAGAATCGGAAATTGGCCAAATTTATTGCTAAACTGATTCCCGCCCAGTGTCCATTCGAGCGCGATATCATGCTTTTTGGTCGCACAATATGCCACATTCCGCCAATGTGCAAACTCAATCCGCTTTATGACGAGCTTGTCTACTTGCGTTTTCGGGCTTTGTGTTATCTAGTAGATCAATGTGGGGAGGATATTCAATCCTACTGCTGAACATAACTAGAGAAAACACAATATGGAAATTAAAATTGAGCATCAACCCAGTCAAGAACGTCTCAATGAATTGGGTGTCCATAAATGGGAAATTTGGAAAAGAGAAGTTTCAAAATTTCCTTGGACTTATGATTCTCAAGAAACTTGCTACTTTTTGGAAGGTAATGTAGTTGTTACTCCTGATGGTGGACAACCAGTGCAAATGGGTAAAGGCGATTTGGTAATTTTTGCTGCTGGCGTGTCTTGCACATGGGAAATTACAACGGACGTAAAAAAGCATTATTACTTTGATTAAGTAGGTCGGCGCAATTAAAGTTAACTGGCTAAGGTTGTCATTGGTCATTGGTCATTGGTCATTTGTCATTAGTAAGGGTTTTAAGCTTATTTACGTTTCGTAACATACTTGAGTTTTTTCGCGCCAAGGTACTTAGTGAATAAACAAAAGTGATCCCCTTTATCTACTTGATGAGCCAGAAGACCAAAAGCTCACAATATCTCATAGCTTAATTTCGATTTCTATTATGCAAAGGTTTGCAGCGAGTGTCGTGGAAGAAAGCCGCAGAATCGGTAAATTGCTTATAGAAATAGATAACGCGATGTGCAACTTAATATTTTGACCTCTCTCTTTTTAGGAGAGAGGTTTTGAGTTTTCCCCATTCTCTACGTGAGAGTCGTAGCGATGCAAGATCTTGTGCCTCTACCGCAAGGTCTAGTTACCTGAAAATAGCTGTAAGACAATTGCGATCGCCCTAAAGAAACGCAAGTCTGACTAAAGGTGCTGGAGATGTGAGTTAAAATCCTGATATCTTCAATAACTACTCACGCAGACAGCCACCGAAAAAGCGATCGCTATGCTTCAGTATGCCCATCTCGAACAAGCGCTAAAATATCACTTCGGTTATGACCAATTCCGCCCCGGACAACGGCAAATTATCGAAGATGCGCTGCAAAATCGAGATTTAATGGTTGTGATGCCGACTGGTGGGGGCAAATCTCTGTGTTTTCAGCTACCAGCGTTGTTAAAAAATGGACTAACGGTGGTGGTGTCGCCGTTAATTGCTTTGATGCAAGACCAAGTAGAAGCACTGCGAAATAATAATATTAACGCCACATTTCTCAATAGCAGTTTGAATCCTTACCAAGTGCGATCGCGGGAAGAAGCCATCCTTAACGGGAAAGTAAAATTACTCTACGTCGCCCCTGAACGTCTTTTGAGTGAGAGGTTTCTCCCATTTCTTGATTTAGTTAAAGAAAAAATCGGTATTTCTAGCTTTGCTATTGATGAAGCGCACTGCGTTTCGGAATGGGGACACGATTTTCGTCCAGAATATCGCCAGTTAAAATCTCTGCGGAAACGCTATCCTGATGTTCCTACGGTCGCCCTCACCGCCACAGCGACCGATCGCGTCCGCAGTGACATAATTCAACAATTAGGGCTGAAGCAACCTAGCATCCATCTTGCTAGTTTTAACCGGGAAAATCTTTATTACGAAGTTCGTCCTAAAACTAAATATGCTTACGCTGAATTGTTAGAACTAATTCGAGAAACTGAAGGTTCGACAATTATTTATTCTTTAACTCGCAAAAAAGTTGATGAACTCACTTTTAAACTGCAAAATGATCAAGTTATTGTTCTACCTTATCACGCCGGATTAACTGACGAGGAACGTAGTAGTAATCAAACGCGATTTATTCGAGATGATGTCCGGGTTATGGTGGCAACAGTCGCCTTCGGGATGGGAATTAATAAACCCGATGTGCGGTTGGTAGTTCACTTTGATATGCCCAGGAATATCGAAAGTTATTATCAAGAATCGGGTAGAGCAGGTAGAGATGGAGAACCATCTCGGTGTACAATATTTTTCAGTTTTGGTGATGTTAAAACAATTGAATGGAGCATTGATCAAAAAACTGACCCTCAAGAACAGTTGATTGCTAAACAACAACTGCGGCAAATGATCGATTACGCTGAAGGCACTGATTGTCGGCGAACGATTCAACTGGGTTATTTTGGCGAAAGGTTTCCTGGGAATTGCGGGAACTGTGACAATTGTCGTCATCCCAAACCCATGCAAGATTGGACAATTGAAGCTATGAAGTTTTTATCTTGTGTGGCGCGTTGCAAAGAAAGATTTGGGATGCTACACATAATTGATGTGTTGCGGGGAGCAAAAAAAGACAAAATTATCCAGTACGAACACGATAAACTTTCTACCTATGGTATTGGTAAAGATAGAACTCTAGATGAATGGCGAATGTTGGGGCGATCGCTATTACATCAAGGGTTAATAGAACAAACTAGCGATGGTTACTCAGTTTTAAAACTAAATGCTTTAAGTTGGGAAGTAATGCGAAAACAACGCACAGTTGCGCTAGCTGTAACCACAGTCCAAAAGATTACCTGGGAACAGGGAAGTGAAAAAGCAGAAGTTGCAGAAATATTATTACAGAAGTTGCGATCGCTACGTAAACAATTAGCTGATGAGCAATCTGTACCACCTTACGTCATCTTCCACGATTCCACTTTAAAATTGATGGTACAGGTACAACCCCAAAACCTAGCTGAATTTGCCAAACTTTCTGGTGTAGGTAGTCACAAACTCGCTCAATATGGCGAAAAGTTTATTACAGAAATTCGCGCTTACCGCCAAGAAAAAGGTTTGCAAAATAAATCGGTGAATAATAATTATGTATCTTCTCCTAGCTCATCTTCTTACACAGAATTACAGACATTACAATTGCATCAACAAGGTTTAAATATTGCTCAAATTGCCCAAAAGCGGAACCTTAGTCCAGCAACAGTTAGCAGTCATCTAGAAAAACTCATTGAGAAAAATCAGTCAGTTGATTTAAATCAATTAGTACCTATAGAACATCAACAAAAAATTTGGCAAGTTTTAGAAGTACTCGGTGACATTTCCCTCACTCCCATCAAAGAACAACTAGGTGAAAGTTACAGTTTTGATGAAATTCGCTTAGTGCGGTGTAAGTGGCGGCGCGAAAATCGCAAATAAAATTTACTTAGAGGATGTTTTAATAGTCAATACGGTTCAGTTAAGGCTAAAACTCTCAGTAAAAGTCAGTTTTTTTAACGAACCGCAAAGGCCGCAAAGGACGCAAAGGAAGAGAAGAGAGAAGGAAGAAATGCTTAACTGAACTGTATTGTTTTAAAAGTGGTCGGCTGTAATTAATTTTAGGCACTTCTAGATTCCTCCTAACCCCCCTTAAAAAAGGGAGAAGAATCAAAGTCCCCCAATTTATCGGGGGATTTAGGGGGATCTAAAACGTTTTGCTACCGACCAGAGGACTTTTAAAACATCCTCTTACCTCGACTTTATCCAAAATTAAGAACTTGGCTCTCTTGATATGACCAAAGCCTAGCTTTTTGGCAAAAACTTTTTCCATGTCACTGATTATCGGTGAAATCGAAAAAGTAGAACTACCGTAGCACAGA